>NZ_JBIVPK010000023.1:0-131105 GCF_044754605.1 Streptomyces sp. NPDC093064
TCTTCGAGCAGGGGGGACCCCCAGCCGCGTTGTCGCATCACCCGAGTACATCCAGTACGCGGGCGATGCTCCGCCTTGCGATGCTCCCCCACAGCCTGAACGGCGTGGGAGGTACCCCCAGCACCGGACGCCGCGAGCTTTCCGGCAAACCTTTCCGGTCACAGCACTGGGCGCGGGCCAGGCGCCGAGTGGGCGTCCGGGCATGGAGGATCCCCTGCTGACCCGCCAGGGTGCGGGTCAGCACGGGGTGCGGCGGCATTCCTTGTTCAGCGTCCCGGAAGACCGCGACGGGACTGCGGGTGCGGGGCGTTGGCGGGTTCGGTCAGCGCTGGACCGTGATGCCCTTCGGGTTGAGGTGGGAGATGTTGCCGCTCTCGGTCCCGTCCGAGGGGTCGATCACGCAGTCGATGAGCGCCGGGGCGCCCGAGGCCAGGGCTTCCCGCAGGGCGGTGGCGACCTCGTCGGGTGTCGTCGCCTGGTAGCCCTTGCCGCCGAACGCCTGGATCATGAGGTCGTGGCGGGCCTTGAGAGCGGTCGGCGCGGGGTCCGCGGAGGTGGAGGCCTCGTCGCCGCGGTAGACGCCGCTGTTGTTGAGGACGACGGTGACGATGGGCAGGTTGTAGCGGCAGACGGCCTCGATCTCCATGCCGCTGAACCCGAAGGCGCTGTCGCCCTCGATGGCGACCACGGGGTCACCGGTCTCCACGGCGGCGGCGATGGCGTAGCCCATGCCGATGCCCATGACGCCCCAGGTACCGCTGTCCAGCCGGTGGCGCGGTATCCGCATGCCGATCGTGTTGCGGGCCAGGTCGAGCGCGTTGGCGCCCTCGTTGACGACGTAGGCGCGGGGGTTCTCCGCCAGGACGTCGCGGATCACCTGGAGCGCGCCGAGGAACTTCATCGGGTGCGCGGTCTTCGCGGCATTGAGGCGCTTGGCCATCTTGGCCGCGTTCTGCGCGGAGCGCGCCGCGAGTTCCTCCCGCCACCCCTGCGCGGCCGCGATCCGGCCGGGCTTGCTCCGCTCGACCAGGGCCTCCATCACCGACGCGACGTCGCCGACGAGCGGGGCCGCGATGGGCTGGTTGCTGTCCATCTCGGTGGCCGCGATGTCCACCTGGATGAACTTGGCGGACGGGTCCCACTGCGGTGCCTCGCCGTGCCCGAGCAGCCAGTTCAGGCGCGCGCCGACGAGCATCACGACGTCCGCCCTGCGCAGGGCCAGTGACCGGGCGGTGGCCGCCGACTGCGGGTGGTCGTCGGGCAGCAGGCCCTTGGCCATCGACATGGGCAGGTAGGGCACGCCGGTCGTCTCGACGAACTCCCGGATCTGCTCGTCCGCCTGTGCGTACGCCGCGCCCTTGCCGAGGACGACCAGGGGTCGCTCCGCGCCGGCGAGCAGGTCGATCGCGCGGTCCACGGCCGCGGGTTCGGGCAGCTGACGCGGCGCCGGGTCCACGACCTCCCACAGCGACGCGGCCCCTTGCTCCTTGTCGATGACCTCTCCGAGCACCGCGGCCGGGATGTCGAGGTAGACCCCTCCGGGACGCCCGGAGATCGCGGTGCGGATCGCGCGGGCCACCCCGCGGCCGATGTCCTCGGCCCGGTGGACCCGGTAGGCGGCCTTGACGAAGGGCTTCGCCGCCGCCAGTTGGTCCATCTCCTCGTAGTCGCCCCGCTGGAGGTCGACCAGGTGCCGTTCGCTGGATCCGGAGATCTGGACCATGGGGAAGCAGTTCGTGGTGGCGTTGGCGAGGGCCACGAGTCCATTGAGGAAGCCCGGGGCGGAGACCGTCAGGCAGATGCCCGGCCTCTTCGTGAGGAATCCGGCCGCCGCCGCCGCGTGCCCGGCGTCGCTCTCGTGGCGGAAGCCGATGTAACGCATGTCCGACGCCTGCGCGACGCGCGCCAGATCGGTGATCGGGATGCCGACGACGCCGTAGATGTTCTTGACGCCGTTGCGCTTGAGCGCTTCGACGACCAGGTGGATCCCGTCGGTGAGAGCGGCCGGATCGTCCGTGTCCCCCAGCCCTGTTTCCGGCAAGGAAGCGTTGGTCATGGTCGGGATCCTCCCTGAACGTCACGAATGGCTTCGGGAATACTGTATTCAGTATCCCCGAGGTTGAAGGCGCTAGCAAGGATTCGCGTGGGGCGGTGTTCCTGGCCCGCGTCCCGCGGGGCCGTCGCGTGATCGCGAGCCGTGGCGGACCGGACACCAGTGCGGCGTGTCGCCGCCGCATTGTCAGTGACATGCAGGAAAATGCCGCGGGAAAGAGAGATCAACATCGCCCGAGCTGGGTAAGTGATCTTCAGTCCCAGCATCGAGGAAGGCCCCCGCTGATGCAGTCCATATCCGGCCCGGCCCACGCCGTCGTCCTGCACCACCACAGCCGTGCCGGTGCCCCCCTCAGCCCCACGGGTGCTGACCTCCTGCGCATCATCTCCGACCCGGCCACGCTCGTGTTCCTCACCGTGCACGCGGGCGGACGCCGCAGGTACAGCTACTGGCAGTCGTTCGACCGCCGCACCGGCCGGGGGAGCTGCTACGTGGCGTTGCCCACGGAGGTGTGCGACATGCTGCACTCCAGCGGACGGATCACGCTCGGCGAGCCCCTCGTCGACTCCACCAGGACCACCTACCGCGTCGGACTCGCGGACACCCCGGTCGCACCGCGCCGCCCCCTGCGGACGAGCGCCCTCGCGGCATGACGGAGGGGGCCGGCGGTACGGGCTGCCGGCCCCCTCCGTCATGCCGTCGCGTCGGACGGCGTCGTGTCGTGGATCCTGTTCGGTTCACCGCGTCGCGCCCGGTCCGGCGTCAATCCGCGGTGGTGCGCCGCGCCCCCGTCCGTGCGCGCGGGCGCGCGTGCTCAGTTCCCGAGGCCGCTCTTCGACCGTTCCTTGGCGGCTCGGGCCTTGCCCCGGGCCTCCAGTGCGGCTCCCTTGGCCGCCGTGGTCTCGTTGTGGAGCGCGTGCGCCACCTTCCTCACGGCCTTCCCGAGCACCTGCTCGGTCGTGGCCCTGGCCTTCTCTCCGGCGCTCATGTCGGTCCTTTCGCCGGCGCTCACCCATCCGCCTGCCCGCGACCCCGGGGCGAAAACCGCCCGTCGCGAGGGTGGGTACCCGGTGGCGCCGGCGCCGTCCGGTAGTCCGCGACTCCCGGATGATGTGAACTGGGTCACTGTCGGTGTGAGTCCTGTGCGGGGCGGTGCGTCGGTAGACTGTAGACGAAAGTCAATCTCACTCCCAGGCTCGGTCGGGCCGCTGATCAGGGGATGGAAGCCATGCTCTCCGCGGGTTTGCCGAGTGGAACCGTGCCGAAGCTGGAGCGGCCGGGCCCGCTGCGCGAGCGGGTCTACGAGGCCCTGCTCGAACTCATCATCACCCGGGTGCTCAAGCCCGGTCAGCACCTGATCGAGACCGAGCTCGCCGGGCAGCTCGGCGTCTCCCGCCAGCCCGTGCGCGAGGCGCTCCAGCGGCTCAACACCGAGGGATGGGTCGATCTGCGCCCGGCCCAGGGCGCGTTCGTGCACGAGCCCACCGAGGACGAGGCCGACCAACTGCTCGTCGTGCGCGGCCTGTTGGAGGCCGAGGCGGCGCGGCTGGCGGCGGCTGGTGCCGGAGATGAGGCGCCGGCGCGGTTGCGTGAGTTGTGCGAGGAGGGCGAGCGGGCCCTGCGGTCCGACGACGTCGACGCGGTGGTCGTCGCCAACGCCGCCTTCCACTCGTACGTCATGGAACTCGCGGCGAACTCCGTGCTCGCCGAACTGTCCGCACAGGTGGACCGCCGCATGCGCTGGTTCTACACGCCCATCGCGCGGACCCGCGGCGAGCACTCCTGGCGCGAGCACCGCGAGTTGATCGACGCGATCGAGGCGGGGGACGAGCAGCGCGCGCAGCAGCTGATGCGGGCGCACACGGAGCAGACCCGCGTCACCTACCACGAGCGCGCCGGCTCCGAGGAGTGACGCCGGGCGCGGCCACGCGCCTGCACCGAACGGCCAGGGGGCGCCACCGCGAAGGTGGCGCCCCCTGGCCGTCTGATGAACCCGTCCGCGGTTACCCGTCAGCCGGAAGCAGTCCGGCGGCCCTGGCCCAGCGGTACTTGGCGCCGAGAGCGGCCACCGGCTGTTCGGTGGTGTAGGGGTAGGCGACGACCCCGCGCTCGAACAGGTAGGCGCTGGCCGCCTCCACCTCGGTGTCCCCGGCGAGCGAGGCCACCACCGGCTTGTGGATCCCCTTGGCCCGCGCCTCGGCGACCACGCGCGCGGTCAGTTCGGCGAACACCATCGGCGGGGTGACGATGGTGTGCCAGTAGCCGAGGATCAGGGCGTGCACCCGCGGGTCCTCCAGGCCGAGGCGGATCGTCGCCTCGTAGGTGGTGGGCGGCTCGCCACCCGTGATGTCGATCGGGTTGCCGGCCGCGCCGAACGGCGGGATGTACCGCATGAACGCCTCGTCGAGGTCGTCCGGGATCTCCATCAGCCTCAGCCCGTTGTCCACGCAGGCATCGGAGAGCAGCACGCCGGAGCCGCCGGCACCGGTGATGATGACGACGTTCTCGCCCTGCGGGGTGGGCAGGACGGGCAGCGCCCGCGCGTACTCGAGCATCTCGTGCAGGCCCGGGGCGCGGATCACGCCGGCCTGCCGCAGGATGTCGTCGTAGACGGCGTCGTCGCCGGCCAGGGCTCCGGTGTGGGAGCCGGCGGCCTTCGCTCCGGCCGAGGTGCGCCCGGCCTTGAGCACCACGATCGGCTTCTTCGGCACGGTCTCGCGGGCGGCCTCGACGAACGCCCGGCCGTCCTTGAGGTCCTCCAGGTGCATCGCGATGCACTTGGTGTTCGGGTCCTCGCCGAAGTAGGTGAGCAGGTCGTCCTCGTCGATGTCCGACTTGTTGCCGAGGCCCACGATCGCGGAGACACCGGTCTTGGTGGTGCGGGCGAAGCCGAGGATCGCCATGCCGATGCCGCCGGACTGGGAGGTCAGCGCCACCGGGCCCTTGACGTCGTACGGCGTGCAGAACGTGGCGCACAGGTCCTGCCACGGCGAGTAGTAGCCGTAGATGTTCGGTCCCAGCAGCCGTACGCCGTGCTCCCGGGCGATGGCGACGATCCGCTCCTGGAGTTCGTGCTCGCCGGTCTCGGCGAATCCGGACGGGATCAGGACGGCGTTGGGTATGCCCTTGGCGCCGACCTCCTCCAGCGCGGTGGGCACGAACTTCGCCGGGATCGCGAAGACGGCCACGTCCACCTCGCCCGGGATGTCGAGGACGGAGGCGTGCGCCTTGCGGCCCTCGATCTCGTCGGCCTTCGGGTTGACCGGGTGGATGTCGCCCGCGAACCCGCCGTCGATGAGGTTGCGCATCACCGAGTTGCCGATCTTGCCGGCCTCGGAGGAGGCGCCGATCACCGCCACCGACCGCGGCTGCATCAGCCGCGTCATCGCCGTCAGGATCTCCTCACGGCTGTACTTCGGCCGCGCGGCCGGCGCGTTCTCGGCGAGGATCACGCGGATGTCGGCCGCGAGCGCGCCCTCGGGCGTGGCGATCACCGGATTGAGGTCCACCTCGGCGATCTCCGGGAAGTCCGTGACCAGTTGCGAGACCCTGCGGATCTGCTCGGCCAGCGCCTCGCGGTCCACCGCGGGGGCGCCGCGCACGCCGCGCAGGATCTCGGCCGCCCCGATCGAGTCGAGCATGGAGGCCGCCTCGTCCTCGGCGACCGGCGCCAGCCGGAAGGTCACGTCCTTGAGGACCTCGACCAGCACCCCGCCCAGACCGAAGGCGACGACCTTGCCGAAGGTGGGGTCGGTGACCGCCCCGATGATGACCTCCTGGCCCGGCGGCAGCATCTGCTGCACCTGCACGCCGGTGATCCGGGCCTTGGGGTCGTACTTCTTGGCGTTGGCGATGATCCGGTCGAACGCCGCACGCACCTCGTCGGCCGTGTGCAGACCGACGACCACCCCGCCGGCGTCGGTCTTGTGCAGGATGTCGGGAGAGACGATCTTCAGGACGACCGGCCCGTCGAAGGCGCCGGCGTGGGCCACCGCCTCGTCCGCGTCGCGTGCCAGGGCCTCGCCGGGGGTGGCGATGCCGTACGCGTCGGCGATCCGCTTGCCCTCGGGCGCGGTCAGGGCGCTGCGGCCCTCGGCGCGCACGGTGGCGAGCACCTTCGCCACGGTGTCGCGGTCGGCTGAGGCATGGTTCAGGGGCATCGCTCAGATCACTCCGTTCGTCTTGAGGAGCTTCAGTTCCTCGTCGTCGAGGCCCAGTTCGCCGGCGTAGACCTCTTCGTTGTGCTCGCCGAGCAGCGGGGAGCTGGTGATGGTCACGGGGGAGTCGGACAGCTTCAGGGGCGAGCCGACGGTCTTGAAGGTGCCGCGCTCGGGGTGCTCGACCGGGACGATCATCTCGTTGGCGGCCAGCGACCGGTCCTCGATGATCTCCTTGGTGGACAGGATCGGGCCGCAGGGGATGCCGTGGGAGTTGAGGGCCTCAAGCACCTCCCACTTGGGCAGGGTGCTGCTCCACTCCTCGATCAGCTGGAACATCTTGTCCAGCTTGGGCAGCCGGGCCTCGGGGCTGGCCCAGTCGGGGTCCTCGGCCAGTTCCGGGCGGTTGATCAGCTCGGTGATGGGCTTCCAGCCGGGCGGCTGCACCACGATGTACACGTAGTCGTTGGGGCCTCCCGGCGCGCACTTGACGGCCCAGCCGGGCTGGCCGCCGCCGGAGGCGTTCCCCGAGCGCGGCACTTCCTCGCCGAAGTCCTCGTTCGGGTACTCGGCGAGCGGGCCGTGCGCCAGGCGCTGCTGGTCGCGCAGCTTTACCCGGCAGAGGTTGAGCACCGCGTGCTGCATGGCCACGTTGACCCGCTGGCCGCGCCCGGTGCGCTCGCGCTGGAAGAGCGCCGCGAGGATGCCGGCGACGAGGTGGACCCCGGTCCCCGAGTCGCCTATCTGCGCGCCGGTGGCCGTCGGCGGGCCGTCCTCGAAGCCCGTGGTCGCCATCGAGCCGCCCATGGCTTGTGCGACGACCTCGTACGCCTTGAAGGTGGTGTACGGGCCCTCGCCGAACCCCTTGATGGAGGCGTAGACGATCCGCGGGTTGATCTCCTGGATGCGGTCCCAGGTGAAGCCCATGCGGTCGACGGCGCCCGGTCCGAAGTTCTCGACCATGACGTCGGAGCGCCGGATCAGCTCGGTGAGCAGCTCCTTGCCGCGTTCCGTCTTGGTGTTGAGGGTGATGCTGCGCTTGTTGCAGTTGAGCATCGTGAAGTAGAGGGAGTCGGCGTCGGGGAGGTCCCGCAGCTGCCTGCGGGTGATGTCGCCGGTGGGCGCTTCCAGCTTGACGACGTCCGCACCGAGCCAGGCGAGCAACTGGGTGGCGGAGGGGCCTGACTGGACGTGTGTCATGTCGAGGACGCGCACGCCCTCAAGAGCCCTGGTCATGGGGATCACCTCACTTGTACACGGTTTGGTGCGTCTGGCCGTACGGGAGTCGCCGAGCCCTCCCCTCCTGAATGCCGGCGTTCTGAACACGGACGTCCTGAATCGGACGCGTCCTGCATACAGGCAACGAATACTGTATGCAATCATCGGCCGACCGGGTGGCGGCTGTCCAGTCGCCTGCGCGTGATTTTGCTCAGGCGGCGGATTCGCGCACTCGGGGGTGGTCGGCGCTCCCGCTAGAGAGCATACTGTATGCAATCTGCGTTGAAGTGACTTCAAGGGGCCGCCCCATGTCGTACCGCACCGCTCTCTCCCACGCCATGAGCAGCGTCATCGAGCCCGGGGCCGAACGGGTCCGCACGCACGGCGTGTTCCCCCGGGCCTCGGTCGCCGCGCTGGGGCACTCCGGGCTGCTGGCGCTCACCGTCTCCGCCGGCCTCGGCGGACAGGGACTCGGTCTGGCGGAGGCCGCCGAGGTGGTGGCCGAGGTGTCCCGGGCCTGCCCGGCCACCGGCGCCGTGCTCAGGTCCCACTACGCCGCCGTCGCGGTCATCGAGGCCCACGGCATCCACTGGGTGCGCCGGAAGATCGCCACCGGGCACCACCTGAGCACCCTCGCCCTGGCGGAGGCCGTCGAGTCCGGTGAGCACGGCGCGCCTCCCGGTCCGCCCTCGACGGCGACGCACACGGGGGACGTGGTGGCGCTGCGCGCCCGGAAGCACAACGTGGTCGGGGCGGGGGAGGCCGACAGCTACGTGTGGTCCTCCCGGCCGGCCGACGGGCGCGACGGACTGACCCTCTGGCTGGTGCCGGCCGACGCCCCCGGGCTGTTCGTGCCCGCACGCCCTGACGGGGAGGGACCGCGCGGCAGCGCGTCGTCCACCGTCCGCGCCGACCCCGTCCTGGTGCCGGCGGGCGCGATGCTCGGGCCGAGCGGTGGCGGGATCAGCACCGTGCTGGGCGCGGTGCTGCCGTGGCTGGCCGCACTGCCGGCCCCGGGTGTGGCGGTGGCCCAGCCGGTCGGCGCCGAGGTGCGCGTGTAGTCGCCGGCTCACGGTGTCTCGTGGGGCCTGGAACGGCGCGCTCCATGAGCCTGAACACTGTATACAAACTGTAAGTAGGCGATTATGCTGCGGAGCGTTGTCCGTGCACCGACCGGGTCGGCGGAAGCGGCTGTGCCGCTGGTCACCGCCTCTGCGCATCCGCAGACGAGGGGCAAGGGTTCATGTGTTCGCGAAACCAAACTCGTACGACAGCGGCGAGGGCCTCGCGCTCGACTTCCGCGCATGCCGGTGACTGGGGGCGATCATGACCACAAGCGTGAGTGACGTACCGGTGCGAGCCGCGATCAGCGCGATCGTGGCCGCCCATCGCGGCCAACGCGGCGCGCTGCTGCCGATACTGCACGCCATCCAGGCGGAACTCGGCCATGTGCCGCAGGAGTGCGTCGCGCTGCTCGCCGACGAACTCAACCTGTCCCGGGCGGACGTGCACGGGGTGGTCTCCTTCTACCACGACTTCCGCCGCGAACCGGCGGGCCGCACCACCGTGCGCATCTGCCGGGCCGAGGCCTGCCAGGCCCTCGGCGCGGACGCCCTGGTGGCCTGTGCCCGCGACCGGGTCGGCCTCGCACCGGGGGAGACGGCGGCGGACGGCTCGGTCACCGTGGAACAGGTCTTCTGCCTCGGCAACTGCGCGCTGGGGCCGTCCATCCAGGTGAACGACGCCCTGCACGGACGCGTGAACGTGGAGCGCCTGCGCTCGATCCTCGACGAGGCGGTGTCGCCGTGACGATGACTTCCCACTCTCCGGTGACGGTGTACGTCCCCCGCGACTCGGCGGCACGGTCCGTGGGAGCGGACGCGGTCGCGGACGCCCTCCGACAGGCCGCCGCCGGCCAGGACCGGCCCGTCGAAGTGGTGCGCAACGGCTCCCGCGGCATGCTCTGGCTGGAGCCGCTCGTCGAGGTGGTGACACCCGCCGGCCGGGTCGGCTACGGACCGGTGACCCCCTCGGACGTGGAGAGCCTCCTCGCCGCGGGCCTCCTCGACGGCGGGGACCATCCGCTGCGGCTCGGCGTCGTCGACGAACTGCCGTGGCTGGCACGGCAGAAGCGGGTCACGTTCGCCAGGATCGGGATCACCGACCCCCTCTCCACCGACGACTACCTGCGGCACGGCGGCCTCGCCGGGCTGCGGTGCGCGCTCGGGCTGCCCCGCGCCGAGGTGATCGCCGAGGTCACCGAGTCCGGCCTGCGTGGCCGGGGCGGCGCCGGATTCCCGGCCGGCGTCAAGTGGAAGACCGTCTCCGAGTGCTCCGACGAGCTGAAGTTCGTCTGCTGCAACGCCGACGAGGGGGACAGCGGGACCTTCGCGGACCGCATGGTCATGGAGGGCGACCCGTTCATGCTGATCGAGGGCATGACGATCGCCGCGCACGCGGTCGGGGCGCGCGAGGGCTACGTCTACATCCGGTCGGAATACCCCGACGCCGTGGCCACGATGCGCGCCGCGATCGACATCGCGCGCGGGAACAACTGGCTCGGAGAGCGGATCCTCGGCACCGACCTCACCTTCGACCTGCACGTCCGGGTCGGTGCCGGCGCGTACATCTGCGGCGAGGAGACCTCCATGCTGGAGAGCCTGGAGGGCAAGCGGGGCATGGTCCGCTCGAAGCCGCCCATCCCCGCGCTGGAGGGACTCTTCGGCAAGCCGACCGTCGTCAACAACGTCCTCACCCTCGCCACCGTGCCGGTGATCATGGCGCGCGGCGCGCAGGCCTACCAGGAACTCGGCGTGCAGCGCTCGCGAGGCACCCAGGTCTTCCAGCTCGGCGGCAACATCGCGCGCGGGGGCATCGTGGAGACGGCGTTCGGCGTCACCCTGCGCGAACTGGTCGAGGACTACGGCGGCGGCACGCTCTCCGGACGCCCGGTGCGCACGGTGCAGGTCGGCGGACCGCTGGGCGCCTACCTGCCGGCCTCCATGTTCGACCTGCCGATGGACTACGAGGCGTTCGCCGAGGCCGGCGCGATGCTCGGCCACGGCGGCGTCGTGGTCTTCGACGACACCGTGGACATGGCCGCGCAGGCCCGTTTCGCGATGGAGTTCTGCTCCGTGGAGTCGTGCGGCAAGTGCACGCCCTGCCGCGTCGGTTCGGTACGCGGGGTCGAGGTGATCGACCGGATCGTGGCGGGCGAGGACCGCGACGACAACCTCGCCCTGCTCGAAGACCTCTGCGAGCTGATGACCGACGGTTCGCTGTGCGCCATGGGCGGGTTGACGCCGATGCCGGTGCGCAGCGCCATCACACACTTCTCTGACGACTTCCTCGCCCGCGACGCACGCACGGCGGTGCGCACCGCGCGGTCGAGCGGCGCGAGGACGGAGGACACGGTATGACCCTTCTCAAGGAACCCGACTTCGGAACCCCCGAAAGGCCCGGGGAGCCGACCGTGTCGGTCGAAGTGGACGGAATGCCCGTCACGGTCCCCGAGGGCACGTCGGTGATGCGCGCGGCGGCGCTCGCCGGCATCGACATACCCAAGCTGTGCGCCACCGACAGCCTCGACGCGTTCGGATCCTGCCGGCTGTGTGTCGTCGAGATCGACGGCCGCAGGGGCACCCCGGCGTCCTGCACCACGCCGGTCGCCGACGGCATGCGGGTGCGCACCCAGACGCCCAAGGTGGAGAAGCTGCGCCAGGGCGTCATGGAGCTGTACATCTCCGACCACCCGCTGGACTGCCTGACCTGCCCGGCCAACGGCGACTGCGAGTTGCAGGACATGGCCGGCGTCGTCGGGCTGCGCCAGGTCCGGTACGGGTACGAGGGCGAGAACCACCTGGACGCCGAGGCCGACCGGAGCAACCCGTACTTCGACTTCGACCCGTCCAAGTGCATCGTCTGCTCCCGCTGCGTGCGGGCCTGCGGCGAGGTGCAGGGCACCTTCGCGCTGACCATCGAGGGCCGGGGATTCGACTCCAAGGTCTCACCCGGCGCGGGCGAGCTGTTCATGGACTCCGAGTGCGTCTCGTGCGGCGCGTGCGTCCAGGCCTGCCCGACGTCGACGCTCCAGGAGCGGTCGGTCGTCGAACTCGGCATGCCGACCCGCTCGGTGGTCACGACCTGCGCGTACTGCGGCGTCGGCTGCTCCTTCAAGGCGGAGCTGCGCGGTGACGAACTGGTCCGAATGGTGCCCTACAAGGACGGCGGGGCGAACGAGGGGCACTCCTGTGTGAAGGGCCGCTTCGCCTTCGGCTACGCGACCCACCCCGACCGGATCCTCAAGCCCATGGTCCGGCAGAGGATCACCGACCCGTGGCGCGAGGTCGAGTGGGACGAGGCCATCCGCACGGTCGCCCGGGGGATGCGCTCCATCCAGGAGCGCCACGGCTCCGGCGCGATCGGCGCCATCACCTCCTCGCGCTGCACCAACGAGGAGGTGTACGTCGTCCAGAAGATGGTCCGGGCGGCCTTCGGCAACAACAATGTCGACACCTGTGCCCGGGTCTGTCACTCCCCGACGGGATACGGGCTGAAGCAGACCTTCGGCGAGTCGGCCGGCACACAGGACTTCCGCTCGGTGGCCCAGGCCGACGTGATCGTGGTGATCGGCGCCAACCCCACCGACGGCCACCCGGTCTTCGCCTCGCGGATGAAGCGCCGGCTGCGCGAGGGCGCCCAGCTCGTCGTGATCGACCCGCGCCGCATCGACCTGGTGCGCTCACCGCACATCGAGGCGGCACACCACCTCCAGCTCACCCCGAGCACCAACGTCGCCGTCATCAACGCCATGGCGCACGTGGTGGTCACCGAGGACCTGGTCGACAAGTCCTTCGTGGCGGACCGCTGCGAAGGGTTCGACGAGTGGGCGGAGTTCGTCTCCCGTCCGGAGAACAGCCCGGAGGCCACCGAGCCCATCACCGGTGTGCCCTCCGAGGATCTGAAGGCCGCCGCCCGGCTGTACGCGCAGGCGCCCAACGGGGCCATCTACTACGGGCTCGGCGTCACCGAGCACAGCCAGGGCTCCACCATGGTCATGGGTATGGCGAACCTGGCGATGGCGTGCGGCAACATCGGCCGCGACGGCGTCGGCGTCAACCCGCTGCGCGGGCAGAACAACGTGCAGGGCTCGTGCGACATGGGTTCCTTCCCGCACGAGTTCACCGGCTACCGCCATGTCTCCGACGACGCGGTCCGCACCGTC
The DNA here is from genome assembly GCF_044754605.1 of Streptomyces sp. NPDC093064. NCBI lineage: Bacteria > Bacillati > Actinomycetota > Actinomycetes > Kitasatosporales > Streptomycetaceae > Streptomyces > Streptomyces sp. NPDC093064. The sequence continues at coordinate 12,653 of NZ_JBIVPK010000023.1, forward strand.
TTCGAGGACCTGTGGGGCCGCACGATCCTCGCCGAACCCGGACTGCGGATCCCCAACATGTTCGACGCGGCGATCGACGGCTCCTTCCGCGGCCTGTTCGTGCACGGCGAGGACATCGCCCAGTCCGACCCGAACCTCAAGCACGTCACCGCCGCGCTCGAAGCCATGGAACTGGTCGTGGTGCAGGACCTCTTCCTCAACGAGACGGCCAAGTTCGCCCATGTCTTCCTGCCGGGCGCCTCGTTCCTGGAGAAGGACGGCACGTTCACCAACGCCGAACGCCGGGTCAACCGCGTGCGCGCGGTGATGAAGCCGAAGACCGGCAAGCACGAGTGGCAGATCGTCTGCGAGATCGCCGCCGCCATGGGCTACCCCATGGAGTACGACCACCCGGGCCAGATCATGGACGAGATAGCCCAGGTCACCCCGACCTTCCGCGGTATCTCCTACGCCTCCCTCGACAAGCTCGGCAGCATCCAGTGGCCGTGCAACGAGGAGGCGCCGGAGGGCACGCCGACCATGCACGTGGACGCATTCGTCCGCGGCAAGGGGAAGTTCGTGGTCACCACCTATCTGCCGACCAACGAGCGGACAACCTCCCGCTTCCCGCTCGTCCTGACCACGGGGCGCATCCTGAGCCAGTACAACGTCGGGGCGCAGACCCGCCGTACGGGCAACGTGGCCTGGCACCCCGAGGACCTGCTGGAACTGCACCCGCACGACGCCGAGGTGCGCGGCATCGGCGACGGCGACATGGTGACGCTGACCAGCCGCGTCGGGCAGACGTCCCTGCGGGCCCAGGTGTCCGACCGGATGCCGCCGGGGGTCGTGTACACCACCTTCCACCATCCCGTGACCGGCGCCAACGTGGTGACCACGGAGAACTCGGACTGGGCGACCAACTGCCCGGAGTACAAAGTGACCGCCGTGCAGGTCGGACTCGCCCACCCGCTCGCCGGGCACGCAGCCGATCGGCTCCGGGACGACCGGCACGCGGTGGTGGACTGAGATGGCGGGCGCCGTGCCACCGGAACAGCGGATGGCGAACGACATCGCCGCGGCCTTCGGGCACCTGCCGGACGAGCTGGCCGCCGAGGCGGTCGCGGGACACATCCAGCGGTTCTGGGACCCGAGGATGCGCGCGAGGCTGGCCGAGTTCGTCGACGGGGGAGCGGAGGGGCTGTCCCCCGTGATCGTCGCCGCGCTGAAGCCGGCCGTCCGGACGGGCGAGACCGCCGGCGACTGACTGGTCCGTTTCCGACACCACCGCCTCATCTTCCCTCGTGGCGACGGGGAGATGAGGCGGTGGTCCGTGTGCGGCGCTGGGGGGAGCCGGTGGCGGCGGCCCGGCTCAGGCGGGTACGGCTCCCGGCGCGGCGCCGTTCCGTGCGGTGCTGCCCTGTGAACTGCACTGCGCCAGCAGGTCGGTGGCCGCGTGGACGGCGCGCAGCGTGGGCGCCTCCGCGCCGGTGATGTCGGCGAGCTCCACCACCGCGGTCACGATGGCGTCGAGTTCGAGCGGCTTGCCGGCCTCCAGGTCCTGGAGCATCGAGGTCTTGTGGTGCCCGACCCCCTCGGCGCCGCGCAGCCGCTTCTCGATCGATATGTCCGGCGTACTGCCCACTCGCGCCGCGATGTCGAGGGTCTCCTCCATCAACTGGACGACCAGGCGCCGGGTTTGGGTGTGTTGGCAGATCTCGGCCATCGTCGCTCTGGTGAGCGCGCTGAGCGGGTTGAACACGACGTTGCCCATCAGCTTGATCCAGATGTCGTCGCGCAGGTTCGGTTCGACCGGGGCCTTCAGCCCGCCGGCGATCAGGGCCTGGCTCAACGCCGTGCCGCGTTCGGAGACTTGGCCCCCGGGCTCGCCGAGGGAGAACCGGGTGCCCTCCAGATGCCGGATCACTCCCGGGGACTCGATGACGGTCGCCGGATAGACGACGCAGCCGATGGCCCTCTCCGGCGCCAGGACGGCACTGGTGGCGCCGTCCGGGTCGACCGCCTCCACCCGCCGGCCCTCGTAGGGCCCGGCGAGCTGGTGGAAGTACCACCACGGAATGCCGTTCTGGCCGGCCACGACGGCCGTGTGGTCGGCGAGCAGCGGCTTGATGAGCGGCCCGCACGACGGGTAGGAGTGGGCCTTCAGGCCGAGGAAGACGTAGTCGACCGGACCGACTTCGGCCGGGTCGTCCGTGGCGTGCGGCCGGGCGACGAAGTCACCGCGGGGGCTCAGCACCCGTACTCCGTCGGCCCGCATGGCCCGCAGATGATCACCGCGGGCGACCAGATGCACCTCGGCGCCGCCCCGGTGCAGTGCCGCCCCGACGTACGCACCGATCGCACCGGCTCCGAGGACCGCGATCTTCACGATGGACTCCTCTCAGTAGGAGGCTGAATACTGTATGCAATGCTGTCGCGTGGTGTCCAGGGCCCGAGGCCGTGTGCGGGGTAGGGAGTCTCAGCTATTGCATACAGTATTCAGTTGACTTTATGCTCGCAGTGCCGCCGACGCTTCCGTGAGCGGCTTTGGGAGGCCACTTCAATGGACCTGTTCGAGTACCAAGCACGAGATCTCTTCGCCAAGCACGGTGTGCCGGTACCGGCCGGCGAGGTCGTCGACACGCCCGAGGCCGCCCGCGCGGCGGCCGAGCGCCTGGGCGGCCGGGCGGTCGTCAAGGCCCAGGTGAAGGTCGGTGGCCGCGGCAAGGCCGGTGGTGTCAAGCCGGCCGCCACCCCGGACGAGGCCGTCGCCCGCGCGACGGACATCCTCGGCATGGCCATCAAGGGCCACACGGTCCAGAAGGTGATGCTGGCCCCCACGGCCGACATCCGGGACGAGTACTACGTCTCGTTCCTTCTCGACCGCACCCACCGCACCTTCCTGGCCATGGCCTCCGTCGAGGGCGGCATGGACATCGAGGAGGTCGCCGCGACCAAGCCCGAGGCCCTGGCGAAGGTCCCGGTGGACGCGCACGAGGGCGTGACGGAGAACAAGGCCCGCGAGATCGTCGAGAAGGCCGCCTTCCCGGCCGACGTCGCCGACCAGGTGGCCGGGGTACTGCGGTTGCTGTGGCAGGCCTTCGTCGCCTCCGACGCGCTCCTGGTCGAGGTCAACCCGCTGGTCAGGTCCGGCGAGGGCGAGATCGTCGCTATCGACGGGAAGGTGTCGCTGGACGACAACGCGGAGTTCCGTCACCCCGAGTTCGAGGAGCTCCACGACCGGGCCGCGGCCAACCCGCTCGAGGCGGCCGCCAAGGAGAAGAACCTCAACTACGTCAAGCTCGACGGTGAGGTCGGCATCATCGGCAACGGCGCGGGTCTGGTCATGTCGACCCTGGACGTCGTGGCCTACGCGGGTGAGGCCCACAAGGGCGTCAAGCCGGCCAACTTCCTCGACATCGGCGGCGGTGCCTCGGCCGAGGTGATGGCGAACGGCCTGGAGATCATCCTGGGTGACCCGGACGTGAAGTCCGTGTTCGTCAACGTGTTCGGCGGCATCACGGCGTGCGACGCGGTCGCCAACGGCATCGTGCAGGCTCTGGAGCTGCTGGAGTCCAAGGGCGAAGAGGTCGCCAAGCCGCTGGTCGTACGTCTGGACGGCAACAACGCCGAGCTGGGTCGCCAGATCCTGGACGACCGCAACCACCCGCTCGTGCAGCGGGTGGACACCATGGACGGCGCGGCCGACAAGGCCGCCGAGCTGGCTGCTGCCGCGAAGTAAGGGACGAGGTCACAGAACACCATGGCTATCTTCCTCACCAAGGAATCCAAGGTCATCGTCCAGGGCATGACCGGCTCCGAGGGCCAGAAGCACACGCGTCGCATGCTGGCCTCGGGCACGAACATCGTCGGTGGCGTGAACCCGCGCAAGGCGGGTCAGAGCGTGGACTTCGACGGCACCGAGGTGCCGGTCTTCGGGTCCGTGAAGGACGCCGTCGAGAAGACCGGCGCCGACGTCACAGTGATCTTCGTGCCGGAGAAGTTCACCAAGGACGCGGTGATCGAGGCGATCGACGCGGAGATCCCGCTCGCGGTGGTCATCACCGAGGGTGTCGCGGTGCACGACACGGCCGCGTTCTGGGCGTACGCCGGCAAGAAGGGCAACAAGACGCGGATCATCGGCCCGAACTGCCCGGGTCTGATCACGCCGGGTCAGTCGAACGCGGGCATCATCCCGGCCGACATCACCAAGCCGGGCCGGATCGGTCTGGTGTCGAAGTCGGGCACGCTGACGTACCAGATGATGTACGAGCTGCGGGACATCGGCTTCTCCACCTGTGTGGGCATCGGTGGTGACCCGATCATCGGCACCACGCACATCGACGCGCTGAAGGCGTTCCAGGACGACCCGGACACCGACCTGATCGTGATGATCGGTGAGATCGGCGGCGACGCGGAGGAGCGGGCCGCGGCGTTCATCAAGGAGAACGTGACCAAGCCGGTCGTGGGCTACGTCGCGGGCTTCACCGCGCCGGAGGGCAAGACCATGGGCCACGCGGGCGCCATCGTCTCGGGTTCCTCCGGTACCGCCCAGGCGAAGAAGGAGGCCCTGGAGGCCGCGGGCGTCAAGGTCGGCAAGACCCCGACCGAGGCCGCGGCACTGGCCCGGCAGGCGGTGTGACGCGTGAACCCCCTGGAGAGATGGATCGCCCAGGTGGCCGGTGAACTCGCAGTGAGCCGGGACGCGCTGGACCGGGACGAGGTGCTGGACGTCGCGAAGAACGTCGCCCACCAGGTCGCCCGCCCGGCCGCACCGCTCACCACCTACCTGCTGGGTGTCGCCGTGGGACGCGGCATCGCGCCCGCCACCGCCGCCGAGACCGTGAACAGGCTCGCCGCGGCCTGGTCCGTACCGGACGGCGGCACGCCGTCCGACGGCCGACGCCCCGCCCCCTCGCAGCCGGGAAGAGGAACATGACGCTGATCGGAGTCCCCCGGGAGAGCGCGACGGGCGAACGCCGCGTCGCGCTGGTGCCCAAAGTCGTCGAACGGCTGCGCGCCGCGGGCCTCTCCGTCGTGGTGGAGGCCGGGGCCGGAGCCGGGGCACTGATCCCCGACGAGCAGTACGAGCAGTCCGGGGCCACCATCGGGGAACCGTGGGCGGCCGACGTCGTGGTCAAGGTGAACCCGCCGGCGCCCCACGAGATCGGCCTGCTGAGCCCCGGATCCGCCGTGATCGGCTTCCTGGCGCCGCTGACCAGGCCGGAGATCGCCGAGCAGCTCCGTCTGGCCGGCGTCGCCGGCTTCGCGATGGAGGCCGTTCCGCGTATCTCCTGCGCGCAGTCCATGGACGCGCTCTCCTCGCAGGCCAATGTCGCCGGCTACCAGGCGGTGCTGGCCGCCGCCCGGAACTCCACCCGTTTCTTCCCGATGCTCACCACGGCCGCCGGAACGGTGAAGCCGGCCACGGCCCTGGTGCTCGGTGTGGGCGTCGCGGGGCTCCAGGCACTGGCCACCGCCAAACGTCTCGGCGCCCGCACCACCGGCTTCGACGTCCGGCCCGAGGTCGCCGAGCAGGTCCGCTCGCTCGGCGCGCAGTGGCTGGAGCTGGGCGTCGAGGCAGCGGGCGAGGGCGGGTACGCCCGTGCCCTGACCGAGGAGGAACAGGGCGAGCAGCAGCGGCGGTTGACCGAGGCGATCGCCGGCTTCGACGTGGTGATCACGACGGCGCTGGTCCCGGGGCGCCCGGCGCCGAAGCTGGTCACCGCCGAGGCCGTGCGGCGGATGCGGCCCGGCAGCGTGGTCGTCGACCTCGCCGGGGAGGCCGGCGGCAACTGCGAACTCACCACACCGGGGGAGACCGTGGTGTGGCACGACGTCACCGTGGCTGCCCCGCTGAACCTGCCGGCGACGCTGCCCGAGCACGCCAGCGAACTGTACGCGCGGAACGTCCAGGCGCTGCTCGAACTCATGCTGACCGACGGCGAGTTCGCGCCGGACCTCGAGGACGAGATCCTCGCCGCCTGCTGTGTGACCCAGCACAGCGACCAGCTCACGGAGGCCCGATGATGTTCCTGGCCAACCTGGCGATCCTGGTGCTGGCCGGATTCGTCGGCTTCGCGGTGATCTCCAAGGTGCCCAACACCCTGCACACCCCGCTGATGTCCGGCACCAACGCCATCCACGGCATCGTCCTGCTCGGCGGCCTGGTCCTGCTCGGCCGCTCCGCCTCGGGCCCCTTCGAGCGGGTGCTGCTGGTCGTCGCGATCGTGTTCGGCACGATCAACGTGGTCGGCGGGTTCCTGGTGACCGACCGCATGCTCGGCATGTTCAAGAAGGCGCCGGACGGCGCCGGAGCAGGAAAGGACGCGGTCGGCCGTGGATGACCTGATCACGATTCTCTACATCGTCGCGTTCGCCCTGTTCATCCATGGCCTGATGGGCCTGACCGGACCGCGCACGGCCGTACGCGGCAACCTCACGGCGGCGGCGGGCATGCTGATCGCCACCGTGGCCGCCCTGCTGACCCCCGGGACGGGCAACTGGCTGCTGATCGCGTTCGGCCTGGTCCTGGGCACGGTGATCGGCGTACCGGCGGCACGGCGGGTCAAGATGACCGCGATGCCGCAGATGGTGGCGTTGTTCAACGGAGTGGGCGGCGGCGCCGTCGCCCTCATCTCCTGGGTGGAGTTCCGCGACAGCCACGGCTACGCGACGGAGGCCGGCTACGTCGTCGTCACGTCGCTGTTCGCCGCGATCGTCGGCTCGCTCTCCTTCTGGGGATCGCTGATCGCCTTCGGCAAGCTCCAGGAGATCCTGCCCGGCAGGCCGATCGGTCTCGGCCGGGGGCAGCAACCCCTCAACCTGGCGCTGCTGCTGGTCTCGGTGGCCTGCGCCGTCGGCATCGGCCTGGGGCACGCCTCCGAGGCGCTCATCATCGGCGTGCTGGTCTCCGCGGCGGTGCTCGGCGTGATGGTGGTGCTGCCGATCGGCGGCGCCGACATGCCGGTGGTGATCTCGCTGCTCAACGCCTTCACCGGACTGTCCGCCGCGGCCACCGGCCTGGCGCTGGACAACACGGCGATGATCGTCGCGGGCATGATCGTCGGCGCCTCCGGCACCATCCTGACCGATCTGATGGCCAAGGCGATGAACCGCTCGATCCCGGCCATCGTCGCCGGCGGTTTCGGCGGCACCGGCGCCACCGCGGGACCGGGAGGCGGCCCGGCGGACCAGACGGTACGGCAGACCAGCGCGGCCGACGCCGCCATCCAGATGGCCTACGCGAGCCAGGTGGTCGTCGTCCCCGGCTACGGCATGGCCGTCGCGCAGGCGCAGCACGCCGTACGCGAGATGGCCGGTCTGCTCGAACAGCGCGGCGTGGAGGTCAAGCACGCCATCCACCCGGTCGCCGGCCGCATGCCCGGGCATATGAACGTCCTGCTCGCCGAGGCCGACGTGCCGTACGAGCAGCTCAAGGAGATGGACGACATCAACGGGGAGTTCGGCCGCACCGACGTGGCCCTGGTGATCGGCGCCAACGACGTCACCAACCCCGCCGCCCGCTCCAATCCCAGCTCGCCGATCTACGGGATGCCGATCCTCAACGTGGACCACGCCAGGTCGGTCATCGTGCTCAAGCGCTCGATGAACCCGGGGTTCGCCGGCATCGACAATGAGCTGTACTTCGACGCCAAGACGTCGATGCTCTTCGGCGACGCCAAGTCCTCCGTCGCCGAGATCACCGAGGAACTCAAGGCCCTGTGACGAGGAGCGGCCGGGCGCATGGGCGCCCGGCCGCTCCCTGCGTCGCCACCGAGGGGGGAGGACCCCATGCTGATCGACACCCACGGTCGGATCGCCACCGATCTACGGGTCTCGCTGACCGACCGCTGCAACCTGCGGTGCACCTACTGCATGCCCGAGGAGGGTCTGGCCTGGCTGGCCCGGCCCCGGCTGCTCACCGACGACGAGGTGGTCCGGCTGGTGGGTATCGCGGTCACCGGCCTGGGTGTCACCGAGGTGCGCTTCACCGGTGGTGAGCCGCTGCTGCGCCCCGGCCTGGCCGGCATCGTCGCCCGCTGCGCCGCGCTCACCCCGCGGCCGGAGCTGTCGTTGACCACCAACGGGATCGGGCTGGCCCGCACCGCCGGCGCGCTCCGCGAGGCCGGGCTCGGCCGGGTCAACGTCTCGCTGGACACCCTGCGCCCGGACCGCTTCAAGGCGCTCACCCGCCGCGACCGGCACCGGGAGGTGCTGGCCGGGCTGACCGCGGCACGCGAGGCCGGGCTGGAACCGGTGAAGATCAACTCGGTGCTGATGCGCGGGATCAACGACGACGAGCCGGCCGAGCTGCTGGCCTGGGCCGTCCGGCACGGTTACCACCTGCGGTTCATCGAGCAGATGCCGCTGGATCCCCAACACGGCTGGCAGCGCGAGCAGATGGTGACCGCCGAGGAGATCCTGCGGAAGCTCGCCGCGTGCTTCTCCCTCACCCCGCAGCGGCGGGGGCAGCGCGGTTCGGCGCCCGCGGAGCGGTGGCTGGTCGACGGCGGACCGGCCACGGTGGGGGTGATCGCCTCGGTGACCCGGCCCTTCTGCCGGGCCTGCGACCGTACCCGGCTCACCGCGGACGGCCAGGTCCGCACCTGCCTGTTCGCCAGGGAGGAGACCGACCTGCGCACCGCGCTGCGCTCCGGGGCGTCCGACGAGGAGGTCGCCGCCCTGTGGCGGGCGGCGACGCTGGGCAAGAAGGCGGGAGCCGGCCTCGACGGCCCGTCCTTCCTCCAGCCCCGGCGCCCGATGTCCGCCATCGGCGGCTAGACGAAAGAGCGAGGTCACGCGAGGGTGGGCCGGCACGCCGAGGTCTGTGCGCCGCGCCGGGAGAAAGATTCGGTACGACCTCTGGACAGAGGATCGTCCACTTTTGAGAATACTGCCTACTTCATATCGTATGCAATCTGATGTCTCGGAGGAGCCGGTATGACGCGCACCACCCGCCCGGTGGCGCTGGCACGCAACGGGATGGTCAGCACCCCGCACTACCTCGCCTCCACGGCCGGCCTCCAGGTGTTGCAGGAGGGCGGTACGGCCGTGGACGCCGCGATCGCCATCAACGCGACGCTCGGCGTGGTCTACCCGCACATGACCGGACCGGGCGGGGACGCCTTCTGGCTCATCCACGACGCCGCCACGGGCCGGGTCCACGCACTCAACGGCAGCGGCCGGGCCGGCGCCCACGCGACCCGCCCATACTTCCGGCAGCGCGACCACCGGGAGATCCCGACCCGGGGGCCGCTCGCCTCGGTGACCGTGCCCGGCGCCGTCGACAGCTGGTGCGGCGCGCACGAACGGTTCGGCAGCCTCTCGCTCGCCCGCCTGCTCCAGCCGGCCATCACCTACGCCCGCGAGGGCTTCGCCGTCTGCGACAGCTACGCCGCCTGCGCCGCCGAGGTCGCGCACGTCCTCCGCGCCCATCCGCTCACCCGCAGCACGCTGCTCCCGCGGGACCGGCTGCCGATCATGACGGACGTCCTCGCGCTGCCGCAGCTGGCCGAAACGCTGGAGACCGTCGCGGAGAAGGGCCGGCCCGGCTTCTACGAGGGCCCCGTGGCCGAGGAGATCGCGACGAGCCTGCAACAGGCCGGCGGCCTGCTCACCACCGAGGACCTGGCCGCCCACCGGTTTCAGTGGACCGAACCGATCTCCACGACGTACCCCGGGTACCGCTGCTACCAGGCCCCGCCGAACTCGCAGGGGTTCGCGCACCTGATGGCGCTGAACATCGTCGAGAACTTCGACCTCGGCGGCATGACCGACAGCAGCCCCGAGTACGTCCACCTGCTGGTGGAGGCGACCCGCCTGGCGTTCGCCGACCGCGACCGGTACCTCACCGACCCCGACTTCCACGACATCCCCCTGCGGCACCTGCTGTCCAAGGACTACGCGGCCGAACTGAGCAAGCGGGTGGCGCCCCGGCCGGCCCCCGCGGGACCGGGGGCGCGGATGGGCGGCGACACTACGTGCAGCGTCGTGGTGGACTCGGCAGGCAACGCGGTCTCGGTGATCCAGAGCCTCTACCACGAGTTCGGCTCCGGGTTCATCGCGGGCCGGACCGGGGTGCTGATGCACAACCGAGGATCGTTCTTCTCCTTGGACGAGGCACACCCGAACCGCCTCGAACGCGGCAAGCGGACCTTCCACACCCTCATGCCCGGCATGCTCTTCCGCGGCGAGAACCTGGACCTCGTCTTCGGAACCATGGGCGGCGAGGGCCAGCCGCAGACGTCGAACGCCCTGGTCACACGGGTGGTGGACTTCGGCAGGGACGTCCAGTCGGCCATCGACGCGCCCCGCTGGCTGTACGGCCGCACCTGGGGGGACGAGCGACGCGATCTGCGGATGGAGGACCGCTTCTCCTCCGGGACGCTGGACGAACTGCGCACCTGGGGCCACCCGGTCCGGGAGGTCGGCAGCTGGGACGGCGTGATGGGGCACGCCCAGGCCATCCGCGTCACCGACGACGTCCTGATGGGCGGCGCGGACCCGCGTGGCGACGGCCTCGCTCTCGGCTGGTGACGCCCGACCTCGTGACAGCCGGACGACTCGTCACCACCGCCCTCGTCGGTCTGCCGCTCTTCCTGCTCGCCCGGACCAGCGGGTAGACCCACGGAACGGAGAAACCCATGAACAGCACCGCACGCGTCCAAGCCTGGTCGAGCCTCGCGGCGATCGTCGCGCTGCCCCTGCTGTATATCGGTGGAACAGACCGGATGCCGGCCCTGTCGGCCACCGGACTCGCCATCTTCGCCGTGAGCATGATGATCTCGCCCGCCCTGCGGTACGTCTCCCGCCCGCGCGGCTGAGGCCGCCCGGCACCCGGGCCGCACGGTGGGACGCGTCGGAGCGGACGCGTCCCACGGTGTCGCCGGGGCCTCGGTCAGGCGCCGACGTACGTCGCGAGGTGCTGACCGGTGAGGGTGGAGCGGGCGGCGACGAGGTCGGCGGGCGTGCCCTCGAAGACGACCTGGCCGCCGTCGTGGCCGGCACCGGGACCGAGGTCGATGATCCAGTCGGCGTGCGCCATGACCGCCTGGTGGTGCTCGACGACGATCACCGACTTGCCGGAGTCGACGAGCCGGTCGAGCAGGCCGAGCAGATGCTCGACGTCGGCGAGGTGCAGACCGGCGGTCGGCTCGTCGAGGACGTAGACGCCGCCCTTCTCGGCCATGTGGGTGGCCAGCTTGAGCCGCTGCCGCTCGCCGCCGGACAGCGTGGTGAGCGGCTGGCCCAGGGTGAGGTAGCCGAGCCCGACGTCGGCGAGCCGGCCGAGGACGCGGTGCGCGGCCGGCGTGTGGGCCTCCCCGGCGCCGAAGAACTCCTCGGCCTCGGCCACCGGCATCGCCAGCACCTCGCTGATGTCCCGGCCGCCGAGGTGGTACTCCAGCACCGACGCGTCGAACCGCTTCCCCTCGCACTCCTCGCACGTGGTGGCGACGCCGGCCATCATCGCCAGGTCGGTGTAGATGACGCCGGCGCCGTTGCACGTGGGGCAGGCGCCCTCGGAGTTGGCGCTGAACAACGCCGGCTTCACCCCGTTGGCCTTGGCGAACGCCTTGCGGATCGGGTCGAGCAGTCCGGTGTACGTCGCCGGGTTGCTGCGCCGCGAGCCGCGGATCGCGCCCTGGTCGACCGACACCACGCCCGCGCCGGCCGGGATCGACCCGTGCACGAGCGAGCTCTTGCCGGAGCCGGCGACACCGGTGACGACGACGAGCGTGCCGAGCGGGATGTCGACGTCGACGCCGCGCAGGTTGTGCGTGGTCGCGCCGCGGACCTCCAGCGTGCCGGTGGGCTTGCGCACCGTCTCCTTGAACGAGGCCCGGTCGTCGAGGTGGCGGCCGGTGAGCGTGTCACTGGCCCGCAGCCCGTCGACGGTGCCCTCGAAGCAGACGGCGCCGCCCGCCGTACCGGCGCCGGGACCGAGGTCGACGACATGGTCGGCGATCGCGATGGTCTCCGGCTTGTGCTCCACCACGAGGACGGTGTTGCCCTTGTCCCGCAGCCGCAGCAGCAGGCCGTTCATCCGCTGGATGTCGTGCGGGTGCAGGCCGGTGGTGGGCTCGTCGAAGACGTAGGTCACGTCGGTGAGCGAGGAACCGAGGTGACGGATCATCTTCACGCGCTGCGCCTCGCCGCCCGACAGGGTGCCCGACGGGCGGTCGAGCGAGAGGTAGCCGAGGCCGATCTCCACGAACGAGTCGAGGGTCTGCTGCAGCGTGGCGAGCAGCGGCGCCATCGACGGCTCCTCCAGGCCGCGGACCCATTCGGCCAGGTCGCTGATCTGCATCGCGCAGGCGTCGGCGATGCTGGTGTCGCCGATCCGCGACGACCGGGCCGCCTCGCTGAGCCGGGTGCCCCCGCACTCGGGGCAGTCGGTGAAGGTGATCGCCCGGTCCACGAACTCCCGGATGTGCGGCTGCATCGCCTCCCGGTCCTTGGAGAGCATCGACTTCTGGATCCTCGGGATCAGACCCTCGTAGGTCATGTTGATGCCCGCGATCTTCATCCTGGTCGGCTCGCGGTGCAGGAAGTCCTGCAGCTCCTGCTTGGTGTACTTGCGGATCGGCTTGTCCGCGTCGAAGAAGCCGGACTCGCTGTAGAGCCGGTAGTTCCAGCCGCCCGGCTTGTAGCCGGGGATGGTCAGCGCGCCCTCGGTGAGCGACTTGGAGTCGTCGTAGAGCTGGGTGAGGTCGACGTCGGAGACCGCGCCCCGGCCCTCGCAGCGCGGGCACATGCCGCCGGTGATGCTGAAGCTGCGGCGCTCCTTCACGGTCTTTCCGGCGCGTTCCACGGTGACCGCGCCCGCCCCGCTGATCGAGGGCACGTTGAAGGAGAACGCCTTGGGCGAGCCGATGTGCGGCTGCCCGAGCCGGCTGAAGAGGATGCGCAGCATCGCGTTGGCGTCGGTGGCGGTGCCGACCGTGGAGCGGGGGTCGCCGCCCATCCGCTGCTGGTCGACGATGATCGCGGTCGTCAGCCCGTCGAGGACGTCGACCTCGGGCCGGGCCAGGGTCGGCATGAAGCCCTGCACGAAGGCGCTGTAGGTCTCGTTGATCAGCCGCTGCGACTCGGCGGCGATCGTGTCGAACACCAATGAGCTCTTGCCCGAGCCGGAGACTCCGGTGAACACCGTCAGACGCCGCTTCGGGATCTCGATGCTGACGTCCTTGAGGTTGTTCTCGCGCGCGCCGTGCACGCGGATCATGTCGTGGCTGTCGGCAGCGTGCGGCGCGGGCGACGGGGTGTCCGTCCTCGTGGCCTTGCTCATCGTGTCTCCATCCGTGAGGCTGCGCCGCCTTCGCGGCAACGTGGGTGTCCGCCTGAGCGGCGGTGCCGGGCCGGGGTGGCGCGACGCACGTCCGGCCGGCGCTCACCGGGGTCGCGCTCCGCGCGAGAACCAAGGCATTATCCACGCACCTGGTCCGCGCGGACCCTCCGGCCGGGGAGCCGGTGAATCCGCGCGGCTCACCCCCGTGATCGCCGCACGGCCCGGCCCACGCTACCGAGGGCCGGGCGTCCGGCGCTTCTCCATTCCTGACCGGTTCTGCCCCGGTTACAGATACGGGCGGGTGATCAGCTCGATCCCGTGGCCGGCGGGATCTTTGAAGTAGACGCCTCGGCCGCCGTGCTCGTGGTTGATCTCGCCGGGGAGCTGCAGGTGCGGGTCGGCCCAGTGCTCGATGCCGTGATCGCGCAGCCGCTGATACGCCCGGTCGAACAGGTCGTCGTCGACCAGGAACGCGTAGTGCTGCATCTGGATCTCCACCGGCGGCTCGGCGAACTGGAGCAGCACACCGTCGGCGAGCTGGATGTTGGTGAACGGGCCCCAGGAGGGCGCTGCCCGCACTTCCAGCAGCTCGCGGAAGAAGCGGGCCGACTCTTCGCGGTCCTTGGAGGCGATGATGGTGTGGTTGAACGAGGCTGTCATTCGCTGACCTGACTGTAGTTCGGCACGGAAACGTACTCGTCGTGGTGCACGAGCACGGGGAGGTCCGCGTGCCGAACCATGGGGGTGCCTTCTCCGCACCCGCGGTGAGATCAGCCCTCCACCGGGTGGCCAATCCGTGAGTGGCGTATCGCCGGTCCGGTGTTCACGTCGGGAACCCTACTTGATCCGGCTTCCGTGCGGGTGGGTCACGCGGAATGCGGGGCCGGGCCGAGCCACGCGAGGGCCGCGGTGGTCAGCGCCGTGACGCCGTTGCTGAGGGTGGGCCGCATGACGGGCGCGAAGAAGGGCGAGTGGTTCTGCGGGATGTCCCGGCTTCTGGTGCTCGCGACCTCCGCCTTGGCGTAGACGCCGGGATCGACGCCGCCCAGCAGCCAGTAGCAGACCGGCACGTTCGCGCTGGTGCCGAAGACGCCGACGTCCTCACTGCCGGAGGAGGCGCCCGGGTCGGTCAGCCTGTCGTGGCCGACCACATCACCGATGGCGGCCATGGTGCGGGCGCACGCCTCCTCGTCGTTGACCATCAGCGGGAAGGTGTGCAGGGTGCTGATCTCGGGATCCCGCTGCGCCCCCGCGGCCGCCGCCTCGCCGCGGACGATCCGCTCCACCGCGCCCAGGACGGTCCGGCGGACCTGCGGGGTGTAGGTGCGGATGTTGAGCTGGAGCCGGGCCTCGTCCGGGATGATGTTGTCCTTGGTGCCGGCCTGCAGGGCGCCGACGGTGACCACGGCGCGGTCCGCGGAGGCGATCTCGCGGGAGACCACGGTCTGCAACCGCATCACGGTGGAGGCGGCCATCACCACCGGGTCGATCGACGCTTCCGGCATGGACGCGTGCGCTCCGCGCCCGAACATGCGCACGTCGAGCGCGTCGGTGGCGGCGAAGGCGAGACCGGGGTGGCAGGCGATGGTGCCGGCCGGGATCGACATCACGTGCTGGCCGAGGACGACGTCGGGAGTGCCGAACCGGGCGTACAGGCCATCGTCGACCATGGCCTGGGCGCCCTGGCCCAGCTCCTCGGCCGGCTGGAACACGGCGAGCACGGTGCCCGACCACCGGTCGTGGGCGTCGGCCAGGAGTGCCATGGCGCCGAACAGGCAGGTGACGTGCACGTCGTGGCCGCAGGCGTGCATCACGCCCTCGTTCGTCGAGGCGTACGGCAGTCCCGTCCGCTCGGTGACGGGCAGCGCGTCGAAGTCGGCGCGCAGCAGGACGGTCGGGCCCTGGCCGTTCACCAGTCGGGCCACGACACCGGTCCGCCCGACGCCCTCGGTGACCTCGTACCCCAAGTCCCGGGCGCGCCTGGCGACTTCGGCGGCCGTGCGGTGCTCCTCGAAGGACAGCTCGGGGTGGGCGTGCAGGTCCTGGTAGAGCGCTTCGAGGTCCGCGGTCAGGCTGGTGTCCAGGCCGGCCAGGACCTGCCGGGCCGTGTCGCGTGCGGTCATCGTGATGCCCCTTTGGCCGGCGAAGGGCCGCCACCTCCGACGTAACCACACCCGCGTAGACGCGGCAGTCCGGTCGGCGCCACCCCCGCTGCTTGAAAGTTGTAGCACCGGTCCCATCTGGGTTAGCTTGAAGATTCAAGTTAAGTCGGGGGTCCCGCCGCTGAGCGTCGTGGGGCCCCGCCGTCCGACCCGAGGAGCCCCCACCTTGACCACTCCTGACGTCACCCTGTCCCGCCCCGCCGCCGCGCCGGAGACGGCTCCGGCGGCCCCCGCCCACGCCTACGACGCCGGCTTGCTCGTCCTGCGCCTCGCGCTCGGGCTGACCATGGCCGCGCACGGCGCCCAGAAGCTGTTCGGCTGGTTCGGCGGAGGCGGCGTCGACGGCACCGGGCAGTTCTTCGCCGCCTCCGGCTACCCCTCGCCCCGGGCGTTCGCCGTCGTGGCCGGACTCAGTGAGACCCTCGGCGGGCTCGGCCTCGTGCTCGGCCTGCTCACCCCGCTTGCCGCCGCGGCCGTCGCCGGCACGCTGGTCAATGCGATCTCCGTCAAGTGGGGTGGCGGCTTCTTCGCCCCGCAGGGCGTCGAGTACGAGCTCCTCATCGCCCTGTCCGCGGTGGCTCTCGCCCTGACCGGCCCCGGCCGGATCGCCGTGGACCGGCTGCTGCCCGGGCTGCGCTCGCACCGCGTCGCCCACGGCGTCGCCGCGATCGTGCTCGGTGTCGTTGTGGCCGGTGTCACGCTGCTGCTGCGTCACTGACGCCGGGCACCGGACGGCAGGCCGGCGGGGCGACAGGCCGTGCCCGGCCTGTCGCCCCGGGCCGTTGTCCGAGCTGTGGATCTCATTTGACATTAGAGAGTCTTATAGAAGATAAAGGTGACGCTTTGGCCATCAATTCACGCGGCGCGACATCTGCGGCGTGAGCCGACGAACGCTGCGCGAATGAGTCCTGACATGTCCCACCCCATCACCGACCAGCCCACAGCCGACCCCGCGGGGGAGTGGGACGCATGGCGGTCCGAGCGTCATCGGGCCCTCACCTCGCCGACGGGCAACCTCGCCCTCGTCGAGACCCGCTGGCTGCCGGCCGGTGAGCGCCCGGACGCCGAGGCCGCGCGCGCGGGGCAGCCGCAGACGGTGACCGTCACCACGCTCCAGCGCACCGACCTCGTCACCGGCGAGCCCGAGCACGGCCTGCGGTTCTGGGACGCCGACTCGCCCGCGGTCCGCCACTTCGACCGGGTCGACGTGTTCCCGTACGACCCGGCCTGGGTGCTCGAGGCGACGTACACGCCCGTGCCCGGCGCCCGGCGCGTGGCCTTCGAACACATCCGGGACAACGGCGGCACCCGCGACCTCGTCGTCCCCGGCGACATCACGCTCACCGTCGACGGCCGCGACTACACCCTCAGCGCCTTCGACGACGACGGCACCCTGCTGCTCGTCTTCGGCGACCCCACCAACGTCGACATCACCTACGGCGCCGGCCGCTTCCTCTTCGTACAGCGCACCGAGGACGACGACCGCGTCCTGCTGGACTTCAACCGCGCCTTCGTGCCGCCCTGCGGATTCTCCGATCAGTACAACTGTCCGATGCCGCCGCGGCAGAACCGTTTCCACCTGCCCGTTCAGGCCGGTGAGAAGCTCCCCGTCTTCCGCGGCGGCTTCCCCGCACAGCACTGATCACCCCGCAGCCTCCCGCACCACCAGCACGAAAGCGCCCACAGCCATGAGCATCAAGAAGACGTCCCTGTACGCCACCGCCACCGCGGCCGGCCTCGCCCTGACCCTGACCGCCTGCGGCGGCTCCGGCTCGGGTGGCAGCGCCTCCGGCGGCGCTGTGAACAAGGACGCCACCGTCAACATCGGCTCCCTCTACGAGCCGCAGAACCTCGACAACACCGCGGGCGGCGGCCAGGGCGTCACCGAGGCCCTCAACGGCAACGTCTACGAAGGGCTGTTCAAGCTCACCGACGACGGCAAGGTCGAGAAGCTGCTCGCCACGGACTACAAGGTGAGCGGTGACGGACTCACCTACACCTTCACCCTGCGCGACGGCGTGAAGTTCCACAGCGGCAAGGCCCTCACCAGCGAGGACGTCAAGTACAGCCTGGAGAAGGTCATCGCGGACGACTCCCAGTCGGCCCGCAAGGCCAACCTCCAGGTCATCAAGGACATCGCCACCCCCGATGCGCGGACCGTGAAGGTCACGCTGTCCAAGAAGTCGATCTCCTTCGTCTACAACCTCTCCTACGTCTGGATCATCAACTCCCAGGCGAAGAACCTGAAGACGACCGAGGACGGCACCGGCCCCTACCAGCTCGGCAAGTGGACCCGCGGCTCCGCCCTGAGCCTGGACCGGTTCGCCGGCTACTGGGGCAAGGCCGCGGCGAACAAGACGGCCGTCTTCCACTACTACAAGGACGCGACCGCCCTCAACAACGCGCTGCTGACCAACGCCGTCGACGTGGTCACCAGCGAGCAGTCGCCCGACGCCCTCGACCAGTTCAAGAACAACCAGAACTACAAGGTCAACGACGGCGACTCCACCACCAAGCTGCTGCTCGCCTTCAACGACAAGGCCAAGCCCTTCACCGACGTCAAGGTGCGCCAGGCCGTGTCCTCCGCCATCGACGACAAGAAGCTCCTTGAGTCGGTCTGGGGCGGCTACGGCAAGCTCATCGGCTCGATGGTGCCGCCCACCGACCCCTGGTACGAGGACCTCACCAAGGTCAACGCCTACGACCCGGCGCGCGCCAAGAAGCTGCTCGCCGAGGCCGGGTACGCCAAGGGCTTCAGCTTCACCCTCGACACCCCGAACTACGACCCGCACCCCACCGCCGCGACCTTCATCAAGTCCGAACTCGCCAAGGTCGGCGTCACCGTCAAGATCAACACGATCACACCGGACGAGTGGTACACGAAGGTCTACAAGAACCACGACTTCTCGGCCACGCTCCAGGAGCACGTCAACGACCGCGACCTCGTCTGGTACGGCAACCCCGACTTCTACTGGGGCTACGACAACAAGCAGGTCACCCAGTGGGTCGAGCAGGCCGAAGCGGCCTCCACCACCGCCGAGCAGACCGAGCTGCTGAAGAAGGTCAACCGCAAGACCGCCGAGGACGCGGCCAGCGACTGGCTGTACCTGTACCCGCAGATCGTCGTCGCGAACAGCAAGTTGTCCGGCTACCCGCTCAACGGCCTCAACTCGCAGTTCTACGCCTACGACATCAAGAAGAAGGGCTGATGGCCCGCTATCTCCTGCGCCGCTTCGCCTTCCTCCTGGTGTCGCTGGCCCTGGCGAGCGTGGTGCTGTTCGTCCTGCTGCGGATGCTGCCCGGCGACCCGGCCAACGCACTCACCTCGGTGGGTGCGAGCCCGGAGCAGATCGCCGCGGCACGGCACTCCATCGGGTCCGACAGGCCGCTGCCCGAGCAGTTCGTCCACTGGCTCGGGCAGCTGGCGAGCGGCGACCTCGGCACCTCCTTCGTCAGCTCGCTGCCGGTCGGACCCGAGGTCGCCTCCCGGCTGAGCGTCACCGTGCCGCTGACCCTGGCCGCGTTCACCCTCGCCGTCGTCCTCGCCGTGCCCGCCGGGTTCGTCGCGGCGCACAAGCGGCACACCTGGTACGGCGCACTGCTCAGCGGCGTGTCCCAACTGGGCATCGCCGTCCCGGTGTTCTGGCTCGGCATGATCCTCATCGCCGTGTTCGCACTGAACGCCGGCTGGCTCCCGTCCGGCGGTTTCCCGCCGGACGGCTGGTCCGAGCCCGCCGAGGCGATCCGCTCCCTCGTCCTGCCGATCGCCACCATCGCCCTGGTGATGAGCGCGTCCCTGATCCGCTACGTCCGCTCGGCCACCCTCGACGTCCTCGGCAGCGACTACCTGCGCACCGCCCGCGCCCTGGGCTCGTCCTTCGGCCGGGCGATGTGGCGGCACGGCCTGCGCAACGCCTCCGTACCGGTCATCTCCATCCTCGGCATCGAACTCGCCTCGACCCTGCTCGGGGCGGTCGTCGTGGAATCGGTGTACGCGCTGCCCGGCCTCGGCTCCCTGCTCGCCACCGCCATCGCCCAGCACGACTACCCCGTCATCCAGGGCGTGCTGTTCGTCTCCACCCTCGCCGTGCTGCTCATCGGTTTCGTCGCCGACCTCGTCCAGCGGATCATCGACCCGCGCCTGCGCGGCCGGCTCTCCGGAGGTGCCCGATGACCCAGGCAGACACCCTGCCCACCGTCCGGCCGGAGGAGAAGCCACCGAGCCGGCGCCGGTCCCGGCGCTCCGCCACGCTCGTCGTCGGCTGCGTCCTGGCCGGCCTCATCGCGCTGCTCGCCCTGGTCTCCCTGTTCTGGCTGCCCTACTCCGCCGACGACACTTCCGGCGGACGGCTGGCCGGCCCCGGGAACGGACACCTGCTGGGCACCGACAAGCTCGGGCGCGACCTGTTCACCCAGGTGATGACCGGCTCGCGGATCGCCGTCGAGGCGGGCCTCGGGTCGGTGCTCGTCGCCGCCGCGATCGGCGTCACCCTCGGTGTGCTCGCCGCGTTCGCGCAGGGCTGGCTCGACGACACGCTCTCGGCGTTCCTCGACATCCTCATCGCCTTCCCGACGCTGCTGCTCGCGATGCTCATCGTCGCCGCCCGCTCGGCGACTCTCGGCTCGGCCGTCCTCGCGATCGGCCTGGCGCAGAGCGCGGTCGTCGCCCGGCTGGTGCGCATCCTCGTCAAACGCGTGCTGGCGCAGGACTACATCACCGCGGCCCGCACCTCCGGCACCTCCCGGCCCAGGACCGTCGTCGGCCATGTGCTGCCCAACATCTGGCCCACCCTCGTGGTCAACCTGGCCCTCCAGTTCGGTCTCGCCGTACTGGCCGAGGCCGGACTGTCCTACCTCGGGCTCGGCGCGCCCCCGCCGAACGCCTCGTGGGGCCGGATGCTCCAGGAGGCCCAGGCCACCTTCACCACCGCCCCGGCGGGCGCGCTCGCCCCCGGCATCCTGCTCGTCCTGCTCGTCATCGGCGTCAACCTCATCGCCGACGGCCTGCGCGACACCCTCGACCCGGCCACCCGCCGGAGGCGCGCGTGAACCTCCTCGACGTCCGCGGGCTGACCGTCCGCACCGGTGACGGCCGCACCCTGGTCGACGACCTGTCCTTCACCGTGGCCGGCGGCGAACGCCTCGGCCTCATCGGCGAGTCCGGCTCCGGCAAGTCCCTGACCACGCTCGCCGTGCTCGGTCTGCTGCCCGACGGCATGACCGCCACGGGCAGCGTCGAACTCGCCGGTACCCAGGTCGTCGGCGCCCCCGAGAAGCGGCTCACCTCCCTGCGCGGCCGGGACGCGGCCGTCGTCTTCCAGGAGCCGCTCACCGCGCTCGACCCGCTGATGCGCGTGGGCCGCCAGATCGCCGAACCCCTCCGCAGGCGCACCGGCCTGAAGGGCAAGGACCTTCAGCGCGCCGTGGCGGACACGCTCGCACAGGTCCGGCTGCCCGACCCCGAGCGCATCGCCCGCGCGTTCCCGCACGAGATCTCCGGCGGGCAGCGCCAGCGCGTGGCCCTCGCCATGGCCCTGGCCTGCGAACCGAAACTGCTCATCGCGGACGAGCCGACCACCGCCCTGGACGTGTCCGTGCAGGCGGAGATGCTGGAACTCGTCGACACGCTGGTCCGGGAACGCGACATGGCGGTGCTCTTCGTCAGCCACGACCTCGCCGTGGTGGCCAAGGTGACCGACCGTGCCCTGGTGCTGAAGGACGGCCGGGCCGTGGAGGAGGGACCGGTCGAGACCATCGTCGGCGCGCCCCGCGAGGAGTACACCAAGGCCCTCGTCGCCAGCGCCCGGCGCCTGGAATCCGCCCTGGACCTGAGGAGCGCGCGATGACCCCCGTACTAGAACTGTCCGGCGTCGCGCTGCGCTACCGGGGCAGCACGGACAACGTCGTCGAGGACGTCTCCTTCGAGGTCGAGGCCGGACGCAGTCTCGCGCTCGTCGGCGAGTCCGGAGCCGGCAAGACCACGCTGCTGCGGCTGCTGCTGGGCCTTGCCCGCCCCACGGCCGGCCAGGTCCGCTTCGACGGCGCCGAACTGTCCCCGCGGGACCGGGAGCAGATGCGCCGGTTCCGGCGCGGCGTCCAGTGCGTCTTCCAGGACCCCTACTCCTCGCTCGACCCGCGCCGCCGCGTCGGCGCCACCGTGGCCGAGCCGCTGGTCTCCCTCGGCATCGACAGCCGCGCCACGGCCCGGCCGAAGGTGGCCGCGGCCCTGGAGCGGGTCGGCCTGCCGGCCGACGCGGCGGACCGCTATCCGCACGAGTTCTCCGGCGGCCAGCGCCAGCGGATCGCCATCGCCCGCGCCACCGTCTGCACCCCGCGGGTCCTGCTGGCCGACGAACCCGTGAGCGCGCTCGACGTGACCACCCGGGTGAAGGTCGTCGACCTGCTGGCCGAGCTCAAGCAGGAGCAGGGGCTGACGCTCGTGATGGTCTCCCACGACCTGTCGGTCGTGGCCTCCCTGTGCGAGCGCACCGCCGTCCTGGAACGCGGCCGTGTGGTCGAACACGGCGACACCGCCCAGGTCTTGGGCCGGCCGGCGCACCCGTACACCCGCCGCCTGCTCGACAGCGTGCCGCGCCTGCCGGCCTGAACCGCCGGCACATCGCCCGGCGCGGGCCCCCGACCGCGCCGGGCCCTGGCCTACGCCGCCCCTGGCCCCGGCCGAATCCGGCCGACCCGAACCGCAACGCGCGGCCCGACGTGGGACTTCGGCCGTTTCGGGTCCCGCCCGTGTGGGTCACCGGCCGTTCCGGGGGGTCTGGCTGTCCCGGTCGGCCCGTGCTGCTGTCGCGCGGCCTGGCGTGGGCCTTGGGCTGTTCCGGGTCCGGCCCGTGCGGGCTACCGGCTGTTCCGGGGGGTCTGGCTGTCCCGGTCGGCCCGTGCTGCTGTCGCGCGGCCTGGCGTGGGCCTTGGGCTGTTCCGGGTCCCGCCCGTGCAGGTTACCGGCTGTTCCGGGAGGTCTGGCTGTCCCGGCGGCCGGCCCGAGCCGCTGTCGCGCCGCCCGGCGTGGGACTTCGGCCGTTTCGGGTCCCGCCCGTGCGGGTCACCGGCTGTTCCGGGGGGTCTGGCTGTCCCGGTCCGCCAGAGCCGCCGTCGTGCCGCCTGGCGCGGGCCCCCGCCCGTGCCAGGCGCCTGGCCGTTCCCGGGAGTCCGGCCGACCCGAACCCCCGTCACGCCGCTCAGCGCGGGCCCCCGGCCCTCCCGGACCCCCGCGCCGCCCTGGGCCCGCGGCCGTTCCGGGCCCCGTGCCGTCCCGGCCCCCGTGCCTGCTTCGGGACTTACCGCGCCGGTGCGTCGTACTCCGGTGTGACGGTGAGCAGTTCGGACACGTCCGAGCCGACCGGTACCTCCCGCGGCGGCGTGCCGCGGCGGAAGAGGCGGGCGTCGTTCTCGCCGCCGACCGTGGCGCGGGTTCCGGCCACGCGCAGCCAGGAGCCTTCGCGCAGGCCGAGCACGGGTACGTCGTTCTCCTCCAGGAACTCCGTCAGGCGCTCCTCGCGGGTCTCGCCCTTGTGCGTGGAGCCCGGGTCGGGGTCCAGGTAGTGCGGGTTGATCTGGAACGGGACCAGCCCCAGCGCCTCGAAGGACGGGGGCTGGACGATCGGCATGTCGTTGGTGGTGCGCAGTGTGGGAGCGGCCATGTTGGTGCCCGCGCTGGCGCCCATGTAAGGCAGCCCGTCCCCGACCGCCTTGATCAGCGCGTCCCGCAGGCCCGTCCGGTACAGGGCGGTCAGCAGCCGGAAGGAGTTGCCGCCGCCGACGAACACGGCGTCCGCCTCGGCGAGCCGGCCGACCGGGTCACCGCCCTCGTGCACCCCGTGCACGTCGATGCCGGCCCCGGCGAGCGCGTCGCGCACCTTGGCCGTGTAGGCGTCGTGGTCGGCGAGCGCGTACGGCACGAACGCGAGCCGTGCCCGGTCCGGCAGGAACGCGGTCACGGTGTCGAGGGCGTGTTCCAGGTAACCGCGGCCGTACTGGGTGGAGTTGGACAGGAGCAGCAGGTTCAAGGGGTGTTCCTCACCATGGGTTCGTTGCGTCAGGCCGTGCGGGTGCGCGGGCGGCGGTGGTGCTGGGGCGGGTGCGTCAGCCGCTGCTCCAGCAGGCGGGCCGCCTTGCGCAACGCGTCGAGCCGGTCCTCGGGGCCGTCCGGGAAGCGCTCGCTCGCGGCCCCCAGGCTGAGGCTGCCGTAGGGCTCGGCGCCGAGGAAGACCGGTACGGCGACGGTGCCGATGCCCGCGTCGTACTCGCCGGTCGTCCATGCGTAGCCCTGCGCCCTGACCTGGCGGAACTCGCGTTCCAACTGGTCGGGGTCGGTGACCGTGCGCTCGGTGAACCGGGCCATGGGCCGGCCGCGGAACAGTCGGTGGCGCTGCTCGTCGGGCAGGAACGCGTAGTACGACTTGCTGGTCGCCCCCGCGTGCGCCGGGTACAGCTCGCCGACCAGAGGGTAGTACCGCAGCGGCCCCTCCTCGCCTTCGACCGCCGCCACGCACCGCATGTGGAAGCTGTCGGGCAGACAGAACAGGACCGTGTCCCCGGTCGCCGCGCGCAGTTCCTGAAGGACCGGCTCCGCGAGCAGTTCCAGCGAGCCGGAGCGCTCCCAGAGGCGGCCCAGCCGCAGGGCGGCGGGACCGATCCGGTAGCGGCGGGTCGCCGGGTCGGACACCAGGAAGCCGCGCCCGGCCAGGGTGGACAGCAGCCGCTGTGCGACCGAGGTGTCCCAGCCGAACTCGGTGGCGACCTCCGTCACCCCCCAGTCGGGACGGGTGCGCTCGAACGCCAGCAGCACCAGCAGGGCGCGGTCGACGGTCTGCAGTGCCCCGGCCGGGGTCTTCCGGTCGACGGGGATGTCAGGCACGGCAACTCCTCTCCGAATGACGTCCGCCCCTCCGCCCATCTCGCCATTCAGACCTGAATTGCAGATAACGGGAAACAGTTGCGAAGAAGGTTAACGGATCCCGAATCTTCTGTCAGCACCGCCTCAGGTGCGGATCAGGAGAAGCTGCCCATGTTGAAGTACGTCCTGGACATCGTGGATCTGCTGGACGATCCCGATGCCGACGGCAAGGGAGTCGCCGCCTACCTCGACTCCGTGGCGGGCCCCGCCGGCTCCGGCGCCCAGGTCACCACCGTCACCGGTGAGCGGGGTTCCACGGACTTCGTCCTCGTGCGCGTGCCGGGCCGCACCGGACGCAGCGGCGGTGGCGCCTCGCGCACCCTCGGCGTGGTCGGTCGGCTCGGCGGTGTGGGTGCCCGTCCGGAGATCACCGGTCTGGTCTCCGACGCGGACGGCGCGATCGCCGCGATCGCCACCGCGGCCAAGCTGCTGGACATGCGCCGCCGCGGCGACGTGCTCGACGGCGACGTGATCGTGGCCACCCACATCTGTCCGAACGCCCCGACCGCACCGCACGACCCGGTGCCGTTCATGGACTCGCCCGTCGACATCGCCACCATGAACCGGCACGAGGTCACGGACGAGATGGAGGCGGTGCTCTCCATCGACACCACCAAGGGCAACCGGATCATCAACCACAAGGGCCTGGCCCTGTCGCCCACCGTCAAGGAGGGCTGGGTGCTCAAGGTCGGCGAGCAGCTGGGGGAGCTGCTGGCCGTGGTCACCGGTGAGCCGTTGGTCACGTACCCGGTGACCACGCAGGACATCACCCCGTACGGTAACGGTGTACACCACATCAATTCGATCCTTCAGCCGGCCACGGCGACGTCCGCCCCGGTCGTCGGCCTCGCGGTCACCTCGGCCGCGGCGGTGCCCGGCTGCCAGACGGGCGCGAGCCACGAGACCGACATCGCGGCCGCCGCCCGGTTCGCCGTCGAGACCGCCAAGGCCTACGGCGGCG
Source organism: Streptomyces sp. NPDC093064 (assembly GCF_044754605.1). Taxonomy (NCBI): domain Bacteria; kingdom Bacillati; phylum Actinomycetota; class Actinomycetes; order Kitasatosporales; family Streptomycetaceae; genus Streptomyces; species Streptomyces sp. NPDC093064. The sequence continues at coordinate 37,960 of NZ_JBIVPK010000023.1, forward strand.
GACGCCTGGACTTCCACGACGACGTGGAGTTCGACCAGCTCGTGTCCCGTTACGGCTCGCTGGCGCACCTGCAGACCCTCGGCCGCGCACCCAGGGAGTCGTGATCATGGCCGCTCACAAGAACACCGCCACCGCACCGGACACCGCCGGCCACAGAGCCCTGGGCAGCGACGACTACGCCCTCGCCCGCGTCCCGCGCAGCGAACGGCTCGGATTCTGGACGATGCTGCTCCAGTGGCTCGCCCAGTCCGGATCGATCTCGCAGTTCACGCTCGGCGCCACCATCGGCGTCGGCATGTCCTTCGGCAATGCGCTCCTTGCCTTCACCCTCGGCGCCGTGATCCTGGAGGTCGTGATCTTCGCGATCGGCCTGGCCGGAATGCGCGAGGGCCTGGCGACCCCCCTGCTGACCCGCTGGGTCGGCTTCGGCCGCAACGGCTCCGCGCTGGTCAGCCTCGTCATCGCCATCAGCCTCGTCGGCTGGTTCGGAGTGCAGAATACGATCTTCGGCAACAGCGTCTCCGCGCTGGTCGGCGGCCCGTCGTGGCTGTGGTGCGTCGTCGCGGGCCTGGCCATCACCGTCCTGGTGGTCCTCGGCTTCCGGTACATGGCGGTCTTCGCGAAGATCGTCACCCCGCTGTTCTTCGCGATGGTCGCCTGGTCCGTCACCGACGCCCTGACCAAGCACTCGATCTCGGACCTCATCCACTCGCCGGCACCCGGCCCCGCGGTTCCGCTGTCGGTCGCCGCGACCGCCATCGCCGGCGGCTTCATGACCGGCGCGATCGTCGCGCCCGAGATGACCCGCTACAACAAGAAGGGCGCGCACGTCTTCGTGCAGAGCGCCTCGTCCATGATCCTGTCCGAGTACATCGTCGGCATGACCGGTGTCCTCCTCGGCCACATGGTGGGCAGCAACCAGGTCTCCCAGATCGTGCTCTCCACCTCCGGCGTCTTCGGCGTGCTGGTCGTCCTGATGTCCACGGCGAAGATCAACGACTGGAACCTGTACGGCTCCTCGCTCGGCGTCGTGAACTTCTTCCAGGTCGTCTTCCGCAAGCGCCTGAGCCGCGGCGCGGTCACCATCGTCCTCGGCCTGGTCGGCACCCTGCTGTCCGCGGTCGGTATCATGACCCACTTCACCGACTTCCTGACGGTGCTCGGCGTGGCCATCCCGCCGGTCGGCGGCATCATCGTCGCCGAGTACTGGGTGGTGCGCCGCATGCGAGGACCGCTCGACGCCACCCGCGAGACGCAGACCCTGCCCGCCACCTCACCGGTCTGGGTGCCGATGTCCCTGGTCATCTGGGCCGCGGCGTTCTGCGTCGGCAAGTTCTACGACGGCGGGATCCCCGCCCTCAACTCCCTGCTGACCGCGTTCGTCCTGTACAGCGTGCTCGGACTCGCCGGCTGGATCAGGACGTACGGCACCACCACCCTCGACGACGAGCCCGCCGACGGCACCGGACAGTCCCCGGCCGCCACCGGCACGGCCCCCGTAGGAGCGTCATGAGCACCACCCCCTCACTCGTCACCGCCTCCGAGGAGGCACAGCGTGAGGTCATCGAACTGTGCGCGGAGCTGATCCGCTTCGACACCTCCAACCCCACCAGCGACGAGCGGGCCTGCGCAGACCGAGTCGTCGAGCTCCTGGCCGAGGCCGGCATCACCTCGGAGCTGGTGGAGAGCGTGCCCGGCCGCGCCAACGTCGTCGCCCGCATCCCCGGCGGCGATCCCGGCCGCGGGGCACTGCTCGTCCACGGCCACCTGGACGTCGTGCCGGCCGACCCGGACGAGTGGCAGGTCCCGCCGTTCTCCGGCGAGATCCGCGACGGCTACCTGTGGGGCCGGGGCGCCATCGACATGAAGGACACGGTGGCGGTCATGCTGGCCACCGCACGGCACTTCGCCCGCACCGGCACCCGGCCGTCCCGCGACATCGTCCTGGCCTTCCTCGCCGACGAGGAGGCGGGCGGCAGGTACGGCGCGCACTGGCTGGTCGAGCACCGGCCCGAGTTGTTCGCCGGCGTCACCGAGGCGATCGGCGAGGGCGGCGGGTTCAGCTACGCGCTCGACGACACCCGGCGGCTGTACCCGATCGAGAACGCCCAGCGCGGCATGGCCTGGATGGAACTGACGGCCACCGGTCGCGCGGGCCACGGCTCCTCGCCCAACGACGAGAACGCGGTCACCGACCTCGCCGAGTCGCTCACCCGCATCGGCCGCCACACCTTCCCGATCCGCCTGATCGAACCGGTGCGCGCGCTGCTCGCCGAGGCCGCGCGGCTCCAGGGCGTCGACATCGACTTCGACGCCGAGGACCTCGACAAGGAACTCGCCAAGCTCGGTCCGGTCGCCGACTTCATGCAGGTGGTGCTGCGCAACTCCGCCAACCCCACCATGTTCTCGGCCGGTTACCAGACGAACGTGATCCCGGGCCGGGCGACCGCCCGCGTCGACGGCCGCTTCCTGCCCGGCCACGAGCAGGAACTCGTCGACACCATTGACGCGTTGCTCCTGCCGTCGGTGGCCCGGCAGTGGGTCAACCACGACATCGCCATGGAGACCTCCTTCGACGGCCCCCTCGTCGACGCGATGTGCGCGGCCGTACGCGCCGAGGACCCGGACGGGCATCCGGTGCCGTACTGCAACCCGGGCGGTACCGACGCGAAGGCCTTCACGCAGCTCGGCATCCGCTGCTTCGGCTTCAAGGGCCTGAAACTGCCCCATGACCTCGACTACGGCCGCCTCTTCCACGGAGTCGACGAACGAGTCCCCCTCGAAGGCCTGCGCTTCGGCGTCCGGGTGATGACCCGCCTGTGGCAGAACTGCTGAACCACCCTCCGTGCGGCTCGGCGAGAAGACACTCACCGAGCCGCACGGGTGCCCTTGACGAGCCGCGTCAGTACTGGTCGGCCACTTGCTCGGCGATCGAGAACTCGGCTCCGCACTCCTCGCACGTCGCACGGCCGAAGAGGTGGGTGAGCCCCACGGCGACGCGCTCGGCCCCCGCTTCGAAGGCCGCGTCGTGGAGCTGCCGCGCGGGTCCCTCCAGATTCTCGGGGAGGGCGGGGCGCAGGGGTGTGCCCGGGGGGTCGCCGGGCTCGTAGTCACCGACCGCGGAGAAGTAGCCGGCCTCGCCGATCGCGATGAACACCCCCATGTCGCACTCCGGGCACGCGAGCTCGTACTCTTCGTCGGCCAAGCCCTCCAGGCACTCGGACCACACCGGGACACCCTCGAATGCCATGGCGGACTGGAGCAGGTAGACGTACACCTCCGGATCCGCCGGCTCGCGAACGCGCTGGTGGGCGAGCAGCCGCAGGGCCTCGATCTCGTCCGCGTGACGGGCGCGGGTCTCCTCGTCCGCACCCGCGACGATCGCCCCGGCCAGGAGCAACGCGTCGTCACGGCTCAGCCCCCTCCGGCCGGCCGCGTCCGACAGCCAGGTGAGCGCGGCGAAACTCGCCGAGTAGGTGCTGCCCTGGTGACAGAGCCGCGACCACAGGTCGTTCCACAGGTCCTTCGTCGGCTCTGTTTCAAGCCGGCCGAACAGAACCGGAAGGTCCTGCGCGGAGCCATAGGCGTGCTTGAGACGCGACCAGTCCGTCATGCGGCCATCCCATCGGCAGCCCGGTTCCGAGGAACCTCGGTCGTCCTCGACATCTCGGTGTTCACAGTGATCATCATGCCGCAGGGATCTGAAGTGGTCAGTCGGTTCCGAGGTCGTCGATCAGGCGGTTGAGAAGGCGGGTGAACGTCGCTTCCGGGGGGAGGGGCCGGCCCGGGGCGGAGAGGCCCGCGGCGAGTTCAGGCGTCCGCGCTCATCCGCGCTGTGCGCGCAATCCCGGCACCGGCGAGTCTCCGGTGGACGCCGCCACCTTCACACCGTGCGCGTCATGCTGCACGCGGACTCGGCGCTGACGCTCGCCCACGGTTCCGGATCGGCTTGACGTTTCACCACCCGGCAACCCGGCGGTGCTGCCGGACGGCGAACGGCACACGTGGACGCGGGTCCCGCAGGGAGCGAACTCCCGGCGGGACCCGCGTGCTCAACGCGCTTCCGCAGCCACCGGTTTGGGGATGAGGAACGACGTCACGACGGCGACGGCCATGATGACCGCACCCGTGATCATGGCGGTCGTGTAGTCGCCGGTCGACGCCGGGTCCGCGGGCGCGGCCGCGGTCTTGACCGCGTACAGCACCGCGAAGCTCAGACCGGCACCGAGGTTGAACGCACCCGCGTTCAGACCGGGCAGGAACCCGGGGTTCTCACGCGGGGACAGCACGATGCCGAGCCCGTTCAGCACGATGTTCCCGATCCCGGCATAGGTGATCCCCACCAGGATGGACGCCGTCAGCAGCAGGGCGCGCGAGTGGCCGTGCAGCGTGAGGATCATCAGCACGACGGTCGCCGCGGCCCCGATGAGACCGATGCGCAGGATCCGGCCGTATCCGAAGGTGGCGGCCAGCCGGCCCGCGATCGGGCCCATGGCCAGTCCGGCCAAGGCGTACGGCGTGAGGGTCCACCACGCGGACTGCTGCGCGGACATGCCCAGTCCGGCCTGTGCGTCCTCGGCGAACGCCGGGATCAGCCCGTTCATGACGGCGAACACACCCGTCATGGTGAGCACCGTGGTCAGCAGGAGCGCCCAAGTGGAGCGCTGCCGCAGATGGCGCGTGGCGACCAGCGGATGCCCGCTGCGGTCCTCGGTGCGCCAGAACAGCGCGAAGGCGGCCGCGGCGACGACGACGAGCAGGGCGATCAGCGGCCAGTTGGCCGCGGCGAGCTTGCCGGCCTCATTCAGCGCGATGAGCAGCGAACCGACCGAGACCACGAGGAGCACGACGCCGGGCCAGTCCATGCGCGCGGTGACCGGTGCCCTGGACTCGCGGCTCATCAGGGCGACCATCCCCGTGGCGACCGCTGCCACGACGGCCATCGCCCAGAAGACCGACTGGAACCCGTGGTGGTCGGAGAGGTAGCCGCCCGCAAGGGAGTCGACACCGGCGACTCCGCCGTTGAAGGCGGTGATCACACCGAGCAGGGTGCCGTAGCGCTTGGGCTCGGTCACTTCCTCCCGCAGCATGATCAGGCACAGCGGGACGACCGGGCCGGACACGCCCTGGATGACGCGCCCGGCGAACAGGACCGGGACGTTGTGCGCGAACGCGGCGACGACACATCCGACGGCCATCAGGGCCAGCATGCCGGTGAGGACCTTGCGGCGGCCGACCACATCGCCCAGCCGCGGCAGGAACAGCGAGAACAGGGCCGCGGAGGTGAAGAACGCGGTCTGGGTGAGCCCGATCTCGGCGGAGGTGGCGTGGAGCGCGCCCTCCATGCTCTTCAGCGCCGGGCTGATCATGCTGGCGTTGAGCTGGAAGGCCACACACGCGGCGAGCAGCGCGGTCAGCAGCACACCGATCCGGACGGGGGAGCCCTGCCCCGAGCCGGGCGGTCTGTCGGTTGTGGAAACGCTGGGAACGGTCATGCCTGGACGTCGCCGATCCGCTCGAGGGCGTCCACCACCAGGTTCCAGAACCGCTCGTGGTCGAGCTTCACCGCGACCTGGGTGTGGCAGTCGTCCGGGGCGGGCGCCCGGAAGTCGGCCACGGTCATGCCGAGGGTCAGGGTGCCGGTGAGCTCGATGTCCACGGGGGCCTTGCGCACCGTCATGACCTCCGGGTCGATGACGTACGCGACCGCGCAGGGGTCGTGCACGGGCGGGAACTCGAAGCCCTGGGCCTGCTCGTACATCGCGCCGAAGAAGTCCAGCAGCTCCAGCACGAACTTGGCGGGCGCGGTGCCGACCGCGGCGATCTTCTCGGTGACGGCGGGCGTCGCGAGCGCCTGGTGCGTGAGGTCGAGGCCGACCATGGTGACCGGCCAGCTCTCGTTGAAGACGATGTGCGCGGCCTCGGGGTCGATCTTGATGTTGAACTCGGCGACCGCGCTCCAGTTGCCCTCGTGGTAGCCGCCGCCCATCAGGACGACCTCGCGGACGCGTGAGGCGATGCGCGGCTCCTTGCGGACCGCCATGGCGATGTTGGTCAGACCGGCGGTCGGCACGATCGTGATCTCGCCCGGCTCGTGCGACATGATCGTGTCGATGATCAGGTCGACCGCGTGGCGGCGGTCCAGCTCCAGGGTCGGTTCGGGCAGCACGGGTCCGTCGAGCCCGGACTCGCCGTGGATGTCCGGCGCCGTCTCGATGGCGCGCACCAGAGGCCTGGGGCAACCCGCGGCGAAGGGCACCCCGGTGATCCCGGCGATGCGGGCCACGGACAGGGCGTTGCGGGTCACCTTCTCCAGCGTCTGGTTCCCGACCACGGTCGTGACGGCCACGAGCTCGATCTCGGGATTGCCGTGCGCCAGCAGCATGGCGATGGCGTCGTCGTGCCCCGGGTCGCAGTCGAGGATGATCTTTCTGGCCAACGGAGAGCCCCTTTGCTCGCTTACCTTTGGTGAAACCGATCTCCGGGGACGCCCAGGGGCGGACGCGTCCGGAGGGCGCCGAGTGGTCCGGCGCCTCGGGAGACGTTAGGGAAAACGTTCTCCCGAACATTCGCCCATTCCTCGCCGATGTGTCAATGGCCGTTACATCTTTCTTTCACCTCCCCCTGCTCGGCAGCAGTCTGCGGCGGAAGGGGCGGGTGATAACGTTCTCCGGCATCGGTGCTGGTCGGTGCTGGTCGGTGCTGGAGGCCCAGGTGCCGACCAGGAAACCGACCCGATAGAAGGGGGCGGAGCATGGTGACCGAGGTGACATTGCGAGACGTGGCTCGCGCGTCGGGCTGCTCCGTCGCCACGGTGTCCCGCGTGCTGGCCGGCACCCGCCCGGTGGGAGCGGAGACGGCGCGCCGCGTGCGGGCCGCGGCCGAAAGCCTCGGCTACCGCCCCAACCAGGTCGCCCGCGCCCTGCGCAGCCGCTCCACCGGCACCATCGGCCTGGTGCTGCCGCAGATCACGAACCCCTTCTTCCCCTCCCTCGTACGCGAGGTGGAGCACGCCCTGCACGCCGGGGGCCGCGCCCTGCTGCTCGCCGACTGCGACGACGACCCGCGGACCGAGACAGCCCGGATCACCGCACTGCTGGACCGGCAGGTGGACGCGCTGCTGGTCATCCCCGTCGACGAGACACACAGCCGCGAGGCCGTCGAACTCGCGGCGGCCCGCGTCCCGTTGGTCCTGCTCGACCGCTCCTGCGGCCCCGGGATCGCCGACTCGGTGGCCGTCGACAACGCCGCCGGCATGGCCCTCGTCCTGGACCACCTGGCCCGCACCGGGCGCCGCCGGTTCTGCTTCCTCGGCGCCGCCGGGACCGCCTCGACCGCCGTCGAACGGCGCACGGCCTACGCGGCGGGCGTCGCCGCCCTGGATCCGACGGCACCCGACCGCATCGAACTCGGCGACTTCTCCGTGGAGTGGGGGCGGGCCGCGGTCGAGCGGATCTGGCCGGCCCGCCCGGACGCCGTCGTCTGCGCCAACGACCTCATCGCGGTCGGAGCGGTGCAACGCCTCGGACAACTCGGCGTCGACGTGCCCGGCGAGGTCGCCGTCACCGGCTTCGACGACATCCCCATGGCGAGCCTCGCCGAACCGAACCTGACCACCGTCCGCCAGCCGGCCGCCCAAGTGGCGGCCGAGGCGCTCCGGCTCCTCGACCAGCGGCTCGCCGGCGGGGGAGCCGAGGCGTACCGGTCCGTCCGCCTCTCACCCGAACTCGTCGTACGCGCCTCCAGCGCGCCCCGCGCCGTCGCGCCCACGACCATCCCCGGCAGCAGAACCCCAGAGGAACACCAGTGATCGCAGTCGTCGGAAGCCTCAACCTCGATCTCGTCACACCCGTTCCCCGGCACCCGGTGCCCGGGGAGACCGTGCTCGGCGGGGACATCGTCGAGCACCCCGGCGGCAAGGGGGCCAACCAGGCGGTCGCCGCGGCCCGGCTCGGCGGACAGGTCGCCATGATCGGCCGCGTCGGCGAGGACGACGCGGCCGACGTGATGGCCGCGGCGGTGCGCGCCGAAGGCGTCGACACCGCGCACCTGGCCCGCACCCCCGGGGTGCCCACCGGGCGCGCGCTGATCGCCGTCAACCCGTCGGGCGAGAACTCCATCATCGTCAGCCCCGGCGCCAACTCCCGTCTGACGGCGGCCGATTGCCGGACCGCCGCCGACGTGCTGAACCGGGCCAAGGTCACCGTCCTCCAGCAGGAGGTCCCCGACGAGGCCAACCACGCGGCCGCCGAGCTGGCCGGCGGCATCGTCGTGCACAACCCCGCACCCGCGGTCGAGGGCGCCGTCCCGCCGCGCCACGTCGACGTACTGGTCCCCAACCGCACCGAGTTGGCCGCCCTCACCGGGACCCCGGTCCCGGAGACGATCGACGAGGTCGCCGTCGCCGCGGGCAAACTGAGCGGACCGGGCGCGGTCATCGTCACCCTCGGCGGTGACGGCGTGCTGCTCCTGGAGGGCACCGCGCGGCTGCACATCCCGGCCTTCGCGATCCAGCCGGTGGACACCACGGCGGCCGGTGACTGCTTCTGCGGCGCGCTCGCCGTCGCCCTGGCCGAGGGCCGCACCCTGGAACAGGCCGCCCGCTGGGCCTGCGCCGCGGCGGCACTCAGCACCACCCGCCCCGGCGCCCAGCCGTCGCTGCCCCACCGCGACGAGGTGGAGGCCTTCCTCAAGCGCTGAGGACCCTCGGTGATCGAGGTCTTGTCGTGGGGCAATGCCCGACCTCGACGCGACGGGAAGAGCGCGGACGCCACCGCCATCGGCAGGGCGAGGGAGTACGACGGCATCCGGCTCCTCGAAGGCCGGATCGAGCCCTCCGATCCCGGCCACACGCACCGGGCTGCGCGCAGCCTCCGCCGACCGCCCCTTGGCCGCCCGAAGCGTCGACGCCCTCATCGAGCGGGCACTGGCGACTGCGCGCTGACGGCTGTGACCAGCCGGGGGCCGGGGATATTGCGTTGTGGGACCACGACCAGCCCCGTAGGGTCCTGGCATGTCCCTACGTGTACGTATGCGTCAAGCCCTGCCGGAAGCGATGCGTGCCCGCGACAAGGCCGCGGTGAGCGCCCTGCGCGCGACGCTCGCCGCACTGGACAACGCGGAGGCGGTGCCCGTGGGCGAGACCGAGACGCGTGGCCTGGCCCTGGAACAGTCACCGGTCGGCGCCGGCGCCACCGAGGCCTTGCGACGTGAGCTGAGCGAGAGCGGCGTGGCGGACATCGTGCGGGCCGAGGCCACCGAACGACTCGAAGCCGCAGCACAGTTGACCACCCCCGCACACGCCGACCGAGCCGCCCGCCTCCGCGAGGAGGCCTCGGTACTGCTCCGCTTTCTGGACGGCCACGGCACCGCGTAGCAACTGCCGCAGGTGAGCCCTCCGGTGGCATGCGCCGCGATTCAATCGCTGTGCGATGTGGTACCTGTCGCGATCGGGCGGTACCGCACGTTCACCGTGGCCGAGTGGTCCTCCCCGGTGAGCAGTTCGAGTCGGACGGGGGCGGCGCCGGGGTTGTCGAACAGGCGGATTCCGTCGCCGAGCAGCACCGGCGCGATGTGCAGGTCGATATCGTCGATCAGTCCTCGCTCTAGGAGTTGCCGGCCGATCGTGGACGAGAAGACCTCGAGGTTCCTGCCGCCGGCCGCCTCCAGTCCGATCCGGACGGCCTCGGCCACGTCGCAGCTCAGGAACGTCACGCCGGTTGCGGGCTGCGCGTCCTCGGGATGGTGGGTGAGGACGAACACGGGTCCCTGCCACGCGCCGCCGTAGATGCCGCTGGCGTCGGGGTGGACGTCGAATCCGTCCCGGCCTCCCAGCACGGCGCCCGTCGTCTGCGCGTACTCCTCGATCAGTCCAGGCCGGGACGGGACCCCCGTCATCCAGTCCATCGCATGGTTCGGCCCTGCCACGAACCCGTCCAGCGACATGGTGAAGCGCCACAGCACTTTGCCTGCGGCGGTCTGCCGTTCGGGATCCGCCAACGGTGGGTTGGACGCGGTGTCGATGCTCTGCGGGTTTTTCGCGGCGGGCATGAACGACCCTCTCTTCCAGAGGCCACTGTTTCCGGCGTCGGTCGGCTTGCGTATCAACAGACCGAGTGAGCCTGCGAAACTCATCGCAAGACCTCCGGGAACGGCCGGACAGCCCCTACCTACCGCCGCGGATCATCGCCATCAGCGCCCGGTGGGTATCGGCGTCGGCGGCCGCGACGAGTCCGCGGGCCGCCGGCCCGATCGGAGCGCCGTCGATCCCGGTGACCACGCAGCCGGCGGCACGGCACAGAGCGATGCCGGCGGCGAAATGCACGCTCCCGGACAGGTCCCCGCCGTCGGTGACGTACGCGGCGCGCCTGCCGGCAGCGACCCAGGCCAACGCGAGCGTCGTGGAGACGATCCGCGGCCGGAACCGCTCGACGAACCCGGGGCAGGCCAGCAGGTCCACGGCCCGGAAGCCGGGCGCGCTCGGGAACGGCGGGTCCAGGTTGACGTCCACCAGCCGGGTCGCGGGCGTGGGCGTCAGCGGCGCAGAAGCCCCATCCCGCCGCAGCCAGGCGGTCTCGCCGCTGGTGAAGAAAACCTCGTCGCTGAACGGATCGGCCACCGCCGCCGCCCCGTCGCGCAGCGCCACGTTGACAGCGACCAGCATGTTGCCGACGGCGTAGTTCAACGTGCCGCACAACGGATCCACCAACCACTGACGCGCGGCGTCGGAAGCGCCCTGCTGGCCGCTCTCCTCACCGAGCACCGCGTCATCCGGCCGGGCGGCCCGGAGGACGGCGAAGATCGCCTTTTCGGCCTCCACATCGGCGGCCGTGGCGAAGTCCCCGGCACCCTTGTCGACGCGGGCGAGCGGCCGGCCGTACAAGGTGCGCACGACGTCCGCGCCCGCACGTGCCGCAGCCATGGCAACCCCGGCATCATCAAGTCCCGCGTACGAGTTGATCACGCCCCGCAGAGTAGTCGAGGCCGAGAACAGCCTCGCCGATTCACCGTTACCGGTCGCTCACCGCGGGCAGGAACGCGGAAACCGCCTTCGTGAACGCCTCCGGCGCCGCATCGTGGATCAGGTGTCCGACCGGGATGGTGACCACGCTCCCGTTGGGGACGCGGCGGGCGAGCTCGGCGATGCCGTCCTGGGGGACATGACTGTGCGGACCGCCGGCCAGCACGAGGGTCTCGGCGGTGATCCGGCCGAGTCGCTCCAGCCACCGGGGGTCCGGGTGGTCGATCTGGCGTCTGATGGCCGGCACCATCTCCCAGTCGAAGTCCAGGTCGCCGTCCGGCCTGGCCGGGACGGTCGGCTCCCGGGGACGGGGGACCGGAACGTCCTCGAGAACGAGCCGTCCGACCCGCTCCGGGTGGTCCTCCGCGAGCAGGTAGGCCACCACCCCGCCCATGGAATGCCCGATCAGATCCACGGGACCGAGTCCCAAGGCGTCGAGAAACCGGACCACGTCGGCCTTCATGAGTTCCAGCGAGTAGTCTCCCGGCCAGTCGCTGCGGCCGTGACCGCGAAGGTCGAGGGCATACACCCGTCGGCTGCGCGCGAAGACGCGAGCCACGCCGTCCCAGGTGGTGACGTTCTCACCCAGCGCGTGCAAGAGGACAAGCGGCTGGGCGTGCGGCGCCCCCCCACACCTGATAGGCCAGTCGGATCCCGCCCACGTCGACAACGCAGTGATCAACCATGCTCGGAGGGTAGACGACGGCGACCGGGGCGTTCATCGAGTTGACACTGTTGGGGGGCGGGCTCCGACGGTGTTCGGCTGGGAGTGTTCGGGATGACCAGGGCGCCCCTGCGGGGGAGGGGTCGCTCCTATGTGCGGTCCATGTCACCCCGGCGGCCTCGTATCCCATCGGGGACATCGGGTAGGGCCCCTCTGTGGGCCAAGGCGGTGCCAGCATTCGCCCCGCAGCGGAATGAGTACAAACTCGGCTAAATCGCCATCCGCCCGTCGGGCGTGTGATCCGGATTCCAGGGCCCTTTCGATAAAGGACGACTCTGGAACGGGAGATATGACCCACACGGATCGCAGGGCATCGGCCGGTGCAGCCACGCGACCGCGGAACGAGGGGGCGGTCACCGAGGAAGTGCTGGTGCCGCAGGCGCCCCCTGCGGCACGGGTGACCGTCGCCGGGAAGGGCACCGGAAGAGACCGGCTCGCCGCGCTGGACGGGCTGCGGTTCCTGGCGGCGCTGTCGGTGGTGCTCTTCCACTTCGTCGGCCAGACCCCGGGGGCGATGAAGGGCATCTGGGGGCGCCCCTATCAGAGCGTCTTCCCGGAGCTGCACGGCTATCTCGCCTTCGGGCGGCTCGGCGTCGACCTGTTCTTCCTGATCAGCGGCTTCGTCATCTGCATGAGTGCGTGGGGGCGCACACCGCGTGACTTCTTCATCTCACGCGTCACCCGCCTGTACCCGATGTACTGGATCGCGATCGCGGTGTCGGCATGCGTCATCTACTTCGCCGACACCCCCTTCGGACACCCGCACCCGCGCGTCCTGCTCGCCAACTTCACGATGCTGCAGACCCCGCTCGGCGTGTCCAACCTGGACCCGGTCTACTGGACCCTCTGGCCGGAGCTCTGCTTCTACCTCACGTTCGCGGTCGTGGTGTGGAAGGGTCTCACCTACCAGCGCGTGGTGATCTTCTGCGGGTTGTGGACGGTCGCCGCGGTACTCGCGCCCGCCGCCCACATCCCGCTGCTCACGCTCGTGGTGAACCCGACGTCGGCCCCGTACTTCATCGCAGGCATGGCCTTCTACCTCATGCACCGGTACCGGCCGACACCTCTGCTGTGGGGCATCGTCGCCATGTCGTGGCTGCTGGCGCTGCACTTCCTGCTGGCACCCACCGGTGGCCGCAACAACTGGGAGACCTGGTCGCCGTGGCGCGGCTGGCTGGTCCTGGCGGTCACGGTCTTCTTCCTGATGGTCGGCGCCATCGCGCTCGGCCGGACCCGCCGGCTTCGCTGGCGCGGGCTGACCGTCATGGGCACGATGACCTTCCCGCTGTACCTGTTGCACGACACGCTCGGAATGACCGTCGCGCACCACTTCGGCGACCGGATCGATCCCCTGCTCCTGGTCGGGGTCACGGTCGCCGCGCTGGTCGTGCTGTCCTATCTCGTGCACCGGTTCGTGGAGCGCCCGATGGTGCTGGCCATGCGGCGTTCGCTGAAGACCGCCGCGTTCGGCCCGGAGCCGCCGGCTCGGCGCCGTTGAGCGACTCGGCTACATCTGCTGTCCGCCCGGGGCGCCCGCGGTCGCGGCGCCCTCCGTCTGCCGGAGTTCGGCGAGCAGTTCGTTCTGACCGGCCAGGAGTTCGGTGAGGATGCGGCGGGCCGCGCGCAGCAGTTCGGCGACATCGCCGCCGGCGAGGGCGTAACGGACCGTGGATCCCTCCCGGATGGACACGACGATGCCCGAGCGTCGCAGCACGGCCAGTTGCTGCGAGAGGCTGGACGGCTCGATCTCGATGTCGGCGAGCAGATCACGTACGGGCACGGGACCGTGCTGGAGCAGCTCCAGGACCCGGATGCGCACGGGGTGTCCGAGCATGCGGAAGAACTCCGCCTTGGCCTGGTAGAGGGGGACTTGCATGAGTGCGTGCTCCCTGCCGCATCGGGGATGGTCCAAGACGCGGTGGCGCCCCGGAGGGCGCCACATGGAATGTGCCTTGCAGAGCAGATCCTTCTCGACCCGGACCGCGTGCCACCACGAGTTGGAATCATGCTGATGTGGTGACTTGAAGAAGTTTTCACATCATGGGCGCACGTCGGCCCGGGGTGCGGAAGGACCTAGACCTCGAGCTGTTCCTCGACACGCTTGAGCTGGTGGCGGGCCATCGCCAGATTCGAACGGGACTTGTCCAGGACCAGATAGAGGAACAGGCCGTTGCCGTTGCGTCCGGTGACCAGGCGGATCAGGTGGTACTGGTCGCCGAGCGTGATCAGCATGTCCTGGATCTGACTGTTCAGGCCCAACTGCTCCATGGTGCGCACCTTGGCGCGGATGACGTCCGTGTTCCCCGCCGCGGCGATGGTCAGATCCAGATCCTTGCCTCCGCCCAGCGTTCCCAGGGCCATTCCGCTGGTGTAGTCGACGACCGCCGCGCCCAGCGCCCCCTCGACCGCGGTCATCATTTCCTTCAGCGACACTTCCACACTCGCCACGGTGCCTCCCCTTGATCGTCGGCTGAGTCCGGACGGCCCGGGCCGACCGGTGATCGCACCGTAGGCGCGCGGCCCGGGAGTTGGAGTGGAGGTCTTCAGGACTGACGTCCATTGATCGAAGCGTGTCGTATGCGAACACTTTGACGACTGCAGCTGACCTTTCGCTTCTCTGTACCCACGCGTCCCGGGGGTCAGGGGACGCGCAGGGCCAGGATGGCGACGTCGTCGTGCTGGTCGTCACTCAACCGGGTGAGCAGTTCGTCGCGGAAGACCGTCAGCGGCTCCCGGGCCAGCGCGGCCGCGTGCTGGCGCAGCCGGGTGAGGCCGCGGCCGATGTCCTCACCGGGGCGTTCGATGAGGCCGTCGGTGTAGAAGAGCAGGGTGCCTCCGGGCGGCAGGGTGACCGCCGCGGTCTCGCGCTCGAGCGCGGGGTCGACTCCCAGCACGGGGGCGTGCCCTTCCTCCAGCAGGAGAGTGCGGCCGTCGGGCTGGGCGAGCAGCGGCGGAAGGTGGCCGGCGTTGCTCATGAACAGCTGCCACGGTCCGCCGGGAGGCGTCTCGATGCGGGCGATGACGGCCGTGACGAGTTCGATGCTGGTCAGGCCCTGCATGACCCGGTCCAGGCGGTTCATCACTCCGGCCGGGTCGTCCCCGCTGTCGTAGGCGAGCGCGCGCAGCATGTTGCGCAACTGGCCCATGCGGACGGCGGCCGCCAGGTCGTGGCCGACCACGTCCCCGATCGCGAGGATCACCGAGCCGTCGGGGAGCGGGAAGGCGTCGTACCAGTCGCCGCCGACCTCGGCCCGCTCGCGGGCGGCCACGTAGCGGGTGGCGAGTTGGAGGTGCCCGAGCCCGGTCAGATCGGGCAGGAGGGAGAGCTGGAGCTGCTCCGCGGTGTGCTGTTGCAGCGCGTACAGGCGCGCGTTGTCCAGCGCGAGGCCCGCGCGGTGTCCCAGGTCGGCGGCGAGCGCCTGCTCCTGTTCGTCGAAGGGGACGGCCGGGGCACGGCGGACGAAGGTGAGCGCCCCGAGGGCCTCCCGCCGTACGCCCATGGGCACGATCAACGCGGTCTCGGCGCCCAGCATGCGGTAAAGGGTCCACTGCGCGGCGTGCAGGGAGTCGCCCGGACCGGGCATGTCGAAGTCGGTGACCACCATGGGGCCCGCGCCGCGCAGCACCTTCGCCAGAGCGGCAGCCGAGTCGTCCGGCCCGGGCAGGAACCCGCCGGGCAGTACCCGCAGCACCCGCTCCGCGTCCCGGTCCGTGACGGTGAGACGGCGCAGCCCGTTTCCCTCGACCATGTCGACGACGCAGGCGTCGGCCAGATGCGGAACCACCACCCGGGCCAGGCGGCGCAGTGACTCCTCCGCGTCCAGGCCCGAGGCGAGTGCGCGGCTCGCCTCGGCCAGCAGACGCAGACGGGCCGCAGCGACCTCCGGCGTGGATCCCGCCTTCGGTTCCGTCGACGGTGAGGGCTTCCGCTTCATCACGTTCCTTCCCCATGCGCCTGTCGTCATACTCTGTCATCCTTCGCCGGAGGTGCTGCGCCGTCCGGTGCGGTGAAGGTGCGTGAGCGGTTCGCCGCAGATGTACGGTGGAGGTCGTCGAAACTTTCGCCGTGCTCTACGAAACGGCTGGAACTTCCCGTTGCGTGGAGCCGCAGGCGCCGACCGGTCTTGTCGGTTTCCCCTTATCCGCCCGCTTTGCTGGGCCGGTCGAGCGCCGACGGCAGTGCCGGAATGGCCAAACTGAGGCGGTTCAGTTCCCGGGTGTTGTCATGCCCCGACCTCGTTCCTAGGCTTGGGAGCGCTCCCAGCCCTGGTCGTGGTACCTCGCGATCCACGCAACTTTCGAAGCGGGTAACCCCAGGTTTCTGCCGGTCGCCGTCCTCGCGGCGGCACCCCGTCATGCCGGCCGGGCAGGGTCCGTCCCCGTCGATCGCGCATCTTCCTCCGGAGGTCCCCAATGCGCTTCCATCGGTATCGATATCGGCCCCGGGTGTGGGCGGCCGCGGCCCTGGTGGCCGCCGCGAGCCTGATCACGCCCTCGCTCACCGCGCAGGCGGGTGCCGCCGACGGACAGGTCGTCGCCGCCCAGGTGCTGGTGCCCCGACAGGCGACGTCCGCCCCGTCGCGAACGTTGCCTGCCGCGGCACTGGCCGTCGGCGAGGACGACGGCGCGGACTGCGCAGTGCCCAACCCGGGCTCTCCCGCGGCCAGTTCCATGCTCCCGGATCCCTTCAAGAGGCTGAACGGCACGCGCATCTCGGCCAAATCCGACTGGCGGTGCCGCCGGGCGGAGATCAGAGATCTGGCGCAGAGATCCGTCTACGGCCAGAAGCCCGCGAGACCCGCCAGTGTCACGGGCACGGTGTCGGCAAGCAGCATCACCGTGAACGTGTCGGACCAGGGCAGGAGCGCGAGCTTCTCGGCGAGCGTGAGCCTGCCGAGTGGTTCGGGACCCTTCCCGGCCGTCATCGTGCTGGGCGGGCTCGGCGCGGACACGGCCACCATCAAGGCCTCCGGTGTCGCCGTCATCAACTACGACCCCTACTCGGTGGGGAAGGAGGGCACCGCGCGGAACAACAAGCAGGGGGCCTTCTACAGCGTGTACGGCTCGTCCAGCAGCACAGGCCTGCTGATGGCCTGGTCCTGGGGCGTGAGCCGCATCATCGACGTCATCGAGCAGTCGGGCGGCAGCATCCTCAAGGCGAGCGCGACCGGCGTCACGGGATGCTCGCGGTTCGGCAAGGGCGCCATCGTGGCCGGCGCGTTCGACCAGCGCGTCGCTCTGACCATGCCGATCGAGTCCGGGAGCGGTGGCGTTCCCATCCTCCGCGGTATTCCGGGGGAGAGCGGCGCCCAGCCGCTGAGCAGCGCCTACTCGGAACAGCCCTGGCTGGGCGACGCGTTCGGCTCCTACACGGGCAACCCGAACTCCCTGCCGGTGGACACCCACGAGATCCTGGGCATGGTCGCGCCGCGCGGGCTGTTCGTCATGGAGAACCCGTACGTCGACTGGCTGGCCGCCAGGTCGGGCAGTGTGGCGGCGCTGGGCGCGGCCGAGGTCTACAAGGCGCTCGGCGCGGGGAGTAACATCAGCTACTGGTCCGACGTCCCGGACGGGACCCACTGTGCCGTCAGGTCCGAGTGGAAGACGCCGCTGCAGCAGAGCATCCAGAAGTTCCTGCTGGGCACGGGCAGCGGCTCCGGCGTGTTCAGGATCGCCCCCGGCAAGTCCGGCAACCTGTCCACGTGGCGGGACTGGCAGACACCGACCCTGACCGACGGCGGAGGCGGTGACCCGGGCGGCGGTCCGGGAGGCGACCCGGGCGGTGACCCGGGTGGCGGTGGCACCAACGGCACCTGCACCGCCGGCTACCGCAACGTCAACAGTTGGCCTGGTGGCTTCCAGGGTGAGATGACGATCCGTAACAACGGCACCAGCACGCTCAACGGCTGGACTGTCGGCATGACCTTGGGCTCCGGTCAGTCCATCAGCAGCCTCTGGGACGGAGTGAACACCGGGACCAGCGGATCCGTCACGGTGCGGAACAGCCCGTACAACGGCACCCTCGCGGCCAACGGCACGGCCACCTTCGGCTTCACCGCCACCGGCAACTCCACCCCGGCACCCGGGAACATCACCTGCAAGAGCCCCTGAATCCCGCTGCGTTGTGATTCAGGAGTACCACCGGGTCAGCCGGTACCTGGACGGCACCGGCTGACCCGATCCAAATCCCTCCGCGAGGGTGCCCATCGTGACAAGCCGGGAGGGCATTACGGTGACGCTGACCGGCACCAACCTGTCAGGCTGCGGAGCCGCGACCAGGTCCGCCGAATTGGGGACCTATTCCAGCGGGGCGCGGATCAGCGTCTGGTGCCAGGCGCTGGGCGAGAGCGTCGACGGAAACCCGGAGTGGTACCGGCTCGCGAACCGCTCGGGCTGGGTGGCTGCCCGCTACGTCAGGGTCTCGAGCGCCGTCCCGTCGTGCGGGCAGTCCGGACCTCAAGGTCCACAGGGCGCGACGGGCTCGATGGGGGCGACCGGGGCGAAGGGCGACAAGGGTGACACCGGTGCTACCGGACCGCAGGGTGTGCAGGGATCCTCGGGTGTCGCCGACATCACTACGGTCGTCGGAGACGACGTGACGCTGACACCGGGGCAGACGCGCGCCTTGGTCGCTGTGTGCCCGGCGGGACAGCATGCGGTCAGCGGGGGCTGGGTCGGGGGCGACGAGGTCATCCCCGTGAACAGCTACCGGAGCGCGAGCAAGAAGCCCGATGACAGCTGGACCGTGAACTTCCACAACACCTCCGCCACCCAGGACTGCGACGTCACTCCCCTTGTCCATTGCGCACCGTGATCACTCGGTTCGGGACTGTGAAGTGAGCGGGTGCGGGGGCTGCTATGGCGGACGGCGCGCGAGGATGGAAGGGAGGACGGATGAAAGAGATGCATCCAGACACATCCATACCGGCTCACAGAAGAGGAGGAGCGGGGATGGTTACGGCAGCCGAGACCGTGCTCGAGCCCACCGAGCGTGTCCGGGCCCAGAAGAAGATGTCGGACGCTGGACTGACCACGCTCGAGCCCGCGGCACGCGTGCGGGCCCAGAAGGGGCAGTACGGGACTCAGAGGACGCGAGTGTTCACTGAGCGTACGCATGCCCGGAACGGGACCGGTGAGGCTCACCCCGACGGGGGTGTCCACCTGCGCGCTCGCATGTTCCGCGCCCCGGTTCCGATCCCGTACCTCAGCCTGGAGAACGTGCCCACCCGGGACCTGGTCTTCTACGGGGGCCTGGGAGCCCTCGCTGTCGCGGGGGCCCTTGAGTGGCCGGTCGCCCTGGCCGTCGGGGGAGCCACCTGGCTCGTTCGCAGCAGGCGGAAGGAAGGGCGCTGAAACGCGGTAGAGCCAGTGGGGAGCGGTGCCCGGCAGCGCGAGGCTGTCGGGCGCTCCCAGTGGCGCCGCCGGATCTTCAGTCCACGGGAACGAGGGTCAGGTACGCCATGCCCAGGACGCCGCGATAACCCCGGAGCCACATATCGCGGTGGCGGTCGACGCGGTCGCGGGTCTCCTTCGCCAGGGGATGATCGGGGTGGGTGGCGAGCCATTCCTCGACGTCGGACTGGTAGGCGGACTCGAATTCCTCCCATTCGTCGTCGCTCGCGGTCTCGATCCACGCCGGACGGAACCTCGCGGCGACGGCGCGGTCGACGAGGTCGGCGAGGTGGTGGAACTCGGAGGCGGACGCGTCAGGCCACATGGCCGCCAACTCGCCCGGAGCGGGCGGACGTTGCCAGAACCCCTCACCGAGCAGGACACGGCCGCCCGGGGTGACCAGACGCCGAAGGGCGTGCAGGGCGGCAGTGGTGTGCTCGGGGGGTCGGGCCTCGCTGAGGGCGTGACTGGCGCCGAGGCAGAGTACGAGGTCCGCGGGGCCTCGGGAGGTGTCGACGGCGGACTCCTGGACGAAGCGGGCGCGCTCGGCCAGCCCGCGGCTCTCGGCGTTGGCGCGCCCGCGGGCGAGGTCCTCCTCAACGAGGTCGACACCGACTCCGGTCGCGCCGGGCAGCGCCTCGAGGATGCGGAGCATGAACTCGCCCCAGCCGCAGCCGATGTCGAGCACGGTGGTAGGGGTTGCCGGCCCGGCTGGGGAGGTGAGCCGCCGGACCATCCTGGCGGCCCGGTCCTCGGAGAGCGGTCCGTGGAAGGTGAGTCGGGTCAGCCGCGGCGGGGCAGTGATGTCATCCATGATCCTGAACGGTAGGGAGGACATGGCGGTCGGCGACACCTGTTTTTTCCTGCGGCGGTGCCGAGGTGGGTGGTCGCCGGCCGCCTCGCCCGGCCGACGTCACGGGCTCGTGAGGATGACGAGTCGCTGGGTCGCCCTGGTCATGGCGACATAGCGGTCGATCGCCCCTTCGGCGCCCTCGCCGAACGTCTCCGGGTCGACGAGGACGACCAGGTCGAATTCGAGTCCCTTGGACAGCTCCGGGGTGAGCGACCGGACGCGAGCCGTGCTCGGGAACGTCGGATCGCCGATGACGCAGGCGATCCCGTCGGCATGTGCGGCGAGCCAGGTGTCGAGGATCGAGTGCAGGTCCGCGGTGGAGCCGTGCACGACGGGGGCGCCGCTGCTGCGGACGGAGGTCGGCACGTTGGCGTCCGGGAGTACGGCCCGGATGACCGGCTCGGCTTCCGCCATGATCTCTTCCGGCGTCCGGTAGTTGATGCTCAGGGACGCCAGGTCGATCCGGTCGAGCCCGATCCGTTCGAGCCGCTCCCGCCACGACTCCGTGAACCCGCGCCTGGCCTGGGCACGGTCCCCGACGATGGTGAAGCTCCGGGACGGGCACCGCAGCAGCAGCATCTGCCACTCCGCGTCGGTCAGTTCCTGAGCCTCGTCGACGACGATGTGCGCGAACGGGCCGGCGAGCTGGTCCGGGTCGGCGGTGGACAGTTCGGACTCGTCGACCAGGCTGACCTCGGCGTCCTCACCGCGCAGCATCCTCACCAGGCCCTCGCCGTCGTCCCCGTCGGCCCCGGAGTCGGCCGCGGCGGCGATCAGGTTGTCGACGACCTGCGCCATGCGCTCGCGCTGGGCGGCGATGACGGCCTCGTGCCGGGCCTTGCGCCGTGACGTCTCCGGGTCGCCGAGGCGCTGCCGCGCCGCGTCCAGCAGCGGCAGGTCGGACACCGTCCAGGCCTGGGCGTCCGGGCGCTGGAGTCTTTCGACGTCGCCGGGGCCGAGCCGGGGAGCGCACATCCGCAGATAGGCGGGCACGGACCACAGGTCCCCGACGAGGTCGGTCGCTTCGAGCAGCGGCCAGGCGCGGTTGAAGGTCGTTCGCAGTTCCCTGTTCTGCCGCAGCGATCTGCGCAGCAGGTCGTCGGGGGCTTCGCCGTCGTGCTTGTCCACCAGGATGGTGACAAGTTCCTCCCAGACCTGGTCGCGTGCCTCGTTGTGCGGGGTACCGGGTTCCGCCGCTTCGAACGCGGCGGCCCAGTCGTCGGCGGTCAGCCGGATGTCGGACCAGTGGGTGGAGACCGTCATCCCCTTGGCGGGCGGCTCCTCGTAGAACCTGACGGCCGGCTCGATCGCCTTCACCAGATCCGCGGACGACTTCAGACGGGCCACGTCCGGATCGGACTCGACCGCCGCCGTGGCCCCTTCGGCGACGAGGTCGCGCAGGGTGCAGGTCTGTACGCCCTCCTCGCCGAGGCTGGGGAGGACGTCGGCGACGTAGCCGAGGTAGGGCTGGTGCGGGCCGACGAACAACAGGCCGCCGCGGCGGTGACCGAGGCGGGGGTCGGAGTAGAGGAGGTAGGCGGCGCGGTGCAGGGCGACGACGGTCTTCCCGGTGCCCGGACCGCCGTCGACGACGAGAGCGCCGCGGGAGCCCGCGCGGATGATGGCGTCCTGGTCGGCCTGGATGGTGCCGAGCACGTCGCGCATCCGAGGCGAACGGCTGCTGCCCAGGCTGGCGATGAACGCGGACTGGTCGTCGAGCGCGGCGTGCCCGGCGAAGTCGCCCGCGGTGAACACCTCGTCCCAGTAGTCGCTGATCCGGCCGCGGGTCCAGCGGTACCTGCGGCGGCTCGTCAGACCCATCGGGTTGGCGTGGGTGGCTCCGAAGAACGGCTCAGCCGCGGGGGAGCGCCAGTCGAGCAGCAGCCGGCGACCGGTGCTGTCCGTGAGGCCGAGCCGGCCGACGTACACGGGCTCGGAGTGGTCCGCGCCGACCATGCGGCCGAGGCACAGGTCCAGGCCGAAGCGGCGCAGTGTGCGCAGGCGTGCGGTCAGCCGGTGGATCTGCAGGTCCCGGTCCAACGCCTGCCGGCCCATGCCGCCGGGCGCCCTGCGTTCGGCGGCGAGGCGGTCGGACACCTCGGCGATCGACTGCTCGAGGCACGCCGCGATGGCCGCGAAGTGCTGCTCGTCGTCGGCGATCAGCGTCGGGTCGGCCTTGGAGGAGAGACGGTCGGGAAGGTCGAAAGCGCTGGTGGTGAGGGGGTTCATGGTCTTCGGTTCCGATCTGGGGTCGCTTGCGACCGTTGCGTGCGGCAAGGTGTACGGCCCGGCGTGACGTCGGGTGGTCGGGTGGTCGTGTTCCGGGCCCCGGCTCGGTGATCCCGCGTGGCTCAGGCGGGCACCGGCAGGCTTTTCAGCTCATCGCGTCGAGCAGCAGCTTCGCGGCCACCGCCGCTCCGTCGGTGCGGATCATGTCGGCCACGGTGGTCGCTCGTGTGCGGGTGCCGGGGGCCAGGGCCGTCCCGAGCGCGGCCGACAGGGACTCGAAGGTGGGCGTCGGACCGTCGTGTGCCGCGCCGATGCCGAGGTCCGCGACCCGGCCGGCCCAGTACGGCTGGTCCGCCGCCTGGGGCACCACGACCTGAGGCGCGCCGGCCCGGGTGGCCGTCGTCGTGGTGCCCGCGCCGCCGTGGTGCACGACCGCGGCCACCCGGCCGAACAGCGCCTGCTGGTTGACCTCGCCGACGACGCAGCACTCGTCACGGTCGTCGACCAGGGCCAGATCGGCCCAGCCACGGGCCACGACCGCGCGGCGGCCCTGCGCTCGGATCGCGTCTACGGCCGCCCGGGCGACGTCCGTCGAGGTACGCATGGGCATGCTGCCGAAGCCCACGTACACCGGTGGCGCCCCGGCGTCCAGGAACGCCGTCAACTCCGCCGGGAGCGGGCGCACGTCGGGCAGGATCCACGCGCCGGTCTGGACGACGTCGAGGTCCGGCGTCCGTTGCCACGGGTCCAGGGCCGAGTCCGTCGCCAGCCACGGCCGGTCGCCGATGACGTAGCCGCGGACGTCGTCCACGGGTGGCAGGCCGATCGACGCGCGGTTCGTGTTGAGGGCGTCACCGAACAGCGTGTTGATGCTCTGGGCGTCCAGGTCCCACAGCTCCCGGTTGCCGGTCACGCCCGGAGGGAACGGACGGCCCGGATACGCCAGCGGCGCGCGGTGCGGCGACGGCAGGGTGAGCTGCTGGAAGGTCACGGACACGGAGCGGATGCCCAGCTTCTCGGCCACCGACAGCGCGCCGGCCGCGGCCGGCATCATGCCGGTCGCCACCAGCGCGTCGCAGCCCTCGGCCGCCGCGGTGACCGCGTCGAGCTGGCCGGCGATGAGCTCGGCCGCGCGCTGGGGCAGCGACGACGGCGACGGTGCCGCGGTCGTCAGCGCGCGCGCCGACCGACCGACCGGCACCAGCGGCACGCCGACGCCGGCCAACCGCTGCGCGAAGTCCTCGTCCGGCGGCGCACACACCCGCACCTCCGCACCGAGTTCCCGCAACCGCACCGCGAGTGCCACCAGCGGTTCGACGTCCCCACGCGATCCATACGTCGACAACACCACACGCACTTCGCGACACCCACCCTCGTTTTCTGGCTTCGGCCGGCGATTCTGCGGCACGACGGGGGCCTTGCCGCAAGCCCCCCAGTGCGCTATAAGTTGAGAGTGGAAAGGAGCGGGTGACCTCCTTTCCCTTTCTTTTTGTCCGTGCGATACCGACGGATGATGCCGGTTTTGCGCATATTGCGGACAGGGATGTCGACCCGTCCGTCGGCGCGACCCCGTCCGCGTCGAATTTCCGGGAGCAGGTCGGCCGGATTCCTTGCACGCGCTTCCCGAAGGCGGCCGGAACGCGCTCAACCGCAAAGCAGTTGGAGAGGGCCGGAGACCGGACCGAGGGACGTGCTGGATGCGGGGGAGTGGCGTCTTTGGCAGATCCCCGGTGTGATCAGTGACAACCAAAGGACCAGTGCCGTGACGGCCTACAGGCCCGCGTCCCTCTGAGGGAGTCTCAGGGGACGCGGGCCGGGTGCCGGGTCAGGCCGGAGGTGGGGTGAGCAGCGGACGCTGGGCCTTCTTCTGCTGCTCGTAGGCGGCGCGGGCCGCGGTGGTCGACGGCAGCGCGGAGACTTCGGCGACCGGGACGTCCCACCAGGCGTCCGAGTCGGGCGCCGGCACCAGGGGGTCGGTCTCCACATGGACGACGGTGGTGCGCTCGGCGGCCAGCGCGGTGGCGAGCGCCTCGCGGAAGCCGTCCAGGCCCTGGGCGCGGATGACGTCCGCGCCCAGGCTCGCCGCGTTGGCGGCCAGGTCGACCGGCAGGGTGTCGCCGTCCAGGTGCCCGGTGGCCGGGTCGCGGTAGCGGTAGCGGGTGCCGAACCGGTCGGCGCCGACGGACTCCGACAGCGCGCCGATCGAGGCGTAGCCGTGGTTCTGCACCAGCACCACGACCAGCTTGAGGCGCTCGGCCACGGCCGTGGCGATCTCCTGAGCCATCATCAGGTACGAGCCGTCGCCGACCAGCACCACGACCTCGCGGTCGGGCGCGGCCATCTTCACACCCAGCCCTCCCGCGATCTCGTAGCCCATGCAGGAGTAGCCGTACTCGACGTGGTAGCCCAGCGGATCGCCGGGGCGCCACAGCTTGTGCAGATCGCCCGGCATCGAACCGGCGGCGCACACCACCACGTCGCGCTCGTCCATGGCATCCCGCAGCGCGCCGATGATCTCGCTCTGGGCGGGCAGCGGCCGGTGTCCGGCGGTGAAGGCGGCGTCCGCCACCGCGTCCCAGCCGCGGACCAGTCCGGCCGCGCGCTCACGCCACTCCGGGGCCGCGGACCAGCCGGACAGTGCGGCGCCCAGGGACTGGATGCCGGCGCGGGCGTCCGCGACCAGCGATACCCCGGCCTGCTTGGCGGCGTCGAACGAGGCAATGTTGAGGTTGACGAAGGCCACCCGCGGGTCGGCGAACAGGGTGCGCGAGGCGGTGGTGAAGTCCTGCCAACGGGTGCCGATGCCGATCACCACATCGGCGTCGCGGGCCAGGGCGTTGGCGGCGGCGCTGCCGGTGTGGCCGATGGCGCCGACCGCCGCCGGATGACCGTGCGGCAGCGCGGCCTTCCCGGCCTGGGTGACCGCCACGGGAACGCCGGTGGCGGCGGCGAACTCCGCGAGCGCGGCGGTGGCGTCGGAGTGGATCACTCCGCCGCCGGCCACGATCAGCGGGCGCCGTGCGCCCAGCAGCAGCCGTACGGCGGCGGCCAGTGACGCCTCGTCAGGTGCCGGGCGGCGGACGTGCCACACCCGGCGGGCGAAGAACTCCTCGGGGAAGTCCCAGGCCTCCGCCTGCACGTCCTGCGGCAGGCACAGGGTGACGGCGCCGGTCTCGGCCGGGTCGGTGAGCACCCGCATCGCCTGCACGGCCGAGGAGAGCAGTTGCTCCGGCCGCCAGATCCGGTCGAAGAACCGGGAGACGGGGCGGAAGGTGTCGTTGACGGTGATGTCGGCAGCGTACGGCTGCTCCAGCTCCTGAAGCAGCGGTGAGGCGGCGCGCGAGGCGAAGGTGTCGCCGGGCAGCAGCAGCACCGGCAGCCGGTTGACGGTGGCCAGCGCCGCCCCGGTGACCATGTTGGTGGAGCCGGGCCCCACCGAGGCGGTGCAGGCCAGCGTGGAGAGCCTGCGCCGGGTACGGGCGTAGGCCACCGCGGCGTGCACCATGGCCTGCTCGTTGCGGGCCTGGTAGTAGGTCAGGTCGTCGGGGCGTTCCAGCAGCGCCTGGCCGAGACCGGCGATGTTGCCGTGGCCGAAGATGCCGAAGCAGCCCTCGATCAGCCGCTGTTCGACGCCGTCCCGCTCGGTGTACTGCTGGGCGAGGAACGCCACCAGCGCCTGGGCGGTGGTCAGTCGGCGCACCTGCCCGAGAGACGTGGACGTGGTCATCGCGGGCCTCCCGCGTCGCAGATCGGCACGCGCGGGTCGGCGGCCTGGCCGTCCCAGGAGGCGCGCACCCAGTGGTGGGCCGGGTCGTCGCAGCACGCCATGGTGCGCTGCGGGTCCGGCCCGGCGAGCACATTGAGGTAGTAGAGGGGATGTCCCGGAGCGGCCATCGAGGGGCCGTGGTAGCCCCGGGGGACGAGCACCACGTCGCCCTGCCGGACCTCCGCCAGCACGTCCACCCCGTCGACCCCTGCCGCGGCGGGCTCGTACACCCGCTGGTAGCCGAATCCGTTCGGGCCGGGACCGCCGATCTCGAAGTAGTAGATCTCCTCCAGCACCGCCTCTCCCGGGCGCCGCTCGTCGTGCTTGTGGGGCGGATAGGACGACCAGTTCCCGCCGGGGGTGAGCACCTCGACGGCGACCAGGCGGTCGCAGGGGAAGCCTTCGGGGGAGGCGAAGTTGTTCACCTGCCGGGTGGCGGGGCCGGCGCCGCGGATCTCGACCGGCACGGCCTCGGCGGGACCGTAGGCGGGCGCCAGCCGGCGCTCGCAGCGGGCCGCTGGGAGCGCGAACCGCCCGCCGCCCGCCGAGTGGACGGTGAGCCGGGCGTCGCGCGGCGCGTAGGCGAAGTCGGTGACCCGGCTGAAGACGTCGGGGCGGCCGTCGAGGTCGAAGGAGGTGCCGTTGATCTCCACGCGGCAGCCGCCGGACAGCGGCAGCACGATCATCTCGCTGTCACCGGTGTCCAGCGTCCGCGAGGCACCCGGTGCGAGATCCAGGACGCGCAGCGAGCTGTAGGCCCACCCCGCGTCCTCAGGGGTGAAGGTGAGGCGGAATCCGTCCGCCGCGGCGGTGCCGTCGGGCAGGTGCAGCCGACGGGACATCAGGACTCCCGGCCGAGCAGCGAGACGGCGGTGTCCACGGCGCCGGCCACATCGCCGTCGGCGGGGAAGAGCATCGTACGGCCGATGATCAGCCCTCGGACGTGTTCGATGTCCAGCGCGCGCTGCCAGGACGCGTACATGGCGTCGGGGTCGCCGCCGCCCTCGCCACCGAGCAGCAGGGTGGGCATGGTGGTGGAGGCCATCATCCGCTCCATGTCGGGGACGACCGGGACCTTCAGCCAGGTGTAGGCGGAGGTGCGGCCGAGCGCGGAGGCGATGTTGTTCACCCAGATCTGCGCGTCGGCCTCCAGGATGTTGCGCACCTTGCCGCCCTCGCGCACGGACTTGAAGGGTTCGATCAGGGCGAGCAGCCGGCGCTCCGCCAGTTCGTTCACGGCGGTGGCGGTACCACTGAGGGTTTCCGCGGTCCCCGGGTCGGCGGGGTCGACACGCAGCAGCACCTTGCCGCCGTCCAGCCCCGACTCCTCGATGCCTCGGGCGTCGTAGCAGGTGAAGCGGTCGTCGAGTTCGAACGAGGCGCCGGGGATGCCGCCCCGGTTCATCGAGCCGAGCACCAGCTTGCCGTCAAGGGCGCCGAGCAGCGTCAGGTCCTCGACCAGGTCCGGGGTGCCGAGGAAGCCGTCCACGCCGGGGCGGGAGAGCGCCTCGACGCAGCGGGCCAGCAGCTCGTGCCGGTCGCCCATGGCGGTGGGGTTGCCGGTGGCCGTCGGTTCCGACGTGCGCTGCGGGGCCCTCGGCGAGGCACGGCACGGCGTCGGCCGCGGCCTTCCCGACTTCTTCTACGTCTCCCTGGGCACCGGACTGTCCTCCACCCTCGTTCTCGACGGGCG
Source organism: Streptomyces sp. NPDC093064 (assembly GCF_044754605.1). NCBI lineage: Bacteria > Bacillati > Actinomycetota > Actinomycetes > Kitasatosporales > Streptomycetaceae > Streptomyces > Streptomyces sp. NPDC093064. Next base: position 65,637 of record NZ_JBIVPK010000023.1, read on the forward strand.
GCCCGTCGCCGGACGGCGCGGGGAGGCCATCGCCCTGGGGGAGTGGGAGGTCCCGGCCTCCGTGGACCCGGACTGGCGCGGAAACCTCGAGCAGTACTGCTCCGGCCGCGGCATCGGCGCACGCCGCACCGCCTGCGGCGGCTCGCCCGTACCGGGCGCCCGGGAGGTCACCGCCCTGGCCCGGTCCGGCGATCCCGCGGCGGCCCGTGTCCTGACGACCGCCGGACAGGCGCTGGGCACGGTGCTCGGCCAGCTCGTCCGCGTCCTCGACCCCTCGGCGATCGTGCTCGGCGGCGGGCTCGGCACCGGCGACGGGCCGCTGCACGCCGCCCTGCGCGAGGCCTACGCCCACACCACCCGCACGCGCCCCGCGCCGCCGCCCGTCCACCGGGCCGCCCTCGGCCCGGACACCGGCCTCATCGGCGCCGCGGCACTCCCGGCGCTCAGGGGGCTCACGGCGTCGCTTTCCTGACGCCGCGTACCGGCTTCCGAGCCGGCAACAGGCGGGGCGTGGACCGGTACTCCATCGGTCCACGCCCCGCCTGCCGGAGGAAGGGAACTGCTCAGCAGTACAGGTTGTTACCGGGGCTGACGCCGAGGATGGAGGCGAAGCGCTGGTAGGCGTCCACGCGGCTCTGCACCTGGGCGGGATTCCTGCCGTCGCATTCCAGGGAGCCGTTGATCGAGCGGATGGTCTGCCCGAAGCCGGCGCCGTTGACCATGGCGGCGTGCGGGGTCATGGTGCCGGGACCCGACTGCGTGTTCCAGTACCACAGGCCGGTCTTCCAGGCCACGGACGCGTCGTTCTGCACCAGCCAGGGGTTGTTGAGCAGGTCGATGCCGAGCGCGTCGCCGGCTGCCTTGTAGTTGAAGTTCCAGCTGAGCTGGATCGGCCCGCGGCCGTAGTAGGCCGCCTGCCCGGCGGGGCAGCCGTACGGCTGGTTCCAGTCGCAGTAGTGGGGGTAGTTGGCGGTGTTCTGCTCCACGACGTAGACCAGGCCGCCCGTCTCGTGATTGACGTTGGCCAGGAACGCGGCCGCCTCCTGCTTCTTGGTCGTGTCGCTGCCCGTACCGGCGAAGCCGGGGTAGGCGCTGAGCGCGGCGGTGAGGCCGCTGTACGTGTAGAAGGAGTTCCGGTTCGGGAACATCTGGTTGAACTGGGCTTCGGAGACGACGAAGCCGGACGGGTTGCCGCCGCCGCTCGCGGGAGCGTTCCACTTCTGGTTGGCGCCTCCGGTGCAGGTCCAGATCTGCAGACGGGTGCCGTTGGCGCTGTTGTTGTCCCGGACGTCGAGGCACTTGTTCGCGGCCGGGTTGACGATGTCGCGAGCGCCGGTGACGACCCACTGCTGGTTCGCTCCGCCGGAACAGTCCCACAGCTGGACGGCGGCGCCGTTGGCCGTGCTGCGGTCGACGACGTCGAGGCACTTGCCGAGCGCCCGCAGGGTTCCGTCGCCGGAGTTGGACCACTTCTGGGCGTTCGTGCCGTTGCAGTCGTAGAGCTGGACGGCCGTGCCGTTGGCGTTGCTCGCGGCGGCGACGTCGACGCACTTGCCCGCGAGGCCGCTGATCTGGCCATCCGCCGCCCAAGCGGGCGAGACGGCGAACAGAGCGGAGAGGGCGAGAGCGAGCACCGCGCTGACCGTGAGCCTGGCCAGAGGTGAGCGTCTGCGAAGGCTGGTACCGGGGTGGGGGGTCGACATGAGGAGTGCTCCTCCTGAGGAAGAGGTGATGGAGTGACGACGTGGCCGCCGGGCTCCGGTGGGGCTCGGGGCGGCCGCGAGGGTGGGGGACGAGTGCGAGCCGGCGAAGAGCGTCGTGGCGCCACGAGGACTCGACCCGGCGCTGTGGGAGGGGCCTGACGGCCTGGAATCTAAAGGTCTAAACCAATGCGGTCAAGAGCTGTACATGACATGGCCGATAATCGAGGGGGCGGGTACGCCTGCTGCGCTTCCACCTTGGACTCGGAGGTTCGTCAACCACCTGAACTCCTGCACGAGGGCCCCGTAACAATGACAAACCCAGCCCCGATGGCGAGTTGGCGAAGTTGCTGGACTACCTGACGGACTGTCGGCTGGCCCTGCGGATGAAGTGCGAGGGGCTGAACCCGGAGCAACTGGTACGCCGGTCGGTGCCGTCGTCGACCATGTCCTTGCTGGGACTGGTCCGCCACCTTGCCGAGGTGGAGCGGGACTGGCGCAACTGGATCGTGCCGGGGACCCGGCGCCGAAGCTGTACGGAGCGGATGACGGCCACTTCGAGGGGGCCGTCGGGGAACAGGGCCCGGGGGACGGCGCGTTCACCGATCTGGCCCGCGAACAGGCGGCGACCGACGCGGTGTTGACCGAGTACGCCGATCTGGGTGCGCGGGTGGGCCGCGACCGCAACTCGGTCCGGGAGCTGTGGGTCCACCGGATCGAGGAGTACGCCCGCCACTGCGGGCACGCCGATCTGCTGCGCGAGCGCATCGACGGCCGGGTGGGGCAGTAGCGCGCGACTTACGTGGCGTCAGCCGGGGCAACAGCGCGGTCCGCGCGGCGCAGTTCCCCGGCTGTCAGCGCGGCATAGGCACCGCCGAGGCAGAGCAGGCCCGGGATGGCGAGCATGGTGCGCTGATCGCTCTCCAGCACGTCCTCGTAGCGGTGCCGGGAGATCTCGACCCTGCCGCGCGCATGGGGGGTCGTGTCGAGGGCGACGTATCGGCCATCCCTTATCTCGGCCGACTGAAGGTTGGTCTCCTGCTGCGTGCTGAACACCAGCAGTGCCGCACCTCCCACGGCCAACGCCCCAAGCGCCATCTGCACTGTGCCCGGCAGGCACCGGAAGGCCAGCCACACCACGTCCTTGGCCGCACGCGTCAGGGCCAGTCGCACCAGAGCGGAGACACAGGTCGAGAAGGCGGATGCGAAGATCGCGGCCTCCCACCAACTCGCGCCCGACAGCGGCAAGGTCCCGGGCAGCCAAGTGAGCGCGGCCAGCGAGAGGAGTGCGGCGCCCAGCCCAGCCGCAACACCACCATGCAGCTTGAAAGTCCACCCTATGCTTCACAGCGTGTCACAGAGGTGAGGCGCTTCATGGCTCGCGCCCGGGAGGGGTGCACGAGCCGGCGGTGGCGGCCTCGTCCCTCCCCGTGCGCGCGGAGGGTGCTTACCTGCCAGGTCATCGCCGCCAGCGCGCCCACCTGCCAGGATCGCCGGTGTCACAGAGCCCGACCGGCCGGAAGGACGACATGCCCGCCTACGCCATAGCTCACTTGCAGGAGGCCGCTCCGCACCCGGAGATCGCCGAGTACATCGAGCGCATCTCCGCCACCTTCGAGCCGTACGGTGGCCGTTTCCTCGTGCACGCCGCGCGGCACGAGGTGAAGGAGGGCAGCTGGCCCGGACATGTCGTGGTGATCTCCTTCCCCGGGATTGCCGAGGCGCGGGCCTGGTGGGACTCACCCGCGTACCAGGAGATCGCACCGCTGCGCTCGCGGCACATCGAAGGCGACATCATCCTGGTCCCGGGCGTCCCCGAGGACTACGACCCGACCGGCGCCGCGAAGGCGATGCGGGAGGCGCTGCCCGCCGGGTAGCTCTCGGATTCGGGCACGCCTTGACAGTCCGGCCCCGTCACCCGCAGGATCACCCCGTGAACCTGTCAGACAGCCAGACAGGTGGTTCGGGACCGCGGCGCGTCAGCGCCATGGAAGCGGTGCTCGGCCACCTTCGCGGCGCCATCGAGCGCGGTGACTACGCCATCGGCGACAAGCTCCCCTCGGAAGCGGAGCTGTGCCGCACCCTGGAGATCAGCCGGCCCGTGCTGCGGGAGGCCCTGCGGGCCCTGCAGACGATGGGGCTCACGGTCTCCAGGACCGGCAAGGGCACCTTCGTCGTCGCCGCCGCCGTCGAGGACCCCACCTTCGGCGACTACACGGCCAGCGACCTCCTGGAGGTGCGCCGCCACGTCGAGATCCCGGTCGCCGGGTACGCGGCGCGGCGCCGCACCGCGGAGAACCTCGACCACCTGGCCCACCTCCTGGACCGGATGGAGCAGGAGACGGACACCACCGCGTGGGTCGCGATGGACACCGTCTTCCACCTGGCCGTGGCCGAAGCCGCCCAGAACCCGGTCTTCCGCCGGGTGATCGAGGAGATCCGGGACGCGCTGGCCCGCCAGTCCGCCTTCCTCAACGAACTCGGCGGCCGGCGCGAGCAGTCCAACCGCGAGCACCGGGCGATCGTCGAGGCGCTCATCGACGGCTCCGAGCACGACGCGGTGCAGGCCATGACCCACCACCTCGACCGCGTCGAGACGACCCTCACCGACATCATGCGCCCGAGCCGCACGGACGCCCCCACGGAAGACGGACCCGAGGCATGAACCAGGCAGTGATGTACGGAACTTCGGTGGCCGAGGCTCCTGTGGTCCGGGAGCCCCTGCACGCCCCCGTCGCCCACCTCGTCCGCGGCGGGGTCGTCGAGGGCATCCACTACGGCTCGGTCGTCGTCCTCGGCGCCGACGGAGCCGTGGAACTGCAACTCGGAGACATCGAGGCCGCCTTCTACCCGCGCTCGGCGCTCAAGCCGGTGCAGGCGGTGGCCATGCTCCGCGCCGGGCTGCCGCTCGACGGGGAGCTGCTGTCGCTGACCGCGGCCAGCCACTCCGGGGAGGAGCGGCACCTGGCCGGCACCCGGCGCATCCTGGAGCTGGCCCGAGTCACCGAGGACGACCTGCGCAACGTCCCCGACCTGCCGTACGACCCGGTCGTCCGCGACGCCTGGGTGCGCGAGGGGCGCCTGCCGTCCCGGCTCGCGCAGAACTGCTCCGGCAAGCACGCGGCCATGCTCTACACCTGTCGGCTCAACGGCTGGCCGCTGGAGGACTACCTCGACCCGGGCCACCCGTTGCAGCGGGCCGTCGCCGAGGCCGTCGAGGACCTCACCGGGCAGGCGATCGCCCGCGTGACCGTCGACGGCTGCGGAGCGCCCCTGTTCGCCGTCTCGCTGCACGGGCTCGCTCGCGCCGCGGCCCGGATCACCACCGCGCCGGCCGGCACCCCCGAGGCGCGGGTGGCGGACGCCATGCGCGAGCACGCCGAGACGGCCTCCGGCTCCGGGCGCGACGTCGCGGCGCTGATGCGCGCCGTGCCCGGGCTGCTCGCCAAGGACGGCTTCGAGGGCGTCCAGGTCGCCGCGCTGCCGGACGGCCGGGCCGTCGCGGTGAAGATCGCCGACGGAGCGAACCGGGCGCGTGTCCCGGTCGCCGCCGCGGCCCTCGCGCGGGCCGGGGTCGACCCGGCCGCGCTCGCCGAGTTCGCCGGGGAGCCCCTGCTCGGCGGCGGCCGACCGGTCGGCAGCGTCCGGCCCGCCCGCGCGCTCGATCCCGCCCCGGGCTCCGGGCTCCACTCGGGCGGGGGCAGCCCCCACGCCCAGACGCCCGCCTGACCGCACCGTCCACCTCCGAAAGAGGACCCGCACAGCCATGACCGCCGCAGCCCACCGCAGCGAGCACGACCTGCTCGGCCACCGCGACGTACCCGCCGAGGCGTACTGGGGCATCCACTCCCTGCGCGCCAAGGAGAACTTCCCCATCACGGGGACGCCGATCTCCGCCTACCCGCATCTGATCGACGCCCTCGCCGCCGTCAAGGAGGCCGCCGCCCTCGCCAACGAGGAACTCGGCCTGCTGGAGCCGCGGAAGGCCGCGGCCATCGTCGAGGCCTGCCGCGAGATCCGCGACGGCAAACTGCACGACGAGTTCGTCGTCGACGTCATCCAGGGCGGCGCCGGCACCTCCACCAACATGAACGCCAACGAGGTCGTCGCCAACCGCGCGCTGGAACTGCTCGGCCACGCCAAGGGCGAGTACCAGCACCTGCACCCCAACGAGGACGTCAACCTCGGCCAGTCGACCAACGACGTCTACCCGACCGCCGTCAAGATCGCCACGGTGTTCGCCGTACGCGGTCTGCTCAAGGCGATGGCGGTACTCCAGGACGCCTTCGCCGGGAAGGCCGTCGAGTTCCGCGACGTACTCAAGATGGGCCGTACCCAGCTCCAGGACGCCGTGCCGATGACGCTGGGGCAGGAGTTCTCCGCGTTCGCGGTCATGCTCGACGAGGACCGTCTCCGGCTTGCGGAGGCCGTCGAACTGATCCACGAGATCAACCTCGGCGCCACGGCGATCGGCACCGGTCTCAACGCCCCCGCCGGATACGCCGAGTCGGCCCGCCGCCACCTCGCCGAGATCACCGGCCTGCCGCTGGTGACGGCCGCCAACCTGGTGGAGGCCACCCAGGACTGCGGTGCCTTCGTGCAGATGTCCGGCGTGCTCAAGCGGATCGCCGTCAAGCTCTCCAAGAGCTGCAACGACCTGCGCCTGCTGTCCTCCGGTCCGCGCGCGGGCCTGGGCGAGATCAACCTGCCGCCGGTGCAGGCCGGTTCGAGCATCATGCCCGGCAAGGTCAACCCGGTGATCCCCGAGGTCGTCAACCAGGTCGCCTTCGAGGTGATCGGCAACGACGTGACCATCACCATGGCCGCCGAGGCCGGTCAGCTCCAGCTGAACGCCTTCGAGCCGATCATCCTGCACTCCCTGTCCGAGAGCATCACGCATCTGGAGCACGCCTGCCTGACCCTCGCCGAGCGGTGCGTGGCCGGCATCACGGCCAACACGGCGCAGCTGCGGGCCGCGGTGGAGAACTCCATCGGTCTGGTCACCGCCCTCAACCCGTACATCGGGTACGAGGCGGCCACCGGCATCGCCAAGGAGGCCCTGGCCACCGGCCGCGGCGTCGCCGAACTCGTCCTGGAGAAGGGCCTGCTCCCGGCCGAACGCCTTGAGGCGCTGCTGCGGCCCGAGGTGCTCGCGGGCAACGGCTCGCCGGAGGTCTGAGCCACCACCCGCCCGGCGAGTCGGCAATCCGGTGCGGGTGCCGATGCTCCCTGGGCGGCGTCGGCCTCGGCGCCACCGCGGTCGTGCCGGCCGCCGCATGCCGTGCGTGCGGACCGGCACCTCGGCGACCTCTGACCAGGACCGCTCATACGGGGCCCTGCGCGTGCCGCTCGCAGGGCGGTCGTACGCGTGCTGCTCGCACGGCAGTCGTACGCGCGCTGTGCTCGTACGGCGGTCATGCGCGCGCCGCTTACACGGGGCCCTGCGCGGGCCGCTCTCATGGCAGTCATGCGCGTGCCACTCGGACGGCAGTCGTACGCGTGCCGCTCGCAGGGCGGTCGTACGCGTGCTGCTCGCACGGCAGTCGTACGCGCGCTGTGCTCGTACGGCGGTCATGCGCGCGCCGCTTACACGGGGCCCTGCGCGGGCCGCTCTCATGGCAGTCATGCGCGTGCCACTCGGACGGCAGTCGTACGCGCGCCGCACGCACTGCAGTCCTACGCGCGCCGCTCACACGGCGGTCATGCGCGCGCCGCCCGGCCGAGAGGCGTGCGTCGCCTTCCGGCCACCAGGCGTTGACACGCTTCCCGAGTGTTGGCCATGGCTTTCCCCGTCGATCTCCGCCGCTGCCAGGCCCTCGGCCTGGCCGGTACCGCCTTCCTAGCGTTGGGCGGTCAGACCGCCGGGGCCCTGCCGGTTGCGGATCTGGTCTCTCCCGAGTCCGGGCGCGCCGCGCTCGGACTGGTGGGGGTGTACTTCGGGGTCGTTCTGCTGATCGCCGCGTGGGCGCTGCTCGGCCGGGTGATCCGCGGCCCCGAGCCGCCCACGCCCCGTGCCCTGCTGCTCGTTCTGGCCGTGTGGGCGGCACCGCTGCTGCTGGCGCCGCCGCTGTTCAGCCGGGACGTGTACAGCTACCTCGCGCAGGGCGCGATGGTCGACGCCCACCTCGACGTGTACACGCACGGGCCCGCACAACTCGGCGGGCCGCTCGCGGCCGAGGTCGCGCCGGTGTGGCGGGACACCGGGGCCCCGTACGGTCCGGTCTTCCTCGCCGTTGCCTCCGCCCTGTCCGGTCTGACCCGCGGGGAACTGCCGGCCGGCCTGATCGGCATGCGGCTGGTCGCACTGCTCGGCGTGGCCCTCATGGCCGTCGCACTGCCGAGGCTCGCCCGACAGTGCGGCGCCGACCCGGCCGCCGCACTGTGGCTCGGCGCCCTCAACCCGCTGGTGCTGCTGCACCTGGTCGCCGGCGCCCACAACGACGCCATCATGCTGGGGCTGCTCGGCATCGGACTGCTCGCCGCCCGCGGCCGCCTGCACGTCCTCGGTGTCGTCCTGATCACGCTCGCCGCGCTGGTGAAGGCACCGGCCGCGCTCGGCCTGCTGGCCGTGATCGCGCTGCGCCGGCACACCGGGATGGCACGCGCGGTGGCCACGACCACCGCGGTCGCGCTCGCCACCACGGTCGTGGCAACCGCCCTCACGGGCACGGGATACGGCTGGATAGCGGCCCTGCGGACACCCGTCTCCCCGCACAACTGGTCGCCCACCAGCGTCCTCGGCCGGGTCACGGGCGACGTCCTCGCACAACTGGGCAGCGGCCTCGCGCCCCTCGCCACCCCGGTCTGGCACGCGGCGGGACTTCTCGCGACCACGGCCGCCGTGTGGTTCATCTGGCTCCGGCTGCGGCCCGGCCCGATCTACGCGCTCGGCCTGAGCCTCGCCGCCGTGGCCGTCCTCGGCCCGGCGATCCGGCCCTGGTACGCCCTGTGGGGCCTGTTCCTCATCGCCGCCGCCGCGCCCAGCGCCGCCGTCCGCCACCGGGTGGGCGCCGCGACCGCCGTCCTCGCGCTCGCCGTACTGCCGAGCGGCGACCCACCGGATCTCGCCCAGGTGGCCCTGGCGGTCTCCGGAGGCGCGCTCGCCCTGGTCGTCCTGTGGCAGGCCCACCAGACCGCTCAGGCACCAGTGCTGGGGGGGACCGCGTGAGACTGCCGCGCACCGACAGGGGACGGCTCGTCCTCGTCCTGTGCCTCGCCGTGGCCGTGACCGTCTTCACCGCCACCGTGCCGCTCCTGCGCGGCTGGTTCGACCTGCGCGTCTACTACGGCGCCGTGAACGACTGGGTGCACCACGGCGGCCGTATCTACGACTACCAGGTGCCGGGGACCACCTACGGCTTCACCTACCCGCCGTTCGCCGCCCTGAGCATGCTGCCGATGGCGCTCGTCGGGCCGAACACGGCGATCGCGGGCGCGCTGCTGCTCAACCTCGCCGCCGTCGCCGCCGTGCTGTGGATCCTCGTCGGCCGGGAACTGCGCCGCCACGGCTGGTTCGGCTGGGCCCTGGCGGCCTGCGCGCTGGCGCTGCTCGAACCCGTACGGGACACCATCAGCTTCGGACAGGTCAACCTCCTGCTGCTGGCCCTCGTGCTCGCCGACGGTTGGTTGCTGTCCAGCGGGCGCGGCCGCTGGGGCCGCTGGGCGGGGGCGGGCATCGGGCTCGCCGCGGCCGTCAAGCTCACGCCCGCGGTCTTCATCGGCCTGCTGCTGCTCGCCCGGCGCTGGCGGGCCGCCGCCGTCGCGACCGCCGTCACCGCCGTCGCCACTGTTCTCGCGGCCTGGGCGGCACCGGACGCGTCCCGCTTCTACTGGACGCACGCTCTCTGGGACACCACCCGCGTAGGCCGCCTCGACTACGTCTCCAACCAGTCCCTCCAGGGCGTCCTCGCCCGGCTCGCCGCACCCGGCGAACCCAGCCGTGCCGTCTGGGCCCTGACCGTCGTCCTCGTCCTGGCGGTGTGGGTGTGGCGCACGCACCGGGCCCTGCGCGCCGACGACTGGCCGGCCGCCCTCGCCCTCACGGGGCTCGTCTCCTGCCTGATCAGCCCGATCACCTGGGTGCACCATCTCGTCTGGCTGCTGCCGTCGTTCGCAGTGCTGGTGCGCGTACGCCGTCTGCGGACCGCGGCCGTCCTGTACGGGCTGCTGTGCAGCAGCGTGGTCTGGCTGTGGTTCGACGACGCCTCCGGACTCGACGGCTTCCTCGGCAGCAACACCTATGTGTGGATCACCCTGGGCCTGCTGCTGACCCTGCCGACCGGTCAGCCCGCCGTCACGAGCCCGAGCCTCAGCGGCACCACCGGAGAACCCGCACCCGCGCCTGTGACCGGCGAGCCGCACGCCCGCCCGTACACGACGCGGTCGTAGGCCGAGACCGCGGCACAGATCCCGGACGATCTTGGTGTACGGCGCCTGTTCATCCCTCCCTCATCCCGGTTCGAGACGGAGTTAAGACCCGAGCAGAACAGTGCTGCCGCATACCACCAGGAGGTTTCGATGAGATCGTGGCGTCGCGCGGCATCCGTCGTATTGGCCTTGAGCGCCCTCACCTTCGCGCTGACCACCCCGTCGGCGACGGCCGACCCCGGGCACAGCCGCTTCAGCTTCGCGGTGATCGGCGACATTCCCTACGGTGACACCCAGATCGCGGATTTCCCCAACGTGATCAGCCAGATCAACGCCGACCCGGACGTACGGTTCGTCAACCACATCGGCGACATCAAGAACGGCTCCACCGTCTGCAGCGACGACTACTTCAAGCTGATCAAGTCGGACTTCGACATGTTCGAGGACCCGCTGGTCTACACGGTGGGCGACAACGAGTGGACCGACTGCCACCGGCCCAACAACGGAAGCTACGACCCGCTGGAGCGCCTGGCCGCCATCCGCGAGGTCTTCTTCCCCCAGCCGGACCGGACACTGGGCCGCAACAGCGTCCGGGTGACCTCGCAGGCCGACCAGGGCTACCCCGAGGACGTCCGGTACACCCGGGCGAACGTCGCCTTCGCCGCCCTGCACATCGTCGGCAGCAACAACAACATGGCCCCGTGGACCGGCAACACCTCGGCCACGCCGGAGCAGGCGGCCGAGGTACTGGGCCGTACGGCCGCCGTGGTGCAGGAGATCCGCGAGACCTTCGCGGCCGCCGCGCACGAGCACAACAAGGCCGTCGTCCTGCTCACCCAGGCCGACATGTTCGACCCGACGGTCACCGGCCCGTCCTTCGCGGATTATTACGCCTTCCAGCCGATCGTCAAGGCGATCGCCGAGGAGTCGGCCAAGTTCCGGGGCCCGGTGTACCTCTTCAACGGCGACAGCCACGTCTACAACAGCGACAAGCCGCTGGACACCGGTTCCCAGTGGCTGCCCTTCTACGGGGTCAAGACGGTCGCGCCCCACCTCCACCGGGTCACGATCGACGGCTCGACCGACGTCCGCAACTGGCTGAAGGTGACGATCGATCCGGGCAGCAAGCAGGTCCTGAGCTGGACCCGGGTGCCCTTCGCCCACGCGAACTGAATCCCCTCCGGGGGACACCAAGGGAGGAGCACCCAGCCGCTTACGCCGGGTGCTCCCTGTGGGCCGACGGGCCTCGGTAGCGCCGGCGGGACCGGTCGATGTCGTGCGCGGTGATGATCCCGCCGAGCCGGCCGTCGTCCATGACCAGGATGGGCAGTCCACCACCCGCGGTACCGAGGCGCTCCAGTACGGAGTTCAGCAGTTCGTCCGGTGCGGCGAGGGTGCACCGGGACAGCGGGGTCGCGAGGTCCCGCACCCGCAGGCGCTCCCGCTGCCCGGGCGGTACGGCGGCCAGCCGGCGCAGTTGCAGGAGGCCGCTGGGGTGACCGTCGAAGTCCAGCAGGGGCACCACCGAGTGCCCTGTCCGGGCGGCCACCTCGGACAGGAAGCCGTCCACGGTCAGCCAGTCGGGCCCGGTGACCACCGGAGTGGTCATCGTCTGCCCCACCCGCACGCCACGCAGGGCGGTGACCAGCTCCGCCCACCGCCGTTCGGTCGCGGCGGTACCGGCCACGAACAGACCGATGGCCATCAGCCACAAACCGCCGGTCGTGCCCCTCAAGAGCACCACCCACCCGCCGGCGGCCAGCGCCATCCCCACGACCTGTCCGCTGCGACCGGCCGCCCGCTGGGCCCGCTCGCGGTCCCCCGTACGCCACCACACCACGGCCTGCACCACCCGGCCTCCGTCCAGGGGCGCGGCGGGCAGGAGGTTGAAGACGCCCAACAGCAGGTTCGTGCCGCCCAGCCAGCCGAGCACGGCAACCGGAATCCGCCATCCCGTCGTCGCGTCCACACCGGCCGCCGCGCCCAGCCAGACACCGCCGAGCACCAGGCTGGCGATCGGCCCGCTGACGGCGACCGAGAACGCCGTGCGTGCCGTCGTCGGCCGGTCCATCCGGGTCAGTCCGCCGAGCGCCCACAGCGTCACATCCCGCACTGCCATCCCCGCCCTGCGGGCCGTCAGCGCGTGCGCGGCCTCGTGCACCACCAGACTCACCAGCAACAGCGAAGCACCGACAACCCCGGCGGCCGCGTACACAACCGGTGCCAGGCCCGCCTCATACCTGGGCAGCGTCCAGTTGGCCAGTCCGTACGCGAAGAAGAGCATGACCAGCGGCACGCTCCAGTGAGCCTGGATCGCCAGCCCTCGGATGCTTCCGATCCGGATCGAACCCTTCATTCCCATCACCGCCGACAGGTCACGCCCTCCGGCCGTACCCCTCTATTCCAGGGTCCGCCACAGACCAACGAAAGGAAACATCCATCCGAATCCGGCAGTGATGGTCGTCGCGGGCGTACGGCGGCCGGCTGCCTCAGCCCGTCGGACACATGGCGGCCGGCCGCTCCGTGTGCGGTGCTACTCGGTGACGAAGTCGCCCATCATGGCCATGTCCTCGTGCTCCAGGTTGTGGCAGTGGAGCATGAAGGGGCCGGTGTAGTCGGTGAAACGGACGACCACTTCGACGGCCTCGACCGGGCGCAGGGCCACGGTGTCCTTCCAGCCGTGGTCGTACGCCCCCGGCTCCCGGTTGTTCCGCGAGACCACCTGGAAGTGGTCGAGGTGGAGATGGACCGGGTGGTGGAAGTTGGTGGTGAACCGCCACACCTCGGTCTGTCCCAGCTTGGGCCTGGCCAGAGCCCGGCCCGGCTGGTACTCCAGGCCGTTGATGGTCCACCCCTCGACCGAGCCGCGGAAGTGGAAGTCCCGGGTGACCGCGGCCCGGCCGGGCTCCAGCGCGACCACCTCGCTCAGCTTCGCCGGCACCGTCGTGTCGTCCTCGGGTGAGCCCGACCCCACGTCGAAGCGCATGACCTCGGCGGTCGTGCCGTCCCCGAAGCGGTTCAGCAGACGCACCTTGGTGCCCGCGCGGTAGCGGGAGAAGTCGGCGACGACGTCGAAGCGTTCGCCGGGTGCGATCTGCAACGCGTCGTGGGGGCGGGGCGAGGACAGCAGCCCGCCGTCGCCGCCGATCTGCACGAAGGCGTCCCCGCCCTCGGGCTGTGGGTCCAACTCCAGTTTGTACACACGGGCGTTGGAGGCGTTGAGGAACCGCAGGCGATAGCGCAGCCGCTGCACCTCGTGCACCGGCCAGGGCGCTCCGTTGACCAGCACCACGTCACCCAGTACGCCGTTCATGTAGGCATCGGTGACGCCTGGAGCGTGAAATCCCGGATCCACCATGGGGTAACGGAACGATCCGTCCTCCGCGAAGGACCGGTCCGTGATCATCAGCGGAATGTCGCGCTCGCCGCTCGGCAGCGGCAGCCGGTCCTCCTCGTCGTCGTGGACGAGATGGAACCCGGCCAGCCCCATCCACACGCTCGCCCCGGTGTAACCCATGCGGTGATCGTGGTACCAGAGCGTCGCCCCGCGCTGCTTGAACGGATAGGTGTAGCTCCGCACCCCCTCGGCCAGGTCCATCGCTCCGTGGTCCATGGACATGCCGTGCTTGCCGCCGGCCATGTCCTGGACGGCGCGGTGGGCGTCGTAGGAGCCGTCGGCGGGCAGGATGAGCGAGGTCGGGTAGCCGTCGCTCGCCGCCGGGGTGTGCCCGCCGTGCAGGTGCACGACGACGGGCTGGTCCAGTTCGTTGCGGTGACGTACCACGGTGCGCCGCCCGGAACGGGAGACGACGGTGGGCCCCGGGAACGTACCGCCGTACGTCCAGGCCTTCGTCCTGAGACCGGGCAGGATCTCCAACTCGGCCACGCGCTGGGTGATGTCGTAGGTGTCCGTGGTGCCGCTGCTGGAGGCGGGCTCCAATACCGGCGGCACGGGCAGGGGCACCTGGTAGGGCCGGGGGAGTTTCGCCGTGCTGCCGAGCAGTTGGCCGGGCTTGCCCTCGCTGAAATAGGAGCGCAGCAGGGGTCGGGCCGCCAGGGTCACGGCTCCCACGCCGAGGACGGCGCCACCCGCGTTCAGGAAGGTACGCCGTCTCACGCGACCAGCTCCGATTCACGGTCCGGGGTGTCCGGCGGACCGGGGGAGTCACCGGGCGGCAGCGGGGTGGCCATCACGCCCTGGGTGAGCATCGCCGTAGCCGCGACGATGGTCACCCCGAGCACCACGTGGGCGGGCACACTGTGCTTCACGCCGAGCACCACCTGGCCGAGGAGTGCGATCAGCAGCAGGACCGAGGGACCGAGAAACGATGACGGGCCGCCCGCCCGGCGCACCAGGAAGGCGGCCACGGCCATCACCATGGCCACGCCCACGACCCCGCGGGCCAGCATGCCGTGCATCTCCAGCATGTCGAAGTGCCCGCCCAAAAAGCCTCCGGCCAGGGCGACTTGGGCGAGGAGCAGCACGGACTGAAGCAGGGCGACCACACGGACGGCGAGCAGGGAACGACGTAAGGACATACGGATGCCTCGGCTCTTTGTCGATTCAAGGGACGTGCGATACGGGAAGGGCACACAGTCGTACACAGTCGTAGAACCCGGGTCATCGAACCGTCTGGGGACTCCGGGGCGCAACCCCGATGTTGGGTCTTACGGGGTGACTTCGTGATCCATGCGTTCGAGCGTGTGTGGCTCGGTCAGCGGGCGCTGATCTTGTCGAGCAGGCGCGCGAGGACACCGATGCGGTCGCTGTCGCGGGGGAGGCGGGAGAGGCAGGTCTCCAGTCTGTTGATGTCGCCGATCCGCATCCTGTCCGCGCCTGCCGCGTCGACGACGGCGGTGATCGCCTTGAAGCCCCAGTACTGGCTGAAGGCGCGATCCTCGTCTCCGAGGACGGCCTCCACCAAGGGGTAGAGATGGTCGGCGTCGGGGCGCGCGTAAAGGCGCGCGTAGGCAGCGAGCCGGGTCCCGGGATCTTCGGACCCGAGCGAGCCCTCGACGTCGAAGTCCCGTTCACGGCGGGTGGCGGTCACCAGGTCCGCGAAGATCTGCTCCATCAGGTTGGTGCGCTCGGGGCTGCTCGCCATGCGTTCTCGCACCCGGGTGTATTCGGCGGCGAGTTGCGCAACGGCTTCGTTCACCGTGGAGCCGGCGGCCCCCTCGTCGTCCGCACTGCCGCCGGCCACGAAAGCGAGACGGGCGGTGCGTGACGCGTCATCAGCCGCGTGACCGGCTCGTGCGCTGTGTTCCTCGGCTGCCTCGATGCGGTCGACGAGTTGCTTGTACTGGAACTTCGTTCCGCCGGGCAGCTCGATACTGTCGAACAGGGCGCCCAGCCACGGCACCACGGCCACCGCGAGGAGTACTGCGGTGACCGCGTCGATCTTCAGATCGGGTTTGACCACGTGAACGATCGCGGCTCCGATCGCCGAACACGTGATGACAGCCGCGATGACATCCCGTCGACGGTCACGGCCGCTTCGCGGGCTCCGTATCGGCTCCTCCGACATGCCGACCACCCTCGCACACGCGGCCGCAACCCGCCGACGAATCCGGTCAGCAGCACCTCCGGCAACCCGATGGCGGCGTTGGCCCGTCGTCCCCCGCCGGCATGGTGGGGCAACTCAGGGCCGGTGAGCCGCTACCCGGTGGGTCCTCGTGTCACCTCCGCCAGAACAGGTGGTGCGTCACGCCGCTCGGGCTGGGCACGACCTCGAGGTGGAACCGGTCGAGCAGCTCGTCGGGTGACTCCCAGAGCCGTAGTCCGGAGCCGAACTTCACCGGGGAGACGGCGATGTGCATGGTGTCGACGAGGTCGGCGTCGAGGAACTGCCGGACGGTGGTGACCCCGCCGCCGAGCCGTACGTCCTTGCCCTGCGCCGCCTCCTTCGCCTGATCGAGGACCGTGGCCGGGTCGCCGTCGACGAAGTGGAAGGTGGTGTCGGAGAGCGTGAACGAAGGACGCTTGTGGTGCGTCATGACGAACACCGGGGTGCGGAACGGGGGTTCCTCACCCCACCAGCCGCGCCACTCGTAGTCGTTCCAGGGCCCGCGCTGGGGTCCGAACTTGTTGCGGCCCATGATCTCGGCGCCGATGTTGCGTGCGTAGTCCCGCGTGAAGTAGTCGTCGAGGCCCCGGCTCCCGCCGGGGTCGGTGCGCATGGGCCAGCTCGCCGTGGCCCCGGCCCAGGCGAACAGCCTCTCGGGGCGGACGTGGCCGAACGGACTCTCGAAGCTCTGGTCCTCCCCGGCGCCGATTCCGTCACTGGAGACGTTGAAGTTCTGGACCCTCAGTAGTTGAGCCATGTGTTCCTCCGGTGGTGTCGACAACGGTGGTGAGACTCTCCGGGTGGGGAAAACTCATCGCCGCGCCGTGTGGGCTGCCGACTACAACTATCCGGTGAGGAGCAAGCGCACGAGTGGGACGAACACGCGGATCCGCTGCCCGCGTTCGCCGGCATGATCGGCCGGACCGTCAGCGGCCGGGTCACCAGGCTCCGGCCGGTGTCACGGTCACCGAAGCAGGTTCAGTTGGCCCCCGCGTGGCCCGCCGCCCAGGACCGGCGGGCCGGCGCCTCGAAGGCGCCTACGCGAGGTAAGCGGAACGTACGCCTCCACCGGCCGAATCGGAAGCCCCGCGGCTGTGTGCCGCCGCTCACACGGGCTTGGCGTACTCGCGGGCCACGGGTGTGGGAGCCCGGGGTCAGGACGTGTCTCGGGCCAGGGCGGCCAGGGTGTCGTAGTCCCAGGTGAGTGCGCCGGTGCGGAGGTCGGACGTGACCGTGTCGAGCCAGTTGAGCTCCGCGGTCAGTACGGCGCGGCGGTACTCGTCCTCCAGCATGGTGATGCGCGGCAGTGCCATCTGCCGTGCTCGTTCGGCGGCGGTGCCCAGTTCGGTGAGCTGGGCCCGCACCTGCACGGCGCGGGTGGTCAGGTCGGCCTGTACCTCGTGCGGCAGCAGCATCATGGTGAACGAGAGCGCGGCGGGGAACTCCGGGTACTCCGCCCGTGGGGCGGCCAGCATCTCCCGCAGCCACTCACGGGTTGCTGCACGGCCGGCATCGGTCACCTCGTAGACGGTGCGTTCGGGGTACTGCTGGTCCCGGCTGGTCTCGCGCACCGCGATCAGCTCGGCGTCGAGCAGCCGGTCGATGGTCCGGTACAGGCTTGCCCGCTGGCTGACGTTGACGACCTGGTCCTTACCCCACTGCTTGATCAGTCGCTGGATGCCGTACGGGTGCAGCGGCTGCATGTGCAGCAGCGAGAGAACGGTGAGGCCGAGTGGGGAGCTGCGCATCTCTGGAGCCTAGCGGAATGATCTCAAGAGAACTAGTTGACCTGAGACTAGTTGCACTGTAACTATCAATTCATGACGACGCCGACCCAACTCGCGTCCGCTGAGCGCATCCACGCGGACCACGCCACCGTGAAGCACCTGGGCCACTGGACCGAGGCCACCGAGTTCGTCGTGCACGCCCGCCGCGCCAACGTCGTGCTGGACCTGCGCTCCTCGAACATCCGCTGGGACGAGCCGCTGACCATGGATCTGGCACTTGTCCGAGCGGCAGTCACCTTGCTGCTGCCCGACGAGGTCGACGTGGACAGCCGGAACCTCGCTTTCGCCCACCGCGGCCGGGTGAAGGACGCGCAGCCCGGCGCCGGTCCGGCGCGGCTGCGGCTGGTCGGAGCGGTCAGCGACGGTGGGATCCGGATCCGCCGCGGCGGGAGCGCCCAGCTCACCGCCATGTGTTCCCGTGCCTACCTGGACGACCTGCGCCGCGCCCACCGCGAAGGCGGCCTGCCCACCGTCGACGACCCCACCCGGGAGAGGACCCGCTGACATGACCAGTACCCGCACCGCCATCGTCGTGGGAGGCGGCATCGCCGGCCCGGTAACAGCTCTGGCGCTGCGCCGGGCCGGTATCGAGGCCACCGTGCACGAATCCCACCCCTCGACCGCCGACGGCATCGGCGGCGCCCTGAGCATCGCCCCCAACGGCCGGGCCGCTCTCGGCCTGGTCGGACTCGACCAGGCCGGCGTCCCGATGAACGCCATCGTGCTGCAGAACCACAAGGGCCGGGCCATCACCGAGATCCGCCAGCCCATGCAGTTCACCTGGCGCGCCGACCTCTACCGGCGGCTCTACGACCTGGCCCTGCACCAGGGTGTCCCGGTCCACCACGGCCACGAACTCGTCGACGTCCGCGACAGCGGCACCGGCATCAGGGCCGTCTTCGCCGACGGCACCATGAGCGAGGAGGCCGACGTCCTGATCGGTGCGGACGGCCTGCGCTCCACCGTCCGCGGGCTGATCGACCCCCAGGCTCCCCAGCCGCGCTACTCCGGATTGCTCGGCTTCGGCGCCCGCGTCGACGGCGCCGGACTGCCGCCCACCAGCGACCGGATGTACATGGCGTTCGGGCGCC
Source organism: Streptomyces sp. NPDC093064 (assembly GCF_044754605.1). Taxonomy (NCBI): domain Bacteria; kingdom Bacillati; phylum Actinomycetota; class Actinomycetes; order Kitasatosporales; family Streptomycetaceae; genus Streptomyces; species Streptomyces sp. NPDC093064. The sequence goes on from NZ_JBIVPK010000023.1 coordinate 84,149, forward strand.
GGGCCTTCTTCGGGTACCAGACCTTCGACGACGGGACCGGCGTCTGGTTCGCCAACCTCCCCCACGCCTACGCGAGGTGGCAGGACGTGCGGCAGACCCCGAACGAGGAGTGGCTGCGTCGGCTGGGCGAGGCCTTCGCCGGCGACACCGTCCCCGCACTGGACCTGCTGCGGCGCACTCCGCCCGAAGCCCTGGTCACCGCCGGCCCCATGGAGGACCTGCCGCACGTCCCGCACTGGCACCGCGGCCGGATGGTGCTGGTGGGCGACTCCGCCCATGCCACCTCTCCCAGCTCCGGCCAGGGCGCCTCACTCGCTGCGGAAAGTGCCGTGGAACTCGCCCGCGCGCTCCGGGACCTGCCACACTCTCAAGCCTTCGCCGCTTACGAGCGCGCCCGACGCGCCCGGGTCGAGCGGGTCATCGCCCAGGCCGCCCGCACCAACAGCGGGAAGGCCGCCGGGGCTGTCGGCCGGGTGTTCCGCGACGCTCTGCTGCCGCTCTTCGCCCGCCTCGCCACCCCCGAGAAGATGGCTTGGCAGTACGACCACCGTATCCACTGGGACGCCGCCGTCGCCGCCTGAGGAACGGACCGCATCGAGCGAAGCCGCACGACTCCGGCAGTCATGAACTCGCCTGGGTCGCGTGCTACCGCCCCCCAGCAGGTGCGACGTCGAGCTGAAGCCCCCGGCTCCCGCCTCACAGGGGGCATGCCGCGTCCGATGCGGCGGGAGAGTCACGCCCCAGCTGTGCCCGCTGCGCGGACGGCCGGTGCCACGGGGGCGCCGTTCCGTTGTGCGGAGCTCAGCGCGGCCTCGACCACTGCGACGGCCGCGTGGATGTCGGCCGCCGTGACCAGGGGAGTGCGTCCGTGGCGGATGTCGTCGCGGAAGTCGGTGAACAATCGGCGCAGTGCCGTCACCCCGGCGGGTCCGCCGACCTGGCGGGAGACGCCGACGCCGTCCGCACCGCGCACGGAGACCGAGGGAGCGTCCTCGTCGGCGAGCACGTGGCCGTGCGAGCCGAGCACGCGCAGGGTGGACGAGACGGGGGCCGGGCCGATGCCGGCGGGTGTGCGGGCCACGGTGGCGGTCGCCACCACTCCGTTGCGCAGACGGAGCGAGAGCACTGCCGCGTCCTCGACACCGTGGGCGCCGTGCGGGCCGTCGAACAGTGGCGCGTGGGGCGCGGCACTGCTGAAGGCGACGACCTCGTCCACGTCCAGGCCGGTCAGGTGCCGGACCGCCAGGGCCGGATACCACCCGAAGTTCATCAGTTCGCCGCCACCGGACAAGGCGGGGTCGCAGACGAGTCCGGGGCGCTCGACCGTGGTGCCGTCGAGTCCGCCGGCCGCGAGCCACTCCGCGTCGACGGCCAGGGGCAGGCCGATCGCGCCGGAGTCCACGATGCGCCGGGCCCGTACGACTTGCGGAGAGTAGAGGCGGTGGACGGCGGTGAGCAGTCCGCGGGAGCGGTCGGCCGCGTCCCACAGGCGCTGCGCGCCGCGGGTGTCGGTCGCGGCGGGCTTGTCGACGATGACGTGGCGGTCCGCTTCGAGCGCTCTCAGCGCGAGTTCGACGTGCCGCGTGGGTTCGCTGCACACGAGGGCGATGTCGCAGGAGGCGAGGCCCCGGTCCAGGTCGAGCAGCGGAATGCCCGTCGTACGGGCGAGGGCGGCACTGTCCTCGGCGAAGGGGCTGTCGGCGGAGTCGGCGCAGCCGATCACCTCGAAGCCGGGCAGGGACCGCAGCAGCGGCACGTAGTCACGGGCGTGCCGGACCCCGGATGCGATGAGGATCCTCATGTCAGCAGACCTCCTTGACGTCGACGGGGCGGCCTTCGTCCGCGCTGAGCTGTGCCGCCAGGGCGGCGGCCAGAGCGGCACGTACCTGGTGGGGCGCGGTCAGCGGGGCGGCCACACCGTCGAGTACGTCGCGCAGGTGCCTGGTCTGCTCCGTCATGGCGCCGTCGATCGAGGCGGGGGCGACCGGCGGCGCGGAGTGCGCTCTCGGCTCGTCCTCGCTGCTGTGGTGCAGGGTGCCGGCCGTGCCGGACAGCACGAGCCGGCGGACGAACGTGCCGCGTGCCGCGAGGGCGTAGCACAGTTCGACGGTGGCGAGGGCGCCGCCGGCGAAGCGTACGAGGATCTGGAAGCTGTCGGGGGTCGGCATCCCGGGCGCCCATGTGCGGCAGGGGCGGGCGAAGACGCGGACCGGCTCGTCGTCCATGAGCCAGGTCAGCAGGTCGAGGGCGTGCACGCCGTTGTGGGCGACATGGCCTCCGGAGCGGGCCGGGTTCAGCTGCCAGCCCCGCCAGCCTCCGGGCCAGACGTGCCCGGTGTACCAGGTGAGGTGGGCCAGGCGGGGTGTGCCGATCGCGCCCTCGGCGACCGCCCGGGCGATTTCCAGGTGGACGGGCTGGAAGCGGGCCGTCTGGGCGACGAGCAGGGGCCGGCCGGTGGTCTCCGCGGTCGCGAGGACCCGATCGACGTCGGTCACCTTCAGCGCGGCGGGCTTCTCCAGGAGGACCGCGCGGCCGGCATCGAGCGCGGCCACGGAGAACTCCGCATGCGATTCGGGGGAGGTGCACACGGCGGTGACGTCGATGCCGTCGGACCACGCGCTCGCCGGGTCGGTGGACCAGGTGGCTCCCTCGGCGAGGGCGGCCAGCGCGGCGGCCCGCTCGGGATGCCGGTCGACGACGTGGGCCAGCCGCATTCCCGGGACACCCGCGAGCGCGGCGACGTGGTCACGGGCGATGGCACCGGCACCGAGGACGGCCACGCGATGGTCGCGCGGCCGCTGTCCAGGGTCCCGCGATTCCCTCTGCCCGGGTTCTCGGGGCTCTCCGGGCACGGCGGCCTCTCCGGGCACGGGGGCAGAGCGCACGCACGGCTCCTCACACTCGACTTCTCGGCTGGGAGTTCAGACGTCAGACATCTTATGTCCAAGCTGTGAATTCCGGGAGGGGTGCCCTACGCCGGCCCTCAGGGAGAGACGGACGGCCACCCGCGACGGATCGGCGTGTTCGCCGCGCACGCCGTGGGCGGCGGTGACCACGTGCCGGTCGCTGATCAGCGTCCCGCCGCAGAACACCGCCGCCGAGCCGACGTCCACCAGGCCCGCCGTGTACGGGAACTCGGCGACTCGGGCCTCACGGCCCCAGGTGATCGCCTGTGCGGGGAGGGGGCGAGCGTCGTCAGGGCCATCACCGCGCCGGCGGCGTCCGGTGCGTCGCCCGGAAACTGCGCCCCTCAGCGACGCGGCAGGTGACGCGGTCACTTACCGCGAGTCCTGGACTGGTGTCCGGCGGCGCCGCATGTCGGCCGGGTGTTCCGGCGCCCCGCCGTGCGATACGAGGGGGCGGGAGGGTCACCCATCAGGACCGGCCCGCGTCGCGTACCGGACGCGCAGTGCGGACGATGAGGTCATGCGCCCTCAGTCGACGGAAGACGTGCCGCCGTCCCTTCACCGTGTCCGCCCGCACCGGCAGTGCTTCGCCTGGGGCTCGGCCACCGTGATGTTCGTTCTCGCAGCCGGCGTGCTGACCGGATGCGGCAACAGCGGCGGCGGGGGTTCCACGGTCAGCCCGAGGCCGACTCCTCCCAACACGGCGTCGTTCTCGCCCCAGCCGCTGCCGTCCTCCGCGTCGTCGGCCATCGCCTCCGCCCGTGCCTCGGCGTCGGCGGCGGCCTCGTCCGCGTCCGCCCGTGCCTCGGAGTTCGAGGCGTCGGTGTCGGCCGAGACCGCCCGGCGGGCCGCGGCCGCCGAGAAGGCGCTCAAGGGTGTCAAGGGAGGCGGCAACGCGCGGTCGGAGGTGAGCCTGACCGGAGTGCCCAGGACGCAGACCGGAGGTGTGCTGGCTTCCCTGGTCACCATCACCAACAAGACCGACCGCAAGGCGTCCTACGCCGTGCAGGTCGACTTCCTGGACGCGCAGGGGCACGTGGTCGAGACCCGCTACGCGGGCGCGGAGAACCTGGAACCGGGCAAGCGCGAGCAGCCCATCGTGTTCAGCCGGAAACCTCCCGAGCCCAAGCTGACGCCCCGACTGGCCAAGGCCGAACGCTACTGAGCGGCTCGGTGGTGTGCGCAAGCCCGGTACGTGCCGGGCCGCCTGAGTGGTAACAGCTGTTACCATCGGTGGATGGCGAAGACACAGCTGGGCGTGCGCGTCGATGACGAGATCAAGGAACTGGCCGAGGCCCGTGCGAGGGACCGTGGTCTGAGCCTCGGTGACTACATCGCCGGCCTGGTGCGGGAGGACACCAGCGGGCTGCGGCAGCGGGGTCTGGAAGCCGCGCGGCGCTTCCTCGACGAGCACCAGAGTCTCTTCGACGAGGCGGAAGACACCGACAGCCGCCCCCGGGGAGCGCACGCCGCGTAATGGAACTGCACATCGACGTCCCCTGGATCCTGCAGGTCGCCGAACTCGCGGGAGCGGGGGACCCCGCCCCTGACGACTACGGGGTGCCCGTGGCCGCGGTCGCCTGCCACCGTGCCGAACTGCTGGGAACACCCGTCTACGACGGCCCCTACGCCCGCGCCGCCGCCCTCGTGCACATCCTCGGCCGCTGTCGCTGGCTCGAACGCTCCAACATGGCCGTGGCCGCGGCGACGGGCGTGATGTATCTGGAGGCCTCCGGTATCACGGTCAAGCCCACCCGCGAGGACGCCATCGCCCTGCGCGACCTGCTACGCGATCCCGGCTGCACCGCCGAGAGGATCGCCGGCCTGCTGCGCGCCTGGCCGCAGGCCACCTGAGCCGCGCTCCTCGGTCAGCCGGCTGACGTGCGTCCCCCCGCACCGGTCGCATGAGACGTACCGAGGGCTCCGCCGGGCGTGCTCGGAGTCGGAGTCGGCCGCCACCATGGTCGACACGGCGTTGATCCCCGCTCGTACGACGCCGAGCGGGGATCGGCGCCGGGTCGGCGGCCCGGGGCCTCACACCTCGCCGCGCGCCATCGCGATCAGCCGGTCCAGCACGGCGGCGTCGGCGCGGACGCCGTCGTGGGCATGGGTGTTGGTGATCCATGGCCGCAGACCACGGACCACCTCGGCGGTCTCCAGGGACTGCTCGCGGTCGACGAACATGTCGTCGAAGTACACGGCCGCCGCCACCGGGACCCTGTTGCCGGCGAGCCGGTTCAGGTCGTACAGGGCGGGCCAGTCGCTGCGCGCGGCCAGCAGATGCGCCGCCTCGCGCAGCGGAACCAGCGCCGGGTCCTCGTCGAACTGCCAGGGGTAGATCATCTCGCCGGTGAAACGGAACGGGCCGTCACCGTCCGCGTCGAACTCGGGGAACTCCTCGCGGACGCGGTGCGCCGACCATGCGGTGGCTCGTCCGCCCTGGGCGTAGATGGGCTCGTGGAGCACCGCGTACAGGGGGCGCGGCGCGAAGGACAGCGTGGCCTGGGCGCCGTGCAGGAAGGCGTCCGACAGCCGTGGTCCGGCCGGCCCGGCCACGAACGCGCTCTCCAGCAGGTAGTGGAGGGCGTCGAAGCCGGACGACGTGCCCAGACCTATGCCGAGGGACTGGAAGCGGCGGGCGCTCAGCCGCTCGCCGGACGGCATGCGCACGTCGTGGCTGCCGAGGTGCGCGGCGATCCTTCGGGCGAGTTCCCGATCGTCCGGGTAGCGGGCGAAGAACAGCTCGTTGTGGCGGGCGGTGCGCCGGTACGCGGCCCGGTACACATCGTCGGCGTGACCCGTCAGCGTCGGCAGGCCGCCCGTGATGAAGACCTGGTCCAGGCCGTGCGGGGCATGGCTGAGATAGGTCAGTGCGCAGAAGCCGCCGAAACTCTGGCCCAGCACGGTCCACGGCCGGTCGCCGACGAGGAACCCGCGCAGCAGCTCGGCGTCGCGGACGATCGCGTCGGCACGGAAGTGCGCGAGGTACTCGGCCGTGGCCTCGGGGGACGGATGGACCGCGAGGGTGTGCCGGTCGGCGGGGGTGGACCGGCCCGTGCCGCGCTGGTCCATGAGGACCACCCGGTACTCCTTCAGCGCACGCTTCAGCCAGGCACCTGCGGCGTTCGGGCGCTCCGCGCGGCCGCCCGGGCCGCCCTGGAGCCACAGCAGGCGGGGCAGGTCGCGGTGCTCGTTGCCGACGGCGACGACCTCGCGGGCGAAGAGGGAGATAGACGGGCCGTCGGGGCGGGAGTGGTCCAGCGGGGCGTCGAGAGTGTGGTCGGTGCACATCATGCCGCCGTGGCGATGGACAGTGGCCATCAGTAGCCCTCGACCCCCAGCTCACGGCAGATCTCGACGAGTTCGGGATGCACGTACACGCCTTCCCTCTCGATGCACTCGCCGTCGAGGTGGATGGAGGGCGCGCTGACCGAGCCGTCGGTGTGGGCGGCGGCGACCCACGGTTCGCCGCCGATCCAGGCCCCCTTGGTGCCGATGCCCAGCTCGACGCAGCCGAAGACACGCTCGTCCTCGACGATCCGGCCGGTGGGGGCGGGCACGCCCGGGTTGAAGCCGAGGGACCAGTGGGCGATGCGGTACATGTTCGGGTCGTTCCAGGACTCCATCCAGCGGCGGAAGACGGCCGCGTCCTGGCCGTCGCCGTCGATGGCCGTGACGACGCCCTTCTCGACTGTGAGGCGGACGGGGGAGTGCAGCAGGCCGAGCTGGTCCGGCGGCCACAGGGCGCCGTCGAAGACGAGGACGCCGTCCTGGGTCTCCTCCAGCGGGTTCCAGGAGATCTGCCCGGACAGCATCACGGTCTCGCCGGGCTTCTCGGCGGGCTTTCCGCGCAGGTTGATGGGGCGGTCGCCGTTGCGGCCCACCAGGTCGGTGCCCGCTGCCGAGGTGATTCGGACTTCGTCAGCCTGCTCCAGCAAGCGCACCAGGGCCTTGCCGAGCTTGATGACGCCCTGGAAGTCGGGCCGTCCCACGGTCGCGACGAGCATGTGAACGTCCATCGCGGTCAGGTTGGTGTACCGGCAGCCGTTGGCCATGGCCGTCCGGAAGGCGTCGGAGTGCATGACGTACGAGACGGCGAACTCGATCCACACGTCGGCGTCGGCGATGGCACCGGCGACGGGCCGCGGCGGCTCCATGGAGGAGCTGGGCAGCGTCTCGTACCAGACGACGACGGGGTGGGCGCCGGCGGCGGCGACCGCCTGTGCGGTGGCTTCGAGTACGCGGCGGTCGCTGCTGGTGTCGCCGGTGAGGACGACGTGCTCACCGGGCTTGACGAGCATGACCTCCTCGACGAGCTTGCGGGCGGCGAGGGCGAGCTCGAAGCTGAGGTACTCGCCGCGCGGCTCGAGGCGGCTGAACATCTCCATGGGGTGGATCTCCTTGGTGCTGCGTGATCGGTACCGCGTGACAGCGGTGCGGGATGCGGCGGGACGGCAGGGCGCGTCCCGCCTGGTGGACAAGGGGAGCGGGCCCGGGTCAGCCGGCCTTGATGATCTGGGCCGAGTCGCCGAGGGAGGATCCGGCGATGAGTCCGGCGCCCACGAGGTTGAGCTCCTCCTCGGCCCGCTGACCGCGCAGACGGCGGTAGCCGACGCGGACGGCGAGCGCGGCCAGGACCATCCAGCAGGCCTGCGGCGTGAGGATCAGCAGGCCCGTCGCGAGCATGACGCCCATCTGCCGCTTGGTGCCGCCGAGGAGCTGGACGAGCGCGCCGGGGATCGCCCACAGTGCCAGGGTGCGCATCACGCCCGGGTCGCCGAGCCCGTGCTTGACGGTGTCGGCGTACACCTTGGCGACCGGCGGGATGAGTCCCTGGCGGAAGTAGGACTGCCACAGGACCGCGACGACGACGAGCGCCGCACCGAAGCCGATGAGTGCCGCCCGGAACTGCTCGCGGCGGCCCTCGCGCTCGAAGGGATCCCAGGGACGGTGTTCGCGCCGCAGCAGCCAGCCGGCCTTGAGGTCGTAGCCCATGTCGGCGAACGCGGGACCCGTGGCGGACACGTAGCCGACGAGGAGGGCGAGGGGAAGGGACGGGACGCCGATGAGCAGGCCGGCGATCAGGAAGATCAGGGTGACCGCGAACGAGGGGAACCAGCCGGACTGCATGGCCGCCAGGCCCACGATCAGCTCGTGTACGAGGGTGGCGAACGCGGCGAACAGGACCCAGGCGACCAGACCGGTGGGGCTCATGTCCCCGACGAGCCCGCCGACGACGGCGAGGACCGCGGCGCCGGCGGTGAAGAGGGCGTATCCGCGCAGCAGGGTGTGGCGCAGGGTGCGTTCGTCGACGGTGACGGCGGTGCTGGGGTCGGCGTCGGTTTCGGCGTCGGTTTCGGCGGTGGGGCTGCCCGCGGGACCGGTCTCCGCGGCGGCCCGCACCGGCTGGTGCGCGGTGCGGCCGGCGCGACGGCGCAGCAGCAGCACCGCGGCCTGGCCGAGTGCGACGACGCCGGCGCCGACCATCACGCCGTGGGGGATGTAGCCCGCGCCGATGTCGGTGTGGAACAGGTCGGGGCTGAACTGGCGGATGCCGAGGCCTATGCCGAACATCAGCAGCGCCCACACGTTGCCGAGGAAGGCGACGCCCGCGGCCGACAGCGGCAGGCTGAGCAGGGTCCCGCCGATGCCGACGAGCGTTCCGGCGCCCAGGACGAGGGCGCGGCGGCCGCCCTGGTCCCCGGCCTTGATGGTCTCCGCGGCGGCGGTGCCGGGCGGCCAGGCCGCGGTGGCGGGCAGCAGCCGGGAGCCGAAGGAGCGGTAGAGCACCCACGTGTCGATGAGCAGTCCGATGAACGCGCCGGTCAGCATGGGCCACACGAGGTCCTTGCGGCCGAAGACGTACGGCACCGCCACGGATGTGAGCAGCGCGTTCGCCGAGGCGAAGGTGGCGGCGGAGATGGCGGACTGGGCGAGGTTCTGCCGATGGACGGACCGCATACCGCGCAGCCCGGCGAGCGGGATGCGCCCCACGAGCATGGCGATCAGGGCGCCGACGACGGAGGTGTTCGCCGAGATCCCCAGCTTGGCGACGAGGTCCGCTCCGATCACGGCACCGACGACGGAGAGCACGACCAGCAGGACGAAGACGACGGGCTCGCGAACCCGGGGATGGTGCGTCGGCTCCTCGACGGGGGAGGGCGGGGGCGCGGTGGGTGGTGCGGAGGTGTGATGGGGCACGGGACATCCCTTGCGTGGGCGAGTCCTGGCGGGTCGGGGGGACGCCGAAGGACGACGGGAACAGGGAGATGAAGAAAAGGGGAGGGTGAAGGTGGAGCGGGAGGCGGGCGTCGCCGGTGAGCGACGAAGGCCGGCGCGGGCGCGGGTGACCGGTGGGCCGGTCAGGCGCCGAGGGCGGCGGTGGCCTCCGCGGCTCCGGCGGTGACGAGTTCGGCGAGCCGGTCGACGCCCGCATCGATGCGGTGCGCGGGACCGATGACGGTCAGGGACGCGGCGATCGTGCCGGCCTGGAAGACGGGCGCGGAGACGGCGGAGACGGCCTCGTCGTACTCGCCGTGGCTGACGCTGTAGCCGCGCTCGCGTACGTCGGCGTAGCAGGCGAGCAGGGCGTCGAGGTCGGTGATGGTGTGCTCGTTGAAGCGCTGGAGCGGGGTGGCTCCGAAGGTCTTCTGGATCTCCGCCTCGGGGTAGTGGGCGAAGATCGCGTGTCCGGACGCTCCGGCATGGCCGGGGATGAGGGCGCCCACGATCGCGGTGTAGCGGACCGGTCCGGTACCGTCGACGGCCGCGGCGCAACGGTACTCGCCCCCGTTGGGGACGTTGAGGACGACGCTCTCCCCGGTCTCGCGCAGGATACGGGCGAGGATCGGCCGGACCAGCGAGGGCAGGACCCCGCTGTGTTCGCCCACCCGGGCCAGCCGGTGCACGGACGGCCCGAGACGGTAGCGGCGCGTGATCGTGTCGCAGGTGAGGAATCCGCGCGCGGTGAGCGTGGTGAGCAGCCGCTGGGCGACCGCCTTGTCCCAGCCGTGGTGGCGGGCGATCTCGCTGACGCCCCACTCGGGCCGCCGCTCGGTGAACGAGAGCAGGGCGACCAGGGCGCGGTCGGCGCTCTGCAGCACCCCGCGAGGCGCTGGTGTACCCGGTTCGTCGGTCGGCTCGGCCATGAGACTCCTCGATCATGTGGTGCCCCGCACCGGGCGACTCCGCCGCCCTCCGGTGCGCTCGGCGCAACGCCGTGGCGCTGAGCGGCCAGAAACTATCCGCTGGCCGGGTGAAGGTGTCAAGGGTTCCAGGTGCACTTTTCCGCGTGAGCCGGCAAGGAATTGAACTAGTTGTTTAAAACGTGTTGTTGACTTCCTTGGGTGTGCTGCCCCAGCCTCGTCTCATGTCGTCGACTTCTGATCAGCACGCAGACCCCTTCACGCCTCCGCAACCGGAGCAGGCGCGGGCCCAGCGCGTCTACGCGTCCCTGTTCCGTATCGCCGAGCGGCACGCGGCCTCCGACGAGCAACGCCGGCGACAGGTCCATCCCTCGGTCATCGCGCCGCACGAGGCCGTCAGACTCGTCTCGTTCCTGCTCAGCGGGGCGGCACAGCCGGATGACGGCGAGCCGGAGGTGGATCGCGCCGACATCACGGCCGCGTTGAGTCTCGTCCCGCTGGTTCGCGGGGAAATGGACGAACTGGAGACCGGACTGCTCCAGATGGCACGAGGCCGCGGCATGACCTGGCAGGAGATCGCCTTCGGGCTCGGGCTGGGCACCCCGCAGGCGGCCAGACAGCGGTATGAGCGACTGGCCGCCCGTGCCGCAGCCGACGCGGAGGACCCGGAGTAGAGGAGCCGGCCTCGGGGCTGCCCGGCCCGTTTCCTCGGGTCTGCCGACTCCGCGTCGGGCGGCAGTGGTTCAGTGCACGACGAGCGTGGCCTATTCGGCGGGTTCGGGCTGGGCCTCGGTCTTGGAGGCTGTCGTGGGCTCCGGCGGGTTGGGAGCGGTGTAGAAGACGGACGTGCCCTGCTTGCTGCGCTGAGCCTGGCTCCGGGCCACAAGGTTTTCGAGAGTGGTGCGTACGACGGTGGTTTTGATGTCGCGGTCGGCGTGTGCCTGGCCGAGTGCCGTGGCGATTTCCGCCGCGGAGCGCGGCTCGCTCTGCTCGGTCAGGTGGCGGCGGACGAGTTCGGCCAGCGTGGGTTGTGCCTTCTTCGCGGCAGCGTCGTTCTTGGGCGCGGGGCTTTCGGCGGATTGCTTCTTGACCGTGGGCTGTTTCGCGGTCGCCGTCTTCGCCTTCTTGCGAGGCTCGGCAGTGGTCTTCTTCCGGGGAGAGGGCACGGAGGCACTACCGGTGGTCGCGGGCTCAGGGGCACTTGCCACGATACCGAGTGCCTGCTGCATGCTCACCAGCAGGGTGTGGTCGTGCTGAAGGGCGGCCAACTGGGACTGCAACGCCGTGATTTCCGCCGTGATGCGTTCCTGCTCCTTGACGTTGCGCTCAAGGTCGCTGGTTACCTGGTTGATGTACTGCGACGTCAACTCGGTGGACGGAGCCGTAGTTTCGGGCATCCTTCTCTCCTCGCTTCGTGCCGGGCGAAACCTGCGTGCCAGGTGCAGAGAGTCAGGCGGCAGGCACTCCGGCTGTGGGGGTCTGGCCCAGTGATGATAGGCCGGGTATATCAGTCGCTGACTGACCACTTCGGCAAGTATGGCGTTCAACCCCCGCCGCGCGAGCGGATTCACGCTCAAGTGGAGGCGATTACCCCCCACTCCGCCAGTAGTCGGCGAGAAGACCGACCGGCGACACCGACAACTTCAGATCCTCGTAGGAGGCCAAGAGCCGGTCATTCTCCACTTGGAGGGTGACGGGAAACTCCTTCTGCGCGGTTCGGCGGAGGAGTTCCTCATGGGCGCCCTCGCTGATTTCCTCATCGGCGTCCTTCCCGCGCTCATCCACCTGGCAGACCTCGACCAGTGTGTGACAGCCGACAGACCGGCCGGAGACGGCAGCCAGACTTCAAAGAGGGCCTCCGAGCGACATCAACACAGGCCGGGTGGCCGGGTCACGCTGCCGTGACCCGGCCACCCGGCCCGAACGTTCCGGGACGGCGCCGCACCCCCGCGGTGGCGCCCCTCCCCGCGCTCAAGCGGCCGCCGGCCGCTCCGCGAGCAGATACCGCGTCCAGGGCCGCACGTCGGCGAACCTGGGCTCGGTGAACCCGACGGCACGGAGCACGTCCGCGTACTGCCGCACGTCGGCGGCGGACATGGGATCCTCCGTGACTTCCCCGTGCGCGACACCGTGGACCATCATCCCGGCGATGGCGCGGGTCACCCGGGGAGCCACCGGGCCGCTCGGGAATGCGTCCGCGATCAGCAGTCGCCCGCCGGGCCGCAGTACGCGGTACATCTGCGCCAGCGCGGTCTTCCGGTGCCCCTCGGGGATGTGGTGCATCGCGAACGTCGAGGTGACCACGTCGAACTCACCGTCGGGCAGGTCCAGGGACTGCGCGGCCGCGAGGACGAAGCGGCAGTTGGCGGACCGGCCCGCGTGCCGGGTCGCGTACTCGACCATCGGTGCCGAGGGGTCGACGCCGACCACCCGGCCCCCGGGCCCCACCGCCTCGGCGAGCCGCCCGGCGAAGACCCCCGGGCCGCAGCCGACGTCGAGCACCCGGTCACCGTGGCGGACGCCGCTCGCCGCCACCAGCGTGTTGTTCAGCGCGCCCCGGCGGCCGCCGAAGATCACCGTGACGAGCAGGTTGTACCGGCGCGCCCAGGGGATGAGGAGGCCCGGCTGCTCCGGCTCCCGCACCCCGGTGCCGACGGTGTCAACTCCGTGACTCTTCATGACCTGTTCTCCTTCCGAAGTCCTTGCCGAACCGGCCGTCTGCGGTGCCGGCCGAGACGTCCTTCGATGATGGGCCGGGCGGGGGCCGCTGTCGTCGCCCTGGCGGCGGGACTGCCCGCTGCCGCACCGGGACCACCTGGCCCGACGGCTACTCCGCCGGAAGTACGCAGGAAATGGCCCTACGAGGTGACGTATTGCCCCGCGCACCGGCGCTACCGTGCGGGGATGAGCATGCGGCTGAGCTTGCGCGGCTACGCGCGGGACGCGGTGACGGCGGGTGCCGTCGCCGTGATCTCGCTGGTCAGCTCAGTGGTGGCCGTCCCCGACCGCACCGGTCTCGACGCGCTCGGATACCTGCTGGTGCTGGTGGCGGGCCTCGCGCTCACCGCCAGGCACCGCTTCCCGGTCGCGGTCGTGGCCACCACGCTCGTCTGCCTGTTCGCCTACCATCTGCGCGGCTATCCGGGTGACGGGGCCGCCGTGCCGGTTCTCGTGGCGATCTACACCGCCGTCCTCGCGGGCCACCGGCTGGTGACGGTCGTCCTGGGCGCAGGCGCATTCGTCGCGGGCACGGTGGCGCTGACCCTCACGTCCTCCGGCGACCAGTCCGCCCGGCAGATCGTCGAGGGACGGTTCCTGCTGGTCGGCTGGGTGGTGGCCGCGGTCATGGCCGCGGAGATGCGGCGCCAGTGGAACAGCAACCTCAGCCAGGCCGAGCAGCGCGCCGCGGACGCCGAGCGGCGGGCGGCCGACGCCGAGCGGCTCCGCGAGGAGACCGCACGCCGCCGCGCGGGGGAGGAACGGCTGCGGATCGCCCGCGAGTTGCACGACTCGCTCACCCACAGCATCTCCGTGATCAAGGTGCAGGCCGGAGTGGCCGTCCATCTGGCGCGCAAGCGCGGCGAGAGTGTGCCGGAGGCTCTGCTGGCCATCCAGGAGGCCGCGGGCGACGCGACCCGCGAGCTCCGGGCAACCCTCGACGTGCTCCGCGCACCCGGCGAGGCCGTCCCCGGCCGGCCCGGCCCACCGGTCACCGGACTCGGCCTCCTGCCCGTGCTGGTGGAGCGGACCAGTTCCACGGGCCTGCCCGCCACCGTCACCGTCGAGGGCGAGCCGAGGGAACTGCCGCCCGAACTCGACCGGGCCGTCTACCGGGTCGTCCAGGAGGCGCTGACGAACACCGCCCGGCACGCCGGGGCCGCCTCCGCCTGGATCCGTCTCGACTTCCGGCCGGACGCGCTGGCCGTACACATCGACGACGACGGCAGGGCGACCCCCGCGGTACAACCGGAACCGGGTACCGGCCTGACCGGCATGCGCGAGCGGGTCACGGGACTCGGCGGGCGGCTGCACGCCGGACCCCGGCCGGAGGGCGGGTTCACCGTCCGCGCCGAGTTCCCGCTGAACGGCACCGACCCCGGCGGCACACCATGATCCGGGTCCTGCTCGTCGACGACCAGCCGCTCATCCGCGGCGGCTTCCGCGCGCTCCTCGACGCGGAGGACGACATCGAGGTCGTCGCCGAGGCGGCCGACGGCGCGGCCGGTGCCGCGCTCGCCGCCGAGCACGTGCCCGACGTGGCCCTCGTCGACATCTCGATGCCGGTGGTGGACGGGATCGAGGCCACCCGCCGGATCGCCGCGGACCCGGCCCTGTCCGCCGTGCACGTGGTGATCCTGACGAACTACGGCGTCGACGAGTACGTCTACGGCGCGCTGCGCGCGGGCGCGAGCGGATTCCTCGTCAAGGACATCGAACCCGCCGACCTGCTCCAGGCGGTCCGGGTCGCCGCCCGGGGCGAGGCGCTGCTGTCCCCGGCCATCACCCGCAAGCTCATCGCCGAGTACACGTCCCGGCCCTTGTACCCGGGCTCGGGCACGCACCCCCGACTGGCGGCGCTGACCCGGCGGGAGCGCGAGGTCCTCGCCCTGGTCGGCCGAGGCCTCGGCAACGACGAGATCGCCGCCCACATGGTGATCAGCTCGTCCACGGTCAAGACCCACGTCAGCCGCACCATGACGAAACTCGCCGCCCGCGACCGCGCCCAACTCGTCGTAGCCGCCTACGAGTCCGGCCTTGTCTCCCCTCGCGGCACAGCCCCCTAGCCGGAACGGCACCTCACCGCCGGGGCCCGTGTGACGGATACCGCACCGCGCCGGTTGCGGAAAGGGTGGCCCGCACACTCACCAGGGCCGATCGTGGACGACATGAACGATCACCGCATGGCATCCGGTGAGGTCCGCCGTTTCTGGGGCCGGCTCGGTCTTCCCGGGCTGGTCGACGTCCACACGCACTTCATGCCCGAGCGTGTCCTGCACAAGGTCTGGGACTACTTCGACGCGCAGGGACCGTTGACCGGTGGGCTCGACTGGCCGATCACCTACCGGAAGGAGGAGGCGGAGCGCACGGCCGTTCTGCGGGAGTTCGGCGTCCGGGCCTTCACCGCGATGCTCTACCCGCACAAGCCCGGCATGGCCCGGTGGCTGAACGGATGGGCGGCCGACTTCGCCCGTCGCACCCCCGACTGCCTGCACACCGCCACCCTCTACCCCGAGTTGGACGTCGAGGCATACGTCCGCGAGGCCGTCGAAGCGGGCGCGCGCGTGTTCAAGGCACATGTACAGGTGGGGGCCTACGACCCGGCCGACGAACTTCTCCAGCGGGCATGGGGGTTGCTCGCCGAGGCGCGGATCCCTGTGGTGATCCACTGCGGCTCCGGGCCCGCGCCCGGCAAGCACACCGGCCCCGAGCCGATCGCGCGGGTGCTGGCGCGGCACCCGAAACTGCGCCTGATCGTCGCGCACATGGGGATGCCCGAGTACGAGGACTTCCTCGGCCTCGCCGAGCGGTACGAGCAGGTGCGGCTGGACACGACGATGGCGTTCACCGACTTCACCGAGGGATTCATGCCCTTCCCGAGCCGGGCCCTGCCCCGGCTCGCGGCGCTCGGCGACCGCATCCTGCTCGGCTCCGACTTCCCCAACATCCCCTATCCCTACGTACATCAGCTCGACGCCCTGGAGCGGCTGGGGCTCGGACCGGAGTGGCTGCGGGCCGTGTGCCACGACAACGCGGCAGGACTGTTCGGCCTGTAACGCGCAACCGAAGGCAACCTGCGAGCGTGTGCCCGCTGTACTCGTGCAGCGCCGTCCGCCAGGGCCGAACAGCCTGATATCGGGGCCGACCAGGCCCCTGCGCCTCCCAGCCGCCTTGACGATGATCAAGAGCATGGGGAGAAGGGAAAGCCACGAGTGATCGCTGTTGTGGGGCACGCCGATCTCAGCGCGTCGACGCTGGCTGTGCTGGAGGAGGAACTGCGTTCCCGTCTGGCCGCCTTCGACCAGGCGGGAACGTCCGGGCTGGTGCGCGCCGGGAAGGGACTGCCGGTGGCGTTCGGGCGGGCCGCTCGGAAGGCGGGACTGGCCCTGGTGACGGTCCTGCCGTCCTGCAACGGGGTACCCGCGCATGTCGCCGAGCCGGACCGGAAGGCGGCCGGGGAACTCCTGCTGCTGTCCCAGCAGGTGCGGCTGGTGGAGTACGACCCCGGTGACCGCTCCTCGTGTGTGACGGCCGACGAGGGCTTGCTGCGCTCGTGCGCGCGGGTGCTGGCCGTCTGGGACGGCTCCCCTTCTTCGGGGCGGGACGCGACGGCGCACCTGGTGGCCTATGCCCGCAGCCACGGTGTCGACGTCGAGGTGCTCTGGCCGCAGGGGGCGGAGCACGAGACCGCCCGCAGGGCGTAGCCCCGACCACGACGCCCTACCGGCCGCCTCCCCGGGGCCGCCGCCGTCCGGTGACCGTCGCTACGACGACGGCTTCCTCTCCGGCTGGTCCGCCCGCAGATCGGCGAGCAGCTCCGCCTGCCCCGCCAGCACACCCGACAGGATCGAGCGGGCCACCCGCATCAGCTCCGCCACCTCCAGGTTGGCCAGCGAGTAGTACACGTTCGACCCCTCCTTGCGGGTCCGCACCAGGTTCGCCCGCCGCAGCACCGCCAACTGCTGGGACAGGTGCGCCGGTTCGATCCCCACCTCGGGCAGCATCTCCGCGACCGCGTGCTCGCGCTCGCTCAGCAACTCCAGGACGCGGATACGGGCCGGGTGTCCGAGCGTCTTGAAGAACTCGGCCTTCAGTTGGTACAGGGGCGTACTCACCCTGCCGTCCCCTCCCCGGCACGGTACGACCGGAACGGCCTGCCCACTCGGCATCGCATCCACCTACTCGTCAAGAACATGCGCCCTATCCTCGCGTGTCCGGTCGCGTCACTGTCCAGCCGGTGCCGTCGGCTCGGCCGGCAGGACTCCGGCCAGGTGCAGGTGATCGCGGGCGGCGTGGATCGCCTCGGGCGTGTTGGCGTAGTCGCGGCCCTCGTGCTGAAGCAGTTCCAAAGCGCCGACGGAGTCGAGTACCTGCCGCTGCTCGGGACGGATCCCGGAGGCCAGGACGACGATGCCGCGCCGGTTCAGCTTCTCCACCGCGTCCTTCAGGACGAGGGCGCCGGTGGCGTCCATCGTGGACACCCGCGACATCCGCAGGACGACGACCTTCACATCCGCCACCTCGGTCAGCTCCAGCAGGAAGCGGTGCGCGGCGGCGAAGAACAGCGGACCGTCGATGCGGTAGGCGACGATGTGCTCGGCGAGCAGCTGGTGCTCCTCGTCGGTGTGGTCACCCCGGTCGAGGGACACCTGGTCGAAGCGGGCCTGCTTCGCCACGGCCCGCAGGGCGAGGGCGCCGGCGGTCAACAGGCCGATGATCACCGCGTACACCAGGTCCAGAGCCAGCGTCGCGGCTGCTGTCAGGACCAGGATCACGGCGTCGGACCGGGTGGCGCGGGCCATCGCCTTCAGCGAGCCGACCTCGACCATGCGGATCGCGGTGGCCAGCAGCACGCCGGCCAGCGCCGCCAGCGGGATCTTCGACACCAGGGGAGCCGCCGCGAAGACGATCACTGCGAGGACGGCGGCGTGGGTGAGGGCGGCCAGCCGGGAGCGGGCACCCGTGCGGACGTTGACGGCGGTGCGTGCGATGGCTCCGGTGGCCGGGACGCCGCCGAACAGCGGGGCGGCGATGTTGGCCAGCCCCTGGCCGAGCAGCTCCCGGTCCGGGTCGTGGCGCTGCCCCACCGTCATCGCGTCGGCGGCGGCCGCGGACATCAGCGACTCCAGCGCGGCCAGCGCGGCCACCGCCACGGCCGGGGCGAGCAGTGAGCCGAGCGAGCCGGGATCGAGGAAGGAGAGGGAAGGCGCGGGCAGCCCCGCGGGCAGGTCGCCGATCGGCTTCGCGTCCAGTCCGGCGACCTGAGCCACGACTGTGGCGGCGATCACGGCGACGATGGAGAACGGCACGGTGGGCCGCCACCGCGCACCGGCCAGCATGAGCACGACCACACAGACCGCGAGCCCCACGGCGGTCCAGTCCGGCGCCTTCACGAACTCCTCGACCGCGTGCCAGGTGATGACGAGGACCTTGTCGCCCTCGGGTTTGGGCACGCCCAGCGCGTTCGGCACCTGCTGCAACCCGATCACTCCGGCGATGCCGAGCGTGAAACCCTCGATCACGGGTGCCGGCACGTACTGCATATAGCGCCCGGCCCTGAACGCGGCGAGGACGACGAGCATCACGCCGGCCATCAGGCCCACCGTGAGAACGGCGGTCGGACCGTATTGGCCGACGATCGGCACCAGGACCACGGTCATCGCCCCGGTCGGCCCAGACACCTGGAGATTCGACCCGCCGAACACGGCGGCCAGCGCGCCGGCGATCACCGCGGTCGCCAGACCCGCCTCGGCGCCGAGCCCGGAAGACACCCCGAAGCCGAGGGCGAGCGGCAGCGCCACGATCGCCACCGTCAGTCCGGCGAGCAGGTCACGGCGCGGATCACGCCGCATCTGGGACAGATCGGAGCGGGAGGGCAACAAGGAGGTGATCCGTTGGTACAGCGGAACCGACACGACCCCTCAGCTTCCCCTCGCACAGCCCCACCGGGGCGAGCCACACAGACGCTGTGCCCCCGGCTACCTGGGGGCACAGCGAATACAGCATCTAAGCAATTGCGAAATTTAGCAATCCTGAAATCCGATTTGTGCTGTTTGTGTAGATAAGGGGCCGCTGTGGGTCGATGGGACACGTCAGCCCCACGCTCCGGGAGCCAAGCCAAGCCAAGCCAAGCCAAGCCAAGCCAAGCCAAGCCAAGCCGAGCAGGCGGGAGACCGCCCCGTAGGCTTCTCCCGCCCACTTGGTTCCGGTGAGGGAGGGGGAGCGACCATGAACGCCGGCATACAGCGCGGCGCGATCGCCGCCGTACAGGTACTCGGTCTCGCCGTCTGGTTCTCCATGTCGGCGGTGGTTCCCACACTCCGCGGCGAGTGGGGGCTCGACTCCGCCGACGCCGTATGGCTGACCGCGTCGGTCCAACTCGGGTTCGTCACCGGCGCGCTCACGTCCGCCGCTCTCACCCTCGCCGACCGTCTTCCACCCCAGCGCCTTCTCGCCGGCGGCGCCGCCGCGGCCGCCGTGTGCACAGTGCTGCTGGCCCTGTCGGTCGACCGGTTCGCCGCAGCCGTTCCGCTCCGCTTCGTGACCGGTGTGTGCCTGGCCGGTGTCTATCCGATCGGCATGAAACTCATGGCGTCCTGGGCGCACGGCGCCGCACGCGGCAAGTCCATGGGTGTTCTCATCGCCGCACTGACGCTCGGATCGACCCTTCCGCACCTCATCGCCGGCATCGGGTCACTGCCCTGGCGGGGCGTTCTCCTGGTCGCGTCGGCCGCCGGGCTCCTGGCCTCCTGCATCGCGCTGGCCTTCATCCGCGTCGGCCCCCATGCCGCCCCGGCCGCGCCCGCCCGCAACCCCCGCTACGCCCTCACCATGTTCACCCAGCGCGGCCCCCGCTCGGCCAACCTCGGCTACTTCGGGCACATGTGGGAGCTCTACGCCCTGTGGACCTGGATCCCGGCCTTTCTCGCCGCCACGGACAGCGCCGGTCACCTCCCCGGATCGGTCGAGGTCACCGTTTTCCTCACCATGGGGATCGGCGGTGTCGTCGGCTGTCTGCTCGGCGGCTGGGGCGCCGACCGCTTCGGCCGCCCTCCCGCCGCCATCGCGGCCCTGGTCACCAGTGGTCTGTGCTGTCTGCTCTCACCGCTGCTCGTCCACTCCCCGCCGGCCCTCGTGGTCGCGTTCTGCGTCCTCTGGGGCGCCGCGGTGATCGCCGACTCCGGAGTGTTCTCCACCGCCCTCAGCGAGGTCGCCGACTCCCGCTACATCGGAACGGCCCTCACGGCCCAGACCGCGATCGGATTCGCCCTCACGGTCGTCAGTATCCAGCTGACCCCCCTGCTCGCCGACGCCGTCGGCTGGCGCTACGCGTTCCTCCTCCTGGGTCCCGGCCCCCTGGCCGGCGCCCTCGCCATGCGCGCCCTGCGAACCGGAACCGGCTCCACCGAGCGTGCGGGACGAGGGCGTACCGCCCTTCGGCTCTGATCACCGCGCCCCAGGCACCCGAGCACTGCCCGGGCTCAGTCCTCCAGGTTCAACGTCCGCACCGGGCGGCGGAATCCGCCCGTGCGGAGGGTGAGGATCCCCACGCCCACCAGCGCCCAGATGACGCCCACGACCTTGGCCGGGGTGTCCAGGCTGACCCACAGGGCCACGTTCACCACGAACCCGAGTGCGGGCAGCACCAGTTGCAGCACGGCGGCGACCGCTCCACGAGCCTCCGCCCGTCCGGCGCGCCGGTCGCGCACCCAGAACCCGATCACCGCCAGGTTCACCGCGGCGAAGGCGACGTAGGCGCCGAAGTTGATCAGCGACGCGGCGCTGCCGAGGTCCAGGAAGACCGCGGAGGCGGCGATGAGACCCACGACGAGCACGTTGAGGGCGGGGACGCCGGTGCGCGGATCGACCCGTCCGAAGACCGCGCGCGGCAGCATGCCGTCACGCCCCATGGCGAACAGCAGTCGTGCCGCGCTCATCTGCTGGGTCAGACCGCACCCGAGCACCGCGGTGAGGTAGCCGCCCACGAACACCGCCTGGAACGCGGCACCGCCGATGTACTTGGCGATCTCCGGCGAGGCACCCACGATGTTGCCCACGGCCGAGACGTCCGGGAAGAGCGTCTGCATGGCGTAGGTGATGGCCAGGAAGAACACCCCGGCCGCGGCCACGATGAGCAGGATGGCCCGCGGGATGTCCCGGCGCGGGTGCTCGGCCTCCTCGGAGAGGGTGGAGACGGCGTCGAAGCCCAGGAACGACAGAGCCAGCAGCGAGGCGCCGCTGAGCAGGGCGGGCAGCGGCACCGAGGCCGGGTCCCAGCCGGTGGTCCCGAAGGACTCGCCATGGGTGGAGATGGCACGCACGGCGAACACGAGGAAGGCGATGGCCACGCCGGCCTGGATGACCACGAGCGCCACGTTCACCTTGGCGGCCAGCTTCACGCCCACCAGGTTCAGTGCCGTGCAGACCACCACGGTGGAGAGCACCCACACCCACGCCGGGATGCCGGGCAGCACGGCGCCCATGTAGATCGCTGCCAGCAGGGCATTGAGCATGGGCAGCAGCACGTAGTCCAGCGTGGCGGACCAGCCCACCAGGAAGCCCACGGGCGCCCCGAGCGACTTGCCGGCGTAGGTGTACACGGATCCGGCGGAGGTGATGCGGCGGGCCATCCGCGCGTAGCTGAGCGCGGTGAGCCCCACCGCGACGAGAACGGCCAGGTAGGCCAGCGGCACATGGCCGTCGGTCGCTTCGGAGACCAGACCGAAGGTGTCGAACACCGCCAGCGGCGCCATGAACG
This sequence comes from Streptomyces sp. NPDC093064, assembly GCF_044754605.1. Taxonomy (NCBI): domain Bacteria; kingdom Bacillati; phylum Actinomycetota; class Actinomycetes; order Kitasatosporales; family Streptomycetaceae; genus Streptomyces; species Streptomyces sp. NPDC093064. The sequence goes on from NZ_JBIVPK010000023.1 coordinate 105,676, forward strand.
CCAGGCCGAGGAAGACGATGTGGCGCAGCTTCAGGCTGCGGCGCAACTGTGCGCCGCCCTGGGCCGCCTGGTCCCGGTCGCCGTCGGTGACGGTCGCGGTGCCCTGCCCGATGCCCGAGCGCTTTGCCGCGGTCTGTGTGGCGGTGCCCTCGACGGAGCCTGAGGGAAGGCTGCTGTCAGACATGGGCGTGACCGCCTTCGGCTTGGGCGGAGCAGGAGGTGAGCGCACCGTAGTGGCCGGCGGTGGCGCGTGCCGTGGCGGCCTCGTGGACCACCTCGCCGCCCACCCAGGTGACCTCGGCTCGCTGCTGGAGCAGCGCCGCCGGGTCCGGTTCGAGCGCGTAGAGGTCCTCGGACCATGCGACGAGGTCCGCCTTGGCGCCCTCGCGGATGACGCCGTACTCGTCCTCCCGGTGCCAGGCCCAGGCGCCCTCGGCCGTATAGCCGCGCAACGTGTCGTCGAGTCCCAGGCGCTCCGCCGGGGTCCAGGCGTCCTTGCCGTCGAGGCCGGCCCGGGTGAGGGCCGAGTAGAACCCGATCAGGGGGTCCATCTCTCCCACCTGCCAGTCGCTGGAGAGGGCCACATGGGCACCGGAGGTCATGAGTGAACGCATGCGCCAGGCGCGATCCCAGCGGGCCTCGCCGATGTTCTCCATCCAGGTGCCGGCCACGAGGTCCGGGGAGCAGTGGCGCGGCTGCATGGCGGCGGTGACGCCGAGCTGGGCGAAGCGCGGCAGGTCCTCCGGGGCGAGGCACTCGACGTGCACGATCCCGTGGCGGCGGTCGCGTGTGCCGTTGGTGCGCGCGGCGTGCTCGATCGCGTCCAGGGCCAGGCGGATGCCGCCGTCGCCCGTCGCGTGGGTGTGGGTCTGGAAGCCGAGGCGGTCCAGTTCGGTGACGACCTGGGTGAGTTCGCCGAGCGGTGCGGAGGGGTGGCCGCGGTGCCCGGGCCGGTTGGCGTAGTCGTCGAGCATCCAGGCGTTGTGGGGCTCGATCACGTCGTCGGCGTAGAGCTTGACCGGGCCGAACGCCAGGCGGTCACCGCTCGGGGCGGCGTCGGCCGCCGCGCGCAACTGCTGCCGGAACGCGCCGTCGGACCCCATGGGGTGGAAGAGCGCCGCGATGACGCGGGAGCTGAGGCGTCCCTCGTCCCGGGCACGCTGGAACAGGTCGATCTCGGCGAGCGGGACCTGCGGTTCCACCACGGTGGTGATGCCGGCGGCGGTGGCCATCTCGAGGCTGCCCAGCAGCTTGCGGTAGCGACGCTGCGGCGAGTACATGGGGATGTCGCGCTGGAGGCCGGCCAGGCCCGCCGTCGTCATGGCGCTCGTGTAGAAGTCGGTGACCCACCCGGTGGCGCGTCCGTCGGCGTCGCGCTCCGGGCGGCCCCAGGGGATGTCGCCGCCGTCGTCCAGGCGCAGCGCGCGGATGGCGGCGTCGTTGACCCACACCGAGTGCTGGTCGTAGGTGGTGACGAAGACGGGGCGGGAGGTGATGCCGGCCAGGTCGCGGGCGTGGGGGCGGCGGCCGTGGACTACCGAGTACACGGCGTTCTCGGCGCAGATCCAGGTCAAGTCCGCTCGTGCGTCGGCGAGTTCGGCGATACGGCGGCGGACCTCCTCGAGGGTCTCGGCGCCTTCGAGGCTGACGGCGTCGGGGTCGAAGCCGAGCAGCAGGTGGTTGTGGCTGTCGATGATGCCCGGAGTGAGGAGGCCTCCGTCCAGGCGGCGGTGCTCGCGGGCCGCCGGGGCCTCCGCCTCGTCGCCCACGAAGGCGATGCGTCCGCCGGTGATGCCGACGGCGCCGGCCCACGGGCGGGCGTTGTCGAACGTGCGCACACGGGCGCCGGTGATCAGGGTGTCCAGCATGGTCGTCCTTGGTTCTGAGCCGCGCCACGAACGCGCGGCGAACGTGCGCCGAGACGGCGCCCGCATTTTTTGCCATCGGCGTCAAAGAATGGTTCGAGTCTCATGAGCGTCTCGGCTACTGTCAAGGGATGGCCCGCCGAAAAAATCAGGACGAACGCCGCGCCCACCTCATCCAGGCGGTCATCGACACGACCGCCGAGACCGGGCTCCGCTCCCTCTCACTCGCGGACGTGGCACGCAAGGCGGGGCTGACCCGAGGGGCCGTCCTGTACTACTACGACGACCTCGACGCGCTGTTGAGCGAGGCCTATCGCGCGGGCATGGAACGCTTCTGCGACCGGCGGGACGCGCTGCAGGACACGATCGAGAACCCGGCCCGACTCCTGGGGGAGACGATCCGCGCCGGGCTCCCGACGGGACCGGACGACGCGCTGATGCGCCTGCTGTACGAGTTCGACGTGCTCGCCGACAGCTCCCCCCTGCACACCAAGCTGGTCGAGTCGATGTACGAGCGGCAGCTGGCCACGTACCGGACCGTGCTGGAACGTGGCGCCGGCGCCGGGGCCTTCAACCTCATCCTGGACACGCCGACGGCGGCCCTGAACCTGGTGGCGCTGGAGGACGCCTACGGACTGCACATCGTGGCCGGCAACGGCCAGATCAGCGTGCAGCGGGCCGTCGAGGCGATGTTCGACGCCGCGCGGGCGTTCGGCGCACCGGCTGCGTGAACGCCTCAGTCGCTCTTAGATGCCGACTCGTTGGTGGGCCTTGGCCGTCATCCGGAAGGCGGTGCGGGGCGGGTGAGGTCCTCCATGCCGGGTGCTCCGGTGATGGCGGTCAGGGTGCGTTGTAGAGCGTTCGCCAGATGGCCGGCCTGTTCGCGGGTGTACCAGGCGCGGGGTTGGACGAGATCCAGGCAGAGCGCCTTGTCGTGGCGGCTGACGAAGAGGGTCGGGACGGGGCCGGGCGGGATGGTGAGGACGTGCAGGCGCGTGGCGGTCAGGCCCGGCGGCAGCACGGGCGGAGTGCTGTAGTGGGCGACATTGCTGACGGCGAGGGTGACGGCCGCGGAGGCCAGTCGGCTCAGCATGTGCGCGGTGGCCAGGTACTCCAGTTCGGCGTGGCCGGCGTCCAGGGCCGTTTGCAACTGGCGGCCGATCTCGACGGCGGTGGTGCCGAGGTCGGTCTCGGGGCCGACGGTGGCAGTGGCGGAGGCGGTGGAAGCGGCGAAGGCGAACTCGTCCGCCGGCAGGGGAGAACGCAGTCGTGGCCGCAGGTCGACGGGGATGAGGCAGGTCAGTTGTTCATGGCCGTCCACGGGGGAGAGGAGGCCGCGGACAGCGGTCATGGCGATGGCGCAGAGCAGAGTGTTCGCGCTCGCGCCGCGTAGGTGCGCGTCCCGGGCCAGTGCTTCCGTCTGCTGAGCGGACAGGGCGAAGCGGTGGCGGTGGACGCCGTCGGCCGGCCCTGGTCCGCCGTCGCGGGCGGCCTGCGGAACGAGGGCGGCCGGGTGCGACGCGTCCAGCCGTGCCGACCACTGCGCGGCGTACGCGGTGACGTCGGCGGGACTGTGCCGGGCGAGCAGGCGCTCTTCAACGGGCCCGGGCAGCCCGGCGGTTTCGGCAGCCGACGCCTTGCCTGCTCCCGCGGCCAGATCCCGGTAGATTTGCCACAACCGCTGGTGCAGCGCCAGCATGCAGGCGCCGTCGCTGACGGCATGCCAGGCCATCAAGGTCAGCGTGTGCTCGCGCGGGCCGTCGCGGTGAAGCAGGACGCGCAGCACCTGGTCACCCGGCTTGAGGAAGTGAGCATCGTGCGGGGCCCATCCGTCGGACGCGAAGCTCAGGCCGACAGGCTCATCAGCGGCGTCGCATCGCAGGACGAGACCACCGGGTCCTTCCACGATACGGGCCGATAAGACCGGCATCCGGTGAGACAGCACCCGGACGGCCTTGCGCAACAACTCGGTGTCCAGGTCCCCGTGAAGTGTCCAGCCGACGACGGTGGGACTGCCGGTCGCGGCCATTGCCGCCTCGCTGGGCGCCAGTACACGCTGCAGACTCAACTCCGCGCTCTCTTGGGCCCGTTGGCGCACCAGGCCGGTCTCGCTCCGGCCCGTGGAAGCACAGTCGAACACCGGCCCCTCGCGAGCAGCAGGGGTCACGCCCCGCGCACAGGTGCGCACCGCAGTGCGAGCCGCCCGGGTCTGTGCGAGCATGGCATGCCGCTTTCGGAGTAATGGACGGTATGAGTAGTTCGGTCGTGTCAGGCTGTGACTTCTTTGACCGCGGTCGTGTCGGGAGGCCGGGTGTACCGGGACGGCATCGGCTACCTGGACCTGGACAGGAAGGGCGCCAAGCTGGTGTTCAAGACCTCAACCAGGCGCTCATGATGGCCGGGCACGAGGACGAGCCGCAGTGGCCCGGGATCCCTGATGTGAGTCAGCGCCTGAACGAGGAACTGGACCAGATCAGCGAGCGGCTCCAGGCGCTGGCCGCTGCCAAGGACCGGCTTCAGGGCCTGCTGGACGCGGTGCTGGCGATCAGCCGGGAGCTGGACCTGTCGTCCGTGCTCTACCGCATCGTCACCACCGCGATGGACCTGGTCGGCGCCCGCTACGGTGCCCTGGGGGTGCTGCACGAGTCCGGCGAGTACCTGGAAGCCTTCATCACCGCCGGACTGTCCGAGGAGGAGCGCGCCGCTCTGGCCGGGGTGGAGTTCCCCCACGGCCGAGGGGTGCTCGGACTGCTGATCCACCACCCCGAACCGCTGCGCGTCACCGACATCGCGTCCCACGCGGCCTCCGTCGGGTTCCCGCCCGGCCACCCCCACATGCGCACCCTGCTCGGAGTGGCCATCAGCGTCCGCGGCGAGATCTACGGCGACCTCTACCTCTCCGAACGCCACGACGGACGCCCCTTCGACCGGGCGGACGAGGAAGTCCTCGTCGCCCTCGCCAGCGCCGCGGGCATCGCGATCGAGAACGCCCGCCTGTTCGGCCAGATCCGCGACAGCGCCGAGACCTTCCAGCGCCTGCTCCTGCCGACCCTCCCGGACCTGCGGCCGTTCACCGCCGCCGCGATCTACCAGCCCGCCGCCGAGCCAAACCGTCTGGGCGGAGACTGGTACGACGCGGTCATCCTGCCCGACGGCGCGCTCGGTGTCGTGATCGGAGACGTCGTCGGCCACGACCTCCACGCGGCCGGCGCCATGGCCCAGACCCGCAGCATGCTCCGCGCCCTGCTCTACGACCGCCGCACCCCGGCCAGCGGCATCCTCCGCCAGCTCGACATCACCCTGCACGCCACCACCGAGAACCCCGTCACCACCGCCCTGCTGGCCCGTATCGAACCCGACGGGCACGGTGGCTGGACGCTGCACTGGAGCACCGCCGGCCACGTGCCCCCACTGCTGATCACCCCCGACCGGCGGGCCGAATACCTGAACGCCGACCCGGGCGTCCCACTCGGCGTCAGCACCGACCAGGTCCGCCCCGACCACACCCGGGCTCTGCCCGCGGGGGCCATGGTGATCTTCTTCACCGACGGACTCGTCGAACACCCCCAACACTCCATCGACGAGGGGCTGGACGCCCTGGCCGCACTCGCCACCACGTACGCGGACCAGCCGTTGCAGGACTTCGTGCGCACCCTCGCCGGCCACCACCCCAGCGACGGCCACGACGACATGGCCATCCTCGCCCTGCGCACCCCACCGCCCGCATGACCTGGCCGTGCCGGCGCCCACCCCCGAAGGGTGCGTCAGCTCGGCGTGGACCGGGCTGCCGGCGCGCTGCCGGTCGACTCCCTGATCTCCAGCCGGGTCGGCAGCACCAACGGCCGCCCCGAGACCGCGTCCGGCCCGTCCATGGCCTTGCGCAACTCCCGCGCGCCGAGGCTGCCCAGTTCGAACGAGGGGAGTTTCACCGTGGTCAGGGACGGTTGCACGATCCGGGACATCGGCTGGTCGTCGGCGCCGGCCACGGACACCTCCTCCGGAACCCCGACCCCGAGGTCACGCAGCGCCGCCAGCGCGCCGAACGCCTGGAGGTCGGAGCCGCACACCAGCGCGGTCACTCCGGAGTCGCGCCAGGAGGGCCAGTTGCCCGCCACGCTGTCGTAGGCCGCCGTCACGTCGATGGGGGAGCGCGCCACCACGACGCCCACCTGCTCCGACGCCTTCCGGGCCTCGTCGGTGAACGCCCTGCGGCGTGCCTCCAGGGTCCGCGTCCGGGTGTCGATGTCGAGGTAGGCGAACCTCCGGTGGCCGAGGCCCGTCAGATGGCGGGCGAGTTCCCTGGCGCTGCCGCCGACGTCCAGGTTGACGCGCGGCAGGTCCTTCTGCCGCCCCGGGGAGTCGAGGATCACCACCGGGCACGACGGGTTCAGGGACGTCACCAGGTCGCTCTCGACCGTGGAGATGATCAGGCCGTCCACGCCCAGGTCGAGCAGCCGCTGGACGCTCTCCTGGCTGACCGTCTGGCCCAGGGCCGTGACCACGGTGAGGACCTGGTACTCCGGGCTCAATTCGCTCAGCAGACCCATCTGCACACTGCTGAAGAACGGGGTCGCGACATCGGGCGCGACGTAACCGACGATGCCGGTCCGGCCGGTGGCGAGGCTGCGGCCCCGGCGGTCGATGCGGTATCCGAGCCGCTGCGCGGCCGCGTGGACCCTGTCCCGCGTGGCCTGGTTCGCCCTCCCGGAGTCCTTCCCGTTCAGGACCAGCGACACGATGGAGACCGACACCCCCGCCTCGGCGGCGACATCGGCACCCGTAACCCGGCGGCGTGCCACGAGTGCCACTCCCTTCCCGCCGGAGGCCGGCGACCAGCCCCTGCGAGCGCCGCGGCCCGGTCCGACCGGGCTCGCCAGCGTCGATGATACGTTCCGCGGCTCCGGCGCCGGGGCCCGGTGAGCAGCACACGCCCGGCGGTGGCCGGGACCGTCCACCGCCAGGCGTGCGCGCACACGAGGACCGAGATCAGTCCACGATCCGCAGGGCCCGCTCCGGGCAGGCCTCGACGGAGTTCCGGGCCTCCTCAAGGAGTTCGGCCGGGATCTCGTCGACCAGGGCGACGGCGATGCCGTCCTCCCGGAGGTCGTAGATCTTCGGCCAGCCGAAGTAGCACAGACCGTGTCCCTTGCAGAGGGCTTCGTCGACCTGCAGGCGTGGCATGGGTTTTCCTCCTACTGACTGCTGACGTGCTGTTGGGCTGCCGGCTGAGGGGTCAGCGCACGGACACGCGGACCGACTCCATGCCCCAGATGACGAAGGCGGAGTTGCGGCGCGGCTCCTCGACGAGCCCGAGGTCCGGGCACAGGTCCCGGATCGAGGTGAAGGTCTCCTCCAGCTCGATGCGGGCCAGCGGCGCGCCCAGGCAGGCGTGCACACCGCCGCCGAAGTTGACGTGGCGGGACGCGTTCACGCGGCCGACGTCGAGCACCTCCGGGTCGGTGAACAGGCGAGGGTCGCGGTTGGCCGCGCCGTACAGCATCGCGATCTTCGAGCCGAAGGGGATCCTCCGGCCGGCGATCTCGACGTCGTCGGCCAGCACCCAGCGCTCGAACAGCTGCAACGGGGGATCCCAGCGGATGACCTCCTCCACCGCCTGCCGCGGGGCCACCTCCTGGGAGGTCACCCGCGCCCACTGGCCGGGATGGCGCAGCAGGGCGGTCATGCCGTTGCCGGTGGTGTTGACCGTTGCCTCGTGACCGGCGTTCAGCAGGACGATCACCGTGGACACGATCTCGTCGTCGGTGAGCTTCCTGCCCTCCTCCGTCTCGGCCTGGACCAGGGCGCTCACCAGGTCGTCGGAGGGCTGCCGGCGGCGCAGCGCGATGAGTTCGCGGACGCAGGCGATGAAGGCCGCGGCCGAGTCGTTGGCCTGCTTCGCCTGCTCCTTGGTGGTGTCGAGCTCGTACATCTTCACCATCGCGTGCGCCCAGTCCAGGAACAGCGGGGCCTGCTCCTGGTCGGCTCCGAGCAGTTCGCAGACGATCGACACCGAGTACGGCATCGCGTAGTCGTGCAGCAGGTCGAACTCGCCCTGCTCGACGAGGTCCGAGAGCAGCTTCCGGGAGCGGGCGCGGACCGCTTCGCGCATCTGCGTCACCCGGCGCGGGGTGAAGGCGGAGGACACCAGCGAGCGGATCCGGGTGTGGTCCGGCTGCTCGAGGTCCAGCAGGCTCCACTTCTCGGCCTGCCAGAAGTCGGCCCACCGGGCGTCGCGCGGCGCGACCCCCATCTCCTCGGGGGTGTACTTGTGGCTGAAGTTCCGGGTGAGGCGGGCGTCCCGCTGGCACGCGAACACGTCCTCGTGGCGCGTCACGAGCCAGAGTCCCAGCGACTCCGACCTGACGACGGGGGTGTTCTCCCGCAGGTGGTTCAGAACCGGGTAGGGGTCCTTCAGGAACTCGGGGTCGGTCGGATCGAAAATCTGCGCGTCCTGCTGCGAACTGCCCATGGTTCTTCCTTTCAACGTCAACGCTCACCGGTGCGCCGGTGCACCGAACGCGGCTCCTCGGACGGCCTGCCGGCAGTCCGCTCAGCCGTTGGGCGGCCCCAGCCGCTCGCACTCCTCCGAGATCCTTCTGCGCGAGAGCATCGCGTCCCTCGGGCGGTTGATCGTCGTGGCACCGGTCAGCCGGTCGCCGAGCCGGTGCGTGACGAACAGGGCGCCGTCGCCGTCGTGTTCGACCTCGCTGCGTCCGCCCGCGAGGATGCGGCCGACGTGCTGGATCTTCATGTCCAGCTGGTCGGACCAGAAGTACGGCACATGCACGAACGGCGTCCGGGCCGCGCCCTCGCCCCGCAGCTCGCCCAGCAGGTTCGCGGCCGCCGCGGCACCCTGCTCGCGGGCGGTGCTCCAGTGCTCGACACGCATCCGGGCGCCGTAGGCGGGGTTGTGCCAGCGCGCCGCGTCACCTGCGGCGTAGACCAGGTCCGCCGAGGTCCGGCAGTAGGCGTCGGCCTCGATGCCGTTGCCCAGTTCCAGGCCCGATCCGGCCAGCCAGTCGGTGGCCGGGCGCACCCCCACACCGGCGACGACGATGTCCGCCTCGATCGCCCGGCCGTCGTCCAGGACGACGGTGGAGAACCGCCCGTCGCCCCTGACTTCCGAGACCGAACGCGATGTCAGCAGGGTGACTCCGCTGTCCCGGTGGGCGGCGCACACCCGCTCGGCGGCCACCTCGCCGATCGCCGGGGCGAGCGGCAGCGGAAGCAGTTCGACGACGGTGACGTCGAGCCCCAGCCGGACGGCGGTCGCGGCCACCTCGAGGCCGATGAAGCCGGCGCCGACGAGCACGATCGACCGGGCGGTCCGCAGCGATCCGCGCAGTACGAGCGCGTCTTCCAGGGTGCGCAGCCGGCGCACCCGGGCCTGCTCGTCGGGGAACGGCAGGGGCCTGGACTCCGTCCCCGGGGCCAGGACGACCCCGGACGCCCGCAGCTCCGATCCGTCGCTCAGCCGCAGCACCCGCTGCACTGAGTCCAGCTCGGTCACCGACGCGCCCAGCGAGAGGGTGATCCCCAGCCGGGACCAGTGCGCGGTCGACTGGAACTGAAGCGCCGGGAGGTCGAGCCTGCCCTGGAGGACCTGCTTGGACAACGGCGGCCGGTCGTAGGGGAGTTGTGCCTCCGCCTCGATCAGCCGGATCTCCCCGTCATAGCCCTTGGTCCGCAGCGCCTGCGCGGCCGCGGTGCCGGCGACGGAACCACCCACGACACATATGCTCGGCCGATCACCCACGTGTTGCTCCAACTCGCCGGCCGACAAGCGCTCGACCGGCATCCCGTGACCCGCCCGGCAGCACTGAACAGACTTCTGACAAATGAGTGGGGCAAGGGCCGGAGAAGGCTCCCCGACTCATGCCCCCACGGGGAACCTACGTCCGGCGCCAAGTTTAGTCAATCGTTTGACTTGGCGCCGCGACGCGGGACAGGGCCTACGAGATGCTCACCGCATCTCATGGATGACGTTCTTGCTCAGCACGAAGTGCGCACCCTTCACGCCGTTGACCACCTGTGTCACCCGAAGGTCGCCGGCCACGCTGAGCAGGGAGTAGGACTCCCGCTGGGACAGCCCCCACCGGCGCCCCATCTCGTAGACGGTCTCCGCGGCGGCGATGCGGACCGCTTCGTCGAGGTTCTCGTGGAAGCCGTGCACCATCACCTCCGTGTCCGTTTCCAGCAGCGGTGTGCGGATGCGCAGGTTCTTGTGCAGGACGAACTGGAGCATCACGTTCAGATGCCCCTCGATCGCGGTTCCGGAGATTTCGCCGTCCCCTTCGGCGAAGTGGGTGTCGCCGGCCCAGAACAGCGCCGACGGGACCTGGACGGGATAGAACATGCGGGTCCCCGGAACGAAGCTGCGGTTGTCGACGTTGCCGCCGAACTCCCCCGGTGGCACCGTGTGGATCCGGCCGCTCTGGGCCAGTGCCACCCCGGCGGTGCCCATGTGGGGGCGCAACGGCACGCTGACGCCACGCAGCGCGGACTGGCGGGCGACGGTGTGCGGCTCGATGAACATGCCGGGGTACGGCGGCTCGTCGGCGTAGGGGTACGCGTACTGGAACAGGCCCTTGGCGGTGCCCTGTTGCCAGTCGGCCTCATAGACCACCACGTGCTGGTGGGACTCCAGATCCGTGGTCGTCGCGTGGCCGAGCGGGGCGCGTACCGGTCCGTACAGCAGCCCCCAGTTGGCCTGGAAGTTGACGCCGTAGGGCAGGCGCGGCTCGGCCTGGAGGAAACGGCACTCCAGGACGTCCCCGGGCTCGGCGTCGGTGACGGCGATGGGGCCGGTGACGATGTGCGGTCCAGGGCCCCGGTCGTTCTTGTCGATGTTCTCGTACACCTCTCGGACACCGTCGTCCAGCATGAGGTCGGGTGCCTCGCCGGCGTGGTGGGTCAGGCACTCCATTGCCACGACGTCGCCGGACCGGATCGTCAGCGCCGGTTCAAGTGCGTTGTCGAAATAGCCCCATTGGCAGGTCTCGGGGGTGGCGGTCAGCTTGTGGTACACGCAGGTCTCCCGTCATCCGGTGATGTGGCACTCGTACGAGGAAACTGGTGTTGCTGCCTGCTGGCCGCCGTCCATACCAGGACGGCGGGGGACACCCTCGCGCTCTCCGTGGCCCCGCGCGTGGCCCATCTGTCTGTCGTAGTCGTGTGGTTGACGCACGGATGGCGATCGCGGTGTCGACCTCCGCAGTATTGCATACGATATGTTGTAGACCATAGAGCCTTGCAGTGAGCCGCACGGGTGCGTCCGAGGTCACCGGCCTCGGAGGGTGCAGGCCGCTTGGTATACCATTTCTGTCATGGCTGTGACTTTGAGGCGGAGATCGTCCCCGACGCGCCGGCGTGTGCCCCTGAGCGCAAGCTCGTGATCCGCGGTGGCGAGGTCGTCGCCCGCGAGGGCGCCTCCTGCTACGAACCAGTCCCGCAACACCCTCACCCGAAAGGTTCTCCACGTGCCGTCGGCGTCAGACGCCTCCAGTCACCGGCCGGGCCTGCGCGGCGCGCTGACCTCCCTGCGGGGAAACCGGCCCTTCCAGTGGCTGTGGTTCTCCAACGTGTTCTTCTTCGGCGGAGTGTGGACCCAGACCCTGGTACTCGGCTGGCTCGCGTTCGAGTTGACGCACTCCGAGTTCCTCGTCGCGGTATTCACCGCCGCGCGCCTGGCGCCCATGTTCCTCGGCCCGGTGGCCGGCGCGTTCGCCGACCGGCACAACCGCGTCCGGCTGCTCGTGGTCGCCTGCGCCTGGGCCACGGGCGCGGGCACCGCGGTGGCGGCCCTGGCCACGGCGGACCTGCTGCCGTACTGGGTCCTGGTCGTCGGCGGCCTGGCCATCGGCCTCGCCCAGTCTCCGTCGCAGCCGGCCAGAGCCTCGGTGGTGCTCGAACTCGTCGGGCAGGAGAAACTCTCCAACGCCAACGCGCTCAACGCCATGGCGATGAACATGACGCAGGTGATCGGCCCGGGGCTCGGCGGAGCCATGATCGCGGCGATCGGCGCTCCGGCCGCGCTGTGGGTCTCGACCGCCTGGTACGGGCTCTCGCTCCTGATGCTTCTGCCCCTGCGCGGATACGGGAAGGTCGTCCACGACCAGGCGCAGTCGGTGCGGGCGATGGTCGTCGGCGGACTGCGGATCATCGCGCGCAGCCGGCTCGCGGTGGCGGTGCTCGTCGTCACCCTGGCGGCGAACACCCTGTTGTGGCCGGTCTATCAGGCCTTCATGCCGGTCTTCGCCGAGGAGTCTCTCGGGCTCGACGCCGCGGGACTCGGCGCTCTGCTGACGTGCAGCGGCATCGGGGGACTGGTCGGTTCACTCGTCATCGCCGGTTTGGGCGACTTCCCTTACAAGGGTGGTGTGTTCGTCTTCGGCACCACGGTCTGGGCCGCCCTGTGGGCGGTGTTCGCCCTGTCCCGCACGGTGTCGTTGTCGTTCGCGCTCATGTGCTTCATCGGCCTCACCAGCGCGGCCTTCGGGGTGCTGCAGACCACCCTGTTGCTGCTGACGACCGATCCGGCCGTCCACGGCCGGGCACTGGGACTCCAGGAACTCTGCATCGGCGTCATGCCTGTGGCCACCCTTGTCCTCGGCGCGACGGCGGAGCGGGCAGGGGTGGCCAGGACGGTCTTCTGCGCGGCTCTCCTCCTTGTCTGCGGGCTCGGGGCTTTGGCGCTGCGCGTGCCGGCACTGCTGACGTTCAGTGGCCGCCGTACTCCATGACGAGCCCGGCGGCACAGAGGCCGGGAAGCCGAAACGCCGCTTCAGCTCTCCTGGCCGACGGGTTCGGCGTCGGTGCCGGGCTTCCACCGCGCGAAGATCGTGCTGCCGCCCCAGTCGCAGACCAGACCGAGCAGGACACCTACTGCCAGGGAGGCCAGCAGCACCACCCAGTCGTTGTCCTTGATGGCGAAGAGCGAGTAGCAGCCCACGAAGGTGCCCGGGACGAACGACGTCCACTTGAACCGTCCGAGCAGCACGATGCACATGACGAAGAAGCCCACGGACACCGCGTAAGCGGAGTTGGCGCTGCCCAGCAGGTCCGCGCCCTGGAGCATCAGCCAGGCGCACCCCACGCCCGCGAACGAGGACGTCACGGTGAGCGCCGCCCCGGGAATCAGGCGTATACCGCAGGCGAAGTACGCCGTGCAGCCGGCGAAGCCCGCCCATGCCGAAAGGTCCATCAGGCCCGCGAATCCGCCCCAGAGACCGCAGAGCAGGCCGGTGAACGCCGCCGTGGCAAGCCGGTAGAGGTTCAAACCATTCTCCCCTGAGATGGTGTGAAGGAAGGCGGCGGACCCCCCGGTGGCCGTCGGGCGGTCCGGGGCGGTCCGCCGCGGGGTCAGGCGAGCTTCTCGGCGAGGGCGAGAGCCGCCTTCTCGAAGACCTCGGCGGGCGGGTAGGTGATCCCGGCGCCGATCATGCCGATGCCCGGCTCCTTGTGCGCGATGGCGGTGTTGATGACGGGCAGGATGCCGGTGTCGAGCACCTTGCGGACATCGATCCCGGTCGGCAGGCCCTGGAAGCCGAGCGAGGGGATCGTGATGTTCGGGTTCTGCGCGGTGGTGATCTCGCCCATGTCCCGCGTGTAGGCGACGGCCTCCTCGACGGTGCCGCCCACGAGCGCCACGATCGCGGGCGCCGCGGCCATGGCGAAGCCGCCGAAGCCGTACGTCTCACTGATGGCGCTGTCACCGATGTCGAGCCCGGAGTCCTCGGGCTTGTAGCCGGCGAACATGGGGCCGATGACCTTCTGCGCCGGGCCGGTGAGCCAGTGGTTGCCCGGCAGCCCGCTGACCCGGATACCGAACTCGACACCGTTGCGGGCCATCGTCGTCACGATCGTCGAGCCCTCGATGCCGTGCGCGGCGTCCAGCGCCGCCTTGGCCATGGCCAGCCAGGTCGGCCCGGAGAAGTAGTCCGAGCTGGCGATGAAGTCGAAGACCTCCTTCTTCTGCTCGGTCGTGAAACCCGTCTGCAGCAGCGAGGGGGCGAGCGCCTGCAGGAGCAGCAGGGTGCCCGCGATGTTGCGGTTGTGTGCCTCGTCGCCCATGTGCAGCGCCTGGGCCAGCAGCAGGCGCAGGTCGATCGGTCCGCCGATCTCCATGGCCTCCTTCAGCATGGGACCCAGGACGTCCCGCATCCAGACCAGCCGGTCGATGACGCTCTGGTCGTTGGCGCCCATGCGAAGGATCTTCGCCATCTGCTCGGACAGGTTGGTATAGGCGTAGTTGCCGTGCGTCTCGTTGTGCAGGATGTGCATGTACATCGACGCCGAGGTGACCCCCGCCATGGAACCCACGCAGTCGTGCTCGTGGCACGGCGAGAAGGTGATGGCGCCGGAGGCGGCGACCTGCTCGGCCTCGGCGAGGTCGGCGGCGAGCCCCTCGAAGACGATCGCGCCGAGCACGGCGCCCTTCATCGGGCCGGACATCCGCTCCCAGGTGATGGGCGGACCGGCATGGATGATCGTGGTCGGGGTCATGCCGGGCACGACGTCGATGGCCCGGCCGAAGCCGATCAGCATGGGCTTGGCGCTGGTGATCCGCTCGATCGCCTCGGCGTTGGCCGCCTCGATCCGCGCGGCGACGTCCGGCCGGGCCAGGAGGTCGAGCGCGGCGATCACCTCGGGGTTGCCGCCGCCCGGGGGCGTCCAGTCGAGGGTGGTGACCTTCGCGCCCTGGGCGGAGATGTCCTCATCGAACATCGCCAGGCCGACGTTGACGACGTTCAGTTCGCCGTCGAAGAGCTGGGTGGTGGGGCTGGTCATGCGCGGTTTCCCTCCCGGACGATGGCGCGGGCGAACTGCCCGGTTTCGGTGCTGCTGCGGGTGACGGTGACCCCCGCGGACTCGAGCGCGGCGACCTGCTCGGCCAGCGACGGCTTGTCGAGGTCGGTGCCGAGGACGTAGCCGACGATCTCCAGATGACGTCCGGCCGCGGCGGCGATGCTCTTCGCCTCCGCGATCGCCGGCAGCGTGACCCCGACCGGGTCCTCGTGCGCGCCGAACCCGAGGACGAAGTCCATGACGATGACGCCGACCGACGGGTCCTGCGCCTCCCGCACCAGGCGCTCCAGCCGCAGGGACGGGTCGATCATCGGGTGCGGACGGCCGTTGGTGAACTCGTCGTCACCGAAGTCGAGGAAGGTGTGGCCCCGGCTGGCGTCCGCGGCGTGCAGGACGTGGGCGGGGTCCTTCTGGATGTTGCTCCAGACCTCCTCGCCGGCGTCGAGCAGCGCGTACATCGACTCGTCGCACAGGGTGCCGCCGCAGAACAGACCGCGGACGTGGCGCTGCTCGGTGTTCAGCTTGGCGCGCACGGCCTCGACGCGGTCGGCGTCGAGACCCGGCACGGCCGACTCCGGGTCGCTGGTCAGACGCACGGCCTGGAGGGCGGCGTCCTGGCTGCTCGCGGCGAAGTGTCCGCCGGCGTCGGTGACGGCCTGCTCGGATCCGCCGATGAAGTACACGACGACGGGCTTGCCCGCGGTGGCGATCTCGGCGAGGACCTTCCGCTCGACCTCCGGGGCCGGCGGCTTGGAGACGAGCAGGATCGCCTCCGTCCGCGGGTCGGCGGCCAGGGCGCGGATGCCGTCGATCATCATGACGCCCCCGACCTCGGCGCTCAGATCGCGTCCGCCGGTGCCGATGAGCTGCGAGATTCCGCCGCCCAGGGCGTGAATGCGCACACTGACTTCCTGCGAGCCGGTGCCGGAGGCCGCGACGATGCCGATCGAGCCGGGACGGACCGCGTTGGCGAAGCAGAGACCGACGTTGTTGATGATCGCGGTTCCGCAGTCCGGACCCATCATCAGCAGGCCCTTGTCATGGGCCAGCGTCTTCAGCGCGATCTCGTCGGCGAGCGCGACGTTGTCGCTGAACATCAGGACGTGCAGGTCGTTCTCCAGCGCCTTGCGGGCCTCACGGGCCGCGTAGGCGCCGTTGACGGCGATGACCGCGAGGTTCGCCGACGGGTCCGCCTGGGCCGCCGAGGCGATGGTGCGGTGGACGACCTTCGTCTCGCCGCCGGCCGGCGGCTTGCGCACCAGGAGCTCCTCGACCCCGGCGATGACGGTGTCGGTGTCGACACCGTCGGCCGTCACGACGACGATCATGAGGTCGCCGTTGCCCGCCCCCTCGACCTCCGGCGTGAGGAGGTCGAGGTTCTTCAGCACTCCCTTGTTCATCTCGGTGGCCATCGCGACGAAGGCCTGATCGACGCCCTCGAACTGGTTCGCCTTCGTCGAGATCGACATCAGGGACACCGAGTCGAAATAGGTGTTCTTCTTGACCACTGCTGTGACGTTCACATGGAACCTCTCAGTTCTGCTTCCAGGCGGAGTCCGGTCAGCAGGCCGGACAGGAGGTCGGTCCCGGAGGTGTGGCCGATGCCGAGCACACGGCAGACCGGGACTCGAAGGTGCTCGGCCGGCTGCGCGGCGTCCCGTCCGTCCGGGACGAGAAGACGGTGCAGAAGGTCGAGCAGGCTCTGGCGGGCACGCCCCCGGAGGGCCTCGCGCAGTGTGATGCGGCTCAGCGGCGTCGTACGGTCCGGGTGACGGTCCATCACATCGTGGACGGCCTCGACGTACGCGGACAGGTGGCTGCCCGGCTGGGCCGCCAGCAGAGCCATACCGGTCAGGAAGTCGTCACCGGCCGGGGTGAGTCCCGGCCCGAGGCCGAGCAGTTGCGTGATCGCCGACGCCATGCCCGGGATGTCTCCGGCCCGCACGGCTCGTTCCAGCGCGTTGCGTCCCCGGCGCAGCCGGGCGCCGATCTCGGCGTCGAAGACGTTCACCGGTCCTCGCGGGGTGCGCATGCCCCCGGCCACCCCGTGCTCGTACAGCAGTTCCGCCAGCACCCGCGCCCGGGCGAGCAGCTCCTGTGTACCGAGTCCCAGCACGATCGATTCGGCATACCATGTATCCGGCTCGCTGAGCGTCACTGAGTGCTTCGCCGGCTCCCCGAGAGTGATCGCATCGGCTGCCAGTCTGACGGGGTCGCCCACGGTGAGGCGCCAGGCCGACCACTCCGCGAGGTCGACGCGGATGCTCCAGGGTGCGTCGTCGAGAACGCGCGCGCATAGCGTGATGAGTTCATTGTCGCAGGTCAGAAGGTTTACGGTGCGACCGAAGATGGAATCAACGCGTGCTGCGAGAGGGCCGGGACGCAGACGTGCGGCCAGCTCGGCGTCGATGGAGAGCGCCGGAGTCGAGGTCGGCAGAGTAGACGATGTCATGACCCCTCCCCGTCGTGCGGGCATTTCCAGCCGAGGAACCCTGTCGCCTAAAAGGTATACCATCTGACCTTGCTGTGGAACGTTGGGCACCTCGTCCGCCCAGCGAGTCAAGGAGAGGGGAACGAGCATGCGAGTCGTCGTGGCACTGGGTGGGAACGCCCTGGCGCGTCGCGGAGAGCCGATGACGGCCGATCGGCTGCGCACCAATGTGAAGTCGACCTGCGAGGCACTGGCGGGCCTCGCCCGCGAGCACGAGGTCGTCATCACGCACGGAAATGGGCCGCAGGTCGGCCTGCTCGCGCTGCAGAACCTGGCCTACCAGGATGTCGCCGCCTACCCCCTGGACATCCTGGGGGCGGAGACGCAGGGCATGATCGGCTACGTCATCCAGCAGGAGCTGTCCAACGCGCTCGCCGGCGAGCGTGAGGTTGCGGCCGTGCTCACCACGACGGTGGTCGACGAGGGAGACCCGGCTTTCGAGCGGCCGACCAAGCTCATCGGCCCGACCTACTCGGCCCAGGACGCCGCCGAGGCGGCCGCGGAGTACCGGTGGACGATAGCGCGTGACGGTGGTTCCTTCCGCCGGGTCGTGTCCTCGCCCAACCCGCTCCGGGTGGTCCAGGCGCCGGTCGTGCGCCTGCTGCTGGAGAACCAGCGGCTCGTGGTCTGCGTCGGCGGCGGCGGGGTGCCGGTGCGCATCGACGGCAAGGGCCGCGAGATCGGCATGCAGGCCGTGGTCGACAAGGACCTCGCCAGCGCGGCGCTGGCCGCGGAGCTGGAGGCCGACACCCTCGTCATGCTGACGGACGGCGACTACGTCAGCGAGAACTGGGGCACCCCGCAGCAGCGGGACATCAAGACCGCGTCCGCCGACGCTATTTCCCAACTCCCGTTCGCCGAGGGGTCGATGCAGCCCAAGATCGACGCCGCGATCCACGTCGCGAGGGCCGGCGGCCGTGCCCTCATCGGGCCGCTTGACCGGCTCGACGACCTGCTGGCCCGCAAGGTCGGCACCGAGATCCGCGAGGACGTCGACGCCGGCATCGTCTACGTGTGACGCGGGCCGCTCGTGCGGTCGCAGCGGTTCCCCGCCCGGCGACGGGCCGTGTGCGGGGACCGCTGTCTCATTGGCAAAGGAAACGGAGGGCCCGCTCATGGCCGACACTCCACGCAACACGATCTCCTCGGCCCGCCGGTGGACGGCCCGCGCGCTGACGGCGGGAGCCGCGGCGCTGACCCTTGCCGCCTGCTCGGCGACAACGGACTCCGTGCCGCCCAGCAGGACCTCGTCGCCTCCGGTGCCGGCCCCGGCGACGAGCCGGTCACCCAGCACCACGAGTAGTAAGGAAGCGACCGCGCAGCTCCTCGCGGCGGTGGGGGACAACAACACGAGCTCCGCGGCCAGGGCCATCAAGGCCGGCGCGAACCTCGAAGCGCGCAACGACCAGGGACGGACGCCGCTGGTCATGGCCACCAAGGCCAATCACGTCAAGCTGGCACGCCTGCTGCTGGAGTCCGGCGCGGATCCCAACGCGAAGGACGAGATCCAGGACTCCGCGTTCCTGTACGCCGGCGCAGAGGGACTCGACGAGATCCTCAAACTCACCCTCGGACACGGCGCCGACGTCCGCAGCACCAACCGCTACGGCGGGACCGCTCTGATCCCCGCCAGCGAACACGGACACGTCGAGACCGTCCGGATCCTGCTGGCTGCCGGTGTGCCCGTCAACCACGTCAACAACCTGTCGTGGACCGCCCTGCACGAGGCGATCGTGCTCGGAAACGGCTCCCGGGACCACGTCACGGTGGTCAGGCTGCTCCTTGCGGCGGGCGCCGACCCGTCGATCCCCGACAAACAGGGAGTCCTGCCCCGCGACCTCGCGGCACGGCGCGGCTACCAGGAGATCGTGAAGGAGATCGACCGGGCATCCTGACAGGGGGAGGCAGCGTGAACAGCAGTGCGAACGGCCTACCATCTACGGAATGTTGAAGCAACAAGGTGACGGTCCCGCCTGCCGGGAAGAGGTACCGGTGTGGCGCGTGCCGGGGATGCGACCCCTGCTGGCCTCGACGGCGCTGGGCTTCGCCGGCCTGTCGTTGCTGATGCCGGTCGCCCCTCTGTGGGCACTCGAGGGCGGGGCGGACGAACTGGGCGCGGGCCTGGTCAACACCGTGCTGATGCTCTTCACGGTGATCGCCCAGCTGCTGGTCGGCCGGATCCTTGGGCGCCTCGGCTGGCAGAGGTCACTGGCCCTCGGCTCGTGCCTGCTCGGGCTCCCCGCCCTCGGCCATCTGGCCACCAGCCAGGCGGGAGCCGTCATGGCCCTCGCGGCGGTGCGGGGCCTCGGGTTCGGGATCCTCACCGTGTGCGGTGCCACCGGAGTGGCCGCGCTCGTCGAACCCGCCCGCCGCGGCCGGGCGGTCGGCGCCTACGGGCTCGCCATCGCGGCCCCGCAGTGCCTGCTCATCCCGGTCGCGCCCTGGCTGGCCGAACGCGTCGGATTCTGGCTGGTGTTCACGTGCGCGGCCGTGCCGCTGCTCGCGATCCCGCTGGCAGCGCGCGTGGCACGCGCCCTGCACGACAGCGGCGACGTATCCACCGCACCCGCCGAAGCGCGGGACACCAGCCGACTGCGCCGCGTCCTGATCGGTCCGATCGCCGCGCTGCTTGTCATCACCGCGGCCGGCGGCGCCATCCTCACCTTCACCCCCCGCCTGCTGTCCGACCCGGTCGCCGTCTACCTCGCGCTCCTGGCGTTCACCGCGACGGCGGCGCTGTCCCGGTGGGGCTTCGGGCACGTCGCGGACCGCAGGGGAGCGGCCCCGGCGATCGCCCCGCTGCTGTTCGCCGGTGCCGCCGGGCTCGCCGTGATCGGCGCGGGGGCGGCGGGCGGGTCCGGGGCGGCCGGTCCGGTCCTGGCCGTGACCGGCATGCTCGTCGTGGGCGTCGCCTACGGCGGCCTGCAGAATCTGACGCTGGTGCAGGCCTTCGCCGCCGCCGGCGAGCGGGCCCGCTCCTCCGTCAGTGTCGCCTGGAACGTCGGCTTCGACGCCGGTACGGGGCTCGGCGCCTTCGCCGCGGGCGCGGTCGTCACCATGAGTTCCTACACGGTCGCGTACGCGGCTCTCGCCGCCGCCACCGCTCTCGTGGGCGCCTGCTGGGCGGGCGCGCGGTGGCGGAACCGCGGGACGGCACGGTGAGCCGCGCCCCGAATAACTCGACGACCCGGCGCCCTCACGCGGCGGGAATCCTGGGCTGCGCACCCGCCCTCACACGGCGGGAACCTCGGCCGGCGAGCCCGGCCTCGTACGGCGGGACGACCCCGCGCCCGCCAGCACGGCCGTCGCGAGAGCCGCCAGCACCAGCGCGGCCAGGGGAACCCAGATGGCCGTGGTGAATCCGTGCACGGCAGCCGTCCGTGTGCCGCCGTGGAACGCCGCGGCGGCGCTGGCGGCCACCGTGTTGAAGGCGGCCGATCCGATGGAACCGCCCACCTGTTGCGCAGAGTTGACCGAGGCCGAGGCGATCCCGGAGTCATGGTCCGGAACATTGGCGGTGGCGCTGGTCATGATGGCCAGGAAGCTGGCGCCGTTGCCGACGCTGAACGTGACCAGCGCGGGAAGGACGTTCGCGGCGTAGCTGGACTCCGGGGTCAGCAGCGTGAACTGGACCAGTCCGCAGGCGGCCAGGGACAGGCCCGCCGTCATCATGACGCGGGGGCCGAACCTGGGCAGCAGGCGCGTGCCGAGCTGGGTGGCGGTCGCGGTGGTGACGATGCTGATGGGCAGGAAGCCCAGTCCACTCGCCACTGCGGACCAGCTCAGCACGGTCTGCAGGTAGTAGGTGAGGAACAGCGCGACGCACAACTGCCCCATCATCAGGGCACCACCGGCGAGCAGCGCGGCGACGCGGCGGCGGTCGCGCAGGAGGCGCGGCGGCAGGAGCGGGGTGGCGGCACGGGTCTGCCACCAGGCGAACGCAACGAGCAGCGCCATCCCTCCGACCAGCGCCCCGAGCACGTACGGCGAGGTCCAGCCCAGCGCCTCGGCCCGGCTGCAGCCGTACACCACGCTCGTCAGACCACCACAGCCGAGCACGGCCCCGGCGACGTCGACGCGCCCGGACGGCCGCCGCGCCCGGTCGCGCGGTGTCCAGATACTGCCGACCAGCGCCAGAAGCGCGATGGGCACGTTGACCAGCAGGCACCAGCGCCAGCCCGCCCACTGGGTGAGCAGCCCGCCGAGCACCACGCCGAGGGAGCCGCCGGCGCCGCCGAGAGCACCGAAGACGGCGATGGCCTTACGCCGCTCACGCGGGTCGGTGAAGGTGGTGGCGACCAGGGCGAGCGCCGAGGCGGCGAGCAGGGCGGCGAAGGCACCCTGCACGGCACGGGCGGCGAACAGGACCTGAGCGGTGGGCGCGACGCCCGCGGCGGCCGAGGCCACCGCGAAGCCCAGCAGCCCGGCCACGAACACCCGCTTGTGCCCCGCGTGGTCGGCGATACGCCCGGCGAGCAGGAGCAGCCCGCCGAACGCGACGGTGTACGAGGTGACCACCCACGGCCGGTCCCCGTCCGCCATCCCCAACTGCGTCTGCATGGACGGCAGCGCCACGTTCACGATGGTGCTGTCCAGCAGAATCATCAACTGCGCCAGCCCGAGGACGCCCAGCGCCCACCAGCGCCGGGAGTCGGGAAGCTGTGGCTGAGGGACGGGGATCAAGGGAGGTGCAGGCTGCATACTTTTCTGTATACCAAAAAAACAGAATGGGATACCAAACGGGGTGTGTGATCCGCGCGAACTTCGCCGCCTCCTCCATGTCCGGCTCAGTGTCCGCGCAGCAGGGCCAGTGAGGCGGTGGTGGCCTTGTCGGCGTCGCCTTCGGCGATGGCCGTGGCGAGGGTGTTGTGCCAGGTGTCCCGTCCCTGGGTGAAGACCTTCAGGCAGCGGTCGTCGCGGATGCTGTCGGTCAGTGCCCTGGTGAAGGTCGAGTAGAGCTCGGCGAGGAGTTCGTTGTGGGACGCGCGGGCGACGTGGAGGTGGAAGTCGACGTCGGCGGCGACGAAGGCGGCTTCGTCGCCCGCGGTTCCGGCCGCGTGGCGCCGGGCGAGCGCGTCGTCGAGGGCGGTGATGTCGTGCTGGGTGCGGCGGGTGGCGGCGAGTCCGGCGGCGAGGATGTCCAGGCCGCGGCGGACTTCGAGGACGTCGCCGTTGGGGGCGTCGTCGAGCCGGCGACGTATCGCGACGTCGGTGGCGTCCCTGGCGGCCACGTAGGTGCCGTCGCCCTGGCGGGTGGTGAGCAGTCCCATCTGGGCCAGGCCGTGGACGGCGGCGCGTATCGACACGCGGCTGAGGCCGAGCCGTTCGGCCAACTCGCCCTCGGAGGGAAGCCGCTGGTCAACGGGCCAGTGTCCACCGGCGATCCGGTCCCGTAGCTGCCTGCTGACGGCGTCGACCAGAGAGACCCGCTCAATCTTCTTCATTCCCACCTCTTCTCGAAGTCGTCAGATGACTGCTAATCATGTCACCAGAGGCCTTCAGGTGGCCTCTCAACAGCCCGACCCCTCGCGTCCTCCCGGGCTGTCTCTTGCCTGGGCTCCTCTCTGAAGCCCGAGCGTCCTCTGAAGGAGGTCGGCTCCATTGCACAGATCGGATTCCCCCACTCCGGACACCGGTGTCTCCGGTTCCGGCGACACGTCCCTCAACTCAGCCGGCGCTGCGGCGGTTGATGTGGTGGACAGTGGTTCGTCTCCAGCGGGTTCGGCGGTCGGCCGGGCGCTGGATTCGATCGGTTTCAATCGGGCGCACAAGCTCATCCTGGTGATGGTTCTGCTCGGCGCGTTCTTCGACGTTATGGAGGAGAACTCGCTGGGCGCGGTGGGCCCGGCGTTGAAGGATGTCTGGCACATCTCCACGCCTGAACTGGCCTTTCTGCAGACGGTCACGATCTCGGCGATGATCATCGGCAAGGTGGTCACAGGTGCGATCGGTGACTTGAAGGGGCGCCGGTTCGCGTTGGCGTTCAACTTGTTCGTGTACTGCGCGGGGGCGTTGGTCTGCGCGCTCGCTCCGAATTATGCGGTGCTGGCGGTCGGGCGCTTCGTGGTGGGTGTCGGGCTCGGTGGTGAGCTCGCCGCGGGGATGACGCTGCTGAGCGAGCTGGTGCCCACCCGGTTCCGGGGCGCGGTGGTGGCGTCCTTGAACGTGGGTGCCGGTGGTTTCGGCAATGTGGTCTCATTCGGTTTCGCGGCGGTGGTGCTCGGTCCGCTGGGGAACTTCTTCGGCGGTCCGGACAGCAGTTGGCGGTGGATGTTCGGGCTGCTGGTGCTGCCGGCGGTGCTGGTGCTGTTCTACCGGCGCTATCTGCCCGAGACGCCCCGCTATCTGGCGTCCCGGGGGCGGATCGAGGAGGCCAACCAGGTGCTGACCCGGCTGGCGTCGGGCCGGCTCAAGGGCCGTGACCTGCCCACGGTTCCGTATCTGACGGAGCCGGCCACGCAGGAGGGCGAGGCGGAGAAGGTGCGGCTCGGGGAGGTCTTCCGGGGCGAGCTGCTGCGGCGCACGGCCGCGCTGGCGGTGGTGTCCTGGATGACGTTCGGCGCGCAGATCACCGTGCTGGTGCTGATGCCGACGATCCTGGTCAACCAGGGCTACAGCATTACCGAGAGCCTGACCTTCACCATGGTGATGAACGTCGGCAGCCTCCTGGGGGCGGCGGCGGCGACGTATGCGGCGATGCACTGGCCGCGCCGGCTGGTGATGACCGGCGGC
Organism: Streptomyces sp. NPDC093064; assembly: GCF_044754605.1. NCBI lineage: Bacteria > Bacillati > Actinomycetota > Actinomycetes > Kitasatosporales > Streptomycetaceae > Streptomyces > Streptomyces sp. NPDC093064. The sequence goes on from NZ_JBIVPK010000023.1 coordinate 129,571, forward strand.
GCCGTAGCCGCCTGCCTGGCCGCGCTCGCCTTCGGCTTCCTCGCCGGCACCCCGGCCCTGGTGCTGGTGCTAGGCGGCACCTTCCAGTTCTTCGTGCTGCTGCTGAACAGCACGGTGTTCGCGTGGGCGCCGGAGCTGTACCCCACCCGGGTACGCGCCTTCGGCACCTCGATGATCGCCGTGCAGGGCAACGTGGCCGGCGCCTTCGTGCCCATCCTCGCGGGACTGCTCCTCGACCACGCCGGCGTGGTCGCGGTCTTCGTCCTGACCGCGGTCATGTACGGGGTGATGGCGATCGCCGTCCGCTTCGCCCCGGAGACCCACGGCCGCCCCCTCGAGGACATCAACGTGGAGGCCTCTTCGCCGGCCGCCGCCTGACCCGCCTGCCGGCCGTGCGGTACGCCCCGCCCGGCCGGTCCGGCACCCCGTACCAACCAACCCTGATGTGAAACACCGTCAGAACTATCAAGGAGAGATGATGGACCGTCTGCATGTTTCGGCTACTTCGCACTGGCCGAACTACCTGCCCGAGTACGTTGCCCGGGAGTTCGGTTTCTACGAGGAGGAGGGGATCGACTTCTCCCGCAGTGCTCCGGACGACTGGACGCGGGTGCTGGCCGATCTGGAAGAGGGGCAGGCCCAGGTCGTTCTCGGGGGGCTGTGGGTGCCGGCGATGTACCACGGGCGTGGCCGTGAGTACCGGGCGTTCGCGCAGCTGAACCACCGCAACCCGAAGGCGCTGGTGGTGCGGGAGCCGGTGTCGGACTTCGAATGGACGGACCTGGAGGGCCGGATCGTGCTGGCTCCGGGTGCGGGCGGCACCGCGCCCTATGTCCACACCGCCGGGCTGATGCGCAGGGCCGGTGTGGACATGTCCAAGGTGCGGTTCGTACGCGACCTGTCCGGGTCGATGCTCACCGAGCTGTTCCTGGGCGGCATGGGGGATGCGCTGGTCACCGACGCCGTCAACGCCGCCTTCCTCGAGCACCGGGGACTGGCCCATGTCGCGGTCCGCTACGACCGGGTGGGCGGGCTGATGCCCAACAGCGTCTACTACACCACCCAGGAGGTCCTGGACCGCGACGACGAACTCGTCTTCCGGTTCTGCCGGGCGCTGCAGCGCTCGATCGACTGGCTCAAGGCGCACAATGCCGACGAGCTGGCCGGCCTGCTGGCCCGCGAGTGGCCGTCGCTGGACACCAAGGTGCTGGTGCCGGTCGTGGACGACCTGCGTGCCAGCGGCATCTGGGACGACATCCGCGTGAGCGAGGACGGCTACACGGAGTGGCTGCGCATCCTCGCCGAGGACGGCCTCCTCGACGCTCCGATTCCGTATGCGGACCTGATCGACGCTCGTCCCGCCGGTCAGGCCGCTGCCGAGGTGACGCCGTGACGGACCGGACGGGTACCGGGCAGTCGGACGAAGGCTCGCGCGCGGGGCGTGCTCCCCTGCTGGTGCTGGACCGCGCGCAGGTCGCGAGTCTGCTGGACCTGGGTGAGGTGATGCACGTCGTCGAGCAGGCCCATGCGGCGCT
>NZ_JBIVPK010000024.1:0-40754 GCF_044754605.1 Streptomyces sp. NPDC093064
GCCTGGCGCCGCCGCCATCAAGCCATCGCACGAGCCTGCCACCAGCGCCGACACGCTCTTCAGGACCAGCCATGACCAGAACTACAGCTGCCGTGACAGATCAAGAACCTATCCGACCCGCGGCCTACAGTGGCGGCACGTTGAAGCGCGTGATCAAGGCGCTGTCCGTCCTCACGAATCGGCCAATCTGAGGCGTGTTCGTGCTCCGAATGCGCGCCCAGGCCCGCTGTGGAACTACTTCCATGCGACGGCCACGACGACTGCGGCCGCCGTGAACGTCCCAACGGCGTAGAAGGCCCACGCCTGCTTGTTGCGCATGCCCACCAGCGCCACCACCGCTACCAGGACGTCCAGGGCCAGTTTCACCCCCATCTTCGCGTTGTCCACTGGAAGGTCCAGGGACGTCCGGGTCCATATGAGTCCCGCACCGGTGACCAGCTGAACGACCGCGCTGATCGGCATGTAGCTGCCGGTCACCGGGTCCTTCCCTCTCAGCTGGTAGAAGAGGCCACCCATGATCGCAGCGAACCCGAAGAGGTGGAAGACGAGGAACACGTACCGAAGAATCTCCATGGCGGTGATCGTTCCATAGGATCAACGCAAGTTGACCATCTCTTGCACGAAAGCTCGACCACGTCCGCACCACCCTCGCGACCGCCACCGCCATGGTCGACGATCTCGACGACGACTTCCTTGACAGATCCGAATCGACTCCGCCCTGCACGCCGCGCCCCCGCGACCAGCTCTCCTCACCCAACGTGCCTCAACTGGCTTTCCACACGCGAAAGTTAGGCCGCGTATCCGGGGCCCTTCTGGCGTTTCCGCAGGTAGGCGATGAGTTTGCGCAGGGACCAGTGAGTGAAGGGCTGGCCCAGTTTGGTGGGGCGGGTGGTGGTCGTCTGGATGACGAATTCCTCGTCGTCAGGGCTGAGTCGGCGGGGACGGCCTCCCGCCCAGCGAGGGTCCAGACAAGCCAGACCGATCTCGTTGAAGCGGTGGATCACGTCCCGGACGGTGTCCTCGTCGGCCTGCACCAGCTGGGCAATCACCGGCACCCGGTTCCCGCCGGCCGCGGCCAGCAGCATCATCGCGCGCCGGTAGCGCACCGAGCTGGTGCTGCCCCGACGCACGATCTGCTGCAGCTTATGCCCCTCCTGGTCGGTCAGTCTGCGCACACGGACAGGCTCGGCCACCGCGCCTCCAGCGGTCGGATCGGACGTCGCCGCCCATCCAACCGTCACGATCACCAAACCGGCGAACCTTTGATACGCCGCCATGAACTCACCGATCAGGAGTGGGAGTTACTCGCTCCCCTGATACCGCGGGCCGCTACTGGCCGGCCGCGGGTCAAAGCGGAACAAGCTCACCCGTAGACGGTCTCCCACTCGCCGTACCTGAGCGGAACATCCCGCCATGGCGCACCCGTCCGGGTCCGCCACCGTATGCCGTCCATCAACTGTCGCTTGGACCAGACCGGAGGGCGTCCCGGCTTCTTTCCAACCGGCAACAACGGCTCCAGCCTGGTCCACTGCGCACTCGTCAGATCCCCACGTCCCACACGGGTGATCATCACAGAGCTTGATCCACTTCTGAAACAGACCCTAGAAGCGCAACCCTGATCGATCGCCGCCCCTGTGGACAAGTTCAACCTCAGTAGGCGCCGCAGGACAGTCAGGGCAGGGGTACACGTGTGACACTGTCGGCATGCGGTGGGGCGTGTTCGGGCGCGGGACGAGGTTGCCACTTGCGATTGCGGCGGGGTCCCTGGGGGTGGCACTGGCGGGAGGCTGTTCGCTGGCTGGCGAGATAGCGGACGCCCGGCGCATCGATGCCTCGGCCGTGTGCCTCGAAGCCAAGACCGAGCCCCCAGAGACGGTGCGGCTGTGCGGCCAAAGGTATCCGAGCGGCGACGACATGCTTCCCACCGAAGGTCTAATCGTGGTGGCAGGCACAGCAGGCACCCTGATGGCCGCCGGTTGGATCCTGATGGTCGCCCGGCAGGAGCGGCGGGACAACCACCGGTCCGGCTCGGCTGCGCACACGACGTGACCTGACGTCCACAGACACCGAAGTCTCTTGTAGAGACCCCCGCTTGTGCGTGAAATGCCTGCTCAGCGCCCCATCCGCAGAGCCCTCTGCAGAAACGGGTTCGGCCTGGTCCCGGGATGCCTGGCGTACTTGGCGAACACGACGTGGCCACAGACGCTCGGCCGCGTTGCTCTGCCGCTCACCCCGCAGGGCGTCGACCGGGTCGCCCTTGGCGAACCACTCGTCGACCCATCGCGCCATGTCTTCCGCGGGCACCGGAACCCGGACCGACTTCCGTTGAAACACCCAGAACCCGGCGGGCGGGCCACCGAAACTCTGGCGTGCCATCTCCACACAGAACCGCGCGCCGTCGACGGCCAGATAGTCCAGATGCCCCTTGGGAGCCCCCACGGCTATCGCGACATTCATACGAACCCTCCTGGGCGGCGTTGGGCACGGGGGGGATCCTTTCACCTCCACGGCCGGGGCGTCTCCGTCAAGCTGTGAGGAATCTTGAAAACCGTCGTGGCAGCGATGTCACCGTGGGGAGGCGTACCTTCCCGATGGATCGATCGATAGGTCATCGAGCAAGACCGACGTTGCCGCGTCGGGATGGGATCGTCCGGGAGGGCGCACGGCGGATGCTGGCCGCCGCACTGGAGGCCGAAGTCAATGCTTATGCAGCCGAGTTGGCCGATGAGCGCGACGAATGTGGACACCGCCTGGTGGTCCGCAACGGCTAACACCAGCCCCGGCAGGTCACCACCGCGGCTGGCGCGGTCGAAGTGAAGGCCCCACGGGTGAACGACAAGCGCATCGACGAGGCCACGGGCGAGCGCAAGCGGTTCTCCTCCGCGATCCTGCCGCCGTGGTGCCCCAAGTCCCCGAAGATCAGCGAGGTACTGCCGCTGCTCTACCTCCACGGCCTGTCCTCCGGCGACTTCGTGCCTGCCCTGGAGCAGTTCCTCGGCTCCTCTGCCGGGCTCTCGGCGGCGACGGTCACCCGGCTGACGACGCAGTGGCAGGCCGACCACACTGTCTTCATGGACCGCGACCTGTCCGAGGTCGACTACGTGTACGTGTGGGCCGACGGCATCCACCTCAACGTCCGCCTGGAGGAGGCCAAGGCGTGCGTCCTGGTGCTCATCGGGGTCCGCGCCGACGGCTCCAAGGAGCTGGTCGCGCTCAAGGCCGGCTACCGCGAGTCCGCCGAGTCGTGGGCCGACCTGATGCGCGACTGCGCCTGCCGCGGCATGCGCGCCCCGATCCTCGCGGTCGGCGACGGCGCCCTGGGCTTCTGGAAGGCCCTGGCCGAGGTGTTCCCCGACACCCGCGAGCAAAGATGCTGGGTTCACAAAACGGCCAATGCCCTTGACTCCATGCCGAAGTCGGCGCAGCCCGGCGCGAAGAAGGCCATCCGGGACATCTACAACGCCGAAGACCGCGACCGCGCCGAGGCGGCGGTCAGGACGTTCGCCCAGCTGTACGGCGCGAAGTTCCCCAAGGCGGTCAAGAAGATCACCGACGAGGAGGAACTGCTGGCGTTCTACGACTTTCCGGCCGAGCACTGGATCCATCTGCGGACCACGAACCCCATTGAGTCGACCTTCTCCACGGTCCGGCTGCGGACCAAGGTCACCCGCGGTGCCGGCTCCCGCACCGCCGCCTTGGCCATGGGTTTCAAGCTCGTCGAGTCCGCCCAGCAGCGGTGGCGGGCCGTGAACGCGCCCCACCTCGTCGCCCTCGTCCGCGCCGGAGCCCGCTTCGAACGTGGCTGCCTTGTCGAACGCCCCACGGCGGCCGCGGCTAGCCGATTGAGAAGGTGGCATCGGGGGCGGCGTAGTCGACGGGACCATCGAACCGCGCCGCGGCACGTGCCACCGCTTGCCGCGGTGTGAGGAAGCGGCCGACGTGCGTGACGATCAGTCGGCCCGCCCCGGCCGTGCTGGCTGTTTCGCCGGTGTCCTCGGGCGTGTGGTGCACCTGTTTGCCCTCGACTGGTGCCTGTGCGCTCTCGGCCTCGCACAACAGCACGTCGCATCCCTCGGCCAGCTCCGTGAGGCTCGGGCACGGTGCCGTGTCTCCGGAGTACACCAGCGACTTGCCCGCCGCCTCGATGCGCACGGCGAAGGCCGGAATGCCGTGCGACACCGCCCGGCTGGTCAGCCGGAGGGAGCCAACGGCCGCCTGATGCCCGTCATGCAACTCGGTTACCGCGAAGGCGGATTCGATCGGGCTGCGAGCCGGAGTATTGGTGAGAAAATTGGCCAGCCGGTCGGCGATTCCAGGCGGACCGTAGAGAGGGATCGGCGCTGCGAGGTGAATGTCCGCGTACAGGGCGCCGTAGTACGCGGTGAGCAGGTCCGCGCTGTGATCGGCGTGCAGATGCGAGATCCAGATCGCATCGAGCTCATCCAGCCGCACATGACGCTGGAGCGGGCCGAGCGTCCCGCTGCCCGCGTCCACCCAAATACGGGTGCCCCCGCTCGACACCAGATAGCCGGAGCACGGATTGTCCACGCTCGGGTAGGGCGTCGCGCAGCCCAGGACCGTGAGGTGAAGAAGCTCGTCGCTCATCCCAGGATCCTAGAACACACGATCCACAAGTCTTGACGATTACGCGCCGCCCAAGGGTGCCTACCAACCCAGGCCTTGGCATCGGCAGAATCGGATTACGGACGCTGGACTGGCTGCATTGCTCGGCGCCGCCGTGGGTTCACTGGAACCTTCCCTCCATGCACGCTCGTCCTCCAGTGCAACATGTTCAGCTTCAGCGCATACATCACCGGTCCCCTGACCTCATCGGTTCGCCAGCTGTTCGATTTCGCCTGGACGCAGACCAGAGCCTGCGCTTTCGCCATCGCGCTGCTGTCCGGTGTGGCGGTGTCCACCCTGCTGCACGGCCTCCCGGTGTGGCACCGAGACAGCTGCCCAACTCCTGATCACCGCAGGTGACAATCCCGACCGGCTGAAGTCCGAAGCTTCCTCCGCCCACCTCTGCGGGGCAGCCCCCATCTCCGCCAGTTCCGACCGGACCAACCGCCACCGCCTCAACCGCGGCGGCGACCGCCAGGCCAACCACGCCCTCCACACGATCGCCCTCGTGCGGATGCGCTACGACCCCCGCACCCGGCTCTACGTCGCGCGACGCACTACCGAAGGGATGTCCAAGAAGGACATCTTCCGCTGCCTCAAACGCTTCATCGCACGAGAGGTCTACAAGCACCTGACCAGCACGAATATCCCACAGCCAAACCTCCTACACGCCGCTTGACGATCTATAGGAGCATCCTGGACGCCCTGGGCCGCGTCTGCTCGGCTCTGCCTGGGTCGATGGCGTACGGGATGGGAGCACCCCACGCACACCACAACGGACTCGCAGTCGGGTACGGCGCCCCCTCCATCCCGGTGCCGGCCGATCCCCCGCCGGAGGCACTGTTCTGACCTTGGCTGTGCCGTTTCAGTTCCGCCCCCGGCCTGGTCTTCGCCCCCTTGTGGGCGCGGGCGGGCGACGGCGCGCGGCCCCGGTGACGTAGGCAAGGAGGGGCGGCGCGGCGGCGACCGACCGGCGCCGCCGCGCTGTGCGCGGCACCTTCGATCCCTGATCGGACTGCTTGCAGTTCAGGAGGCCGGGAGCGACGGCGAGCGAAGCGAGCCCTTGATGAAGTAGGGAAAGTCTTACCGCGTACCGCCCGGGGCCTGTCGGTCTTGTAGCCCCACGCGCATCCGCGTGACGTCTTTAGGCTGCTGCGTGCCAGCGTTCCAGATCCGTCCAGAATCGGCGAAGATCGACGCCGAGGCGGTGAAGGATGCGCACGGAGACGTCGATCGGTCTCCCCACGCTCTTCAACCTCGGCAAGTACGGCGAAAGGAGTGAGGTCGAGCGCCTGCGATGGCAAGCAGGTGGGACCGACCTCAGCGAGGGCCGCCAGGAGATGTCCGGTGCCGAGGAGATCCCGGCCAGCGTCGATGGCCAGAACCCCCGCCCGCACGACAACCCGGCGCGCGGGCTGAGTGAACCCCGTGAGCATGGTCACCTCTGACCCCCAGAAATCCGACTCGCGACGTGACCAGCGTGCTTTCTGTGTGCGGACTGCCGCTTCACGCCAAGTGCAGAGGCGATGGCTTCCCACGACCAGCCCTGGGCACGGGCGTTGCTCACATGCAACGCTTCCAGTTCGTCCAGCAAACGGCGCAGAGCAGCCACCCCGGCCAACCCTGCCGATGGGTCGCTGCTGTCGACGGCAGCAGCCAGTTCAGTTACCGACTCCATGCAGAGCGTGAGAGACGGCCAGTTTGTAGGCCTGCCGACCTCCCGCACGGCGAGTCAGTGGTGGCCGCATTCGTGCAGCCGCCGGGACTCCCCACCGCACCCGCGCACCCAGACCCGCCGGCCCGATGGCGGGCACGAACCATCTAGATAACGAACCAATAACGGGTCTAGTCCACAGCTGGGGTTCGGCTGTGGTTCCGCCATGTGTTCCCTCGTCGACACTCGCGGCAATGAGCCTCTGAGGCCGCGGGTGGTCCACGGATTCCCCAACGACTTCGCATCACGACGAGACGAGGCATCTCCATGTCGAACAACGAGGACAACTTCGTAGAGCCCGAGTCGGGCGCCATGCCCGCTGCGAGTGCGCCCTCCTCGGGGCGGCACTTCACGCGCCGCAAGTTCGTCAAGGCCGTCGGGTTGACGGCCGCGGCCGGTGCCGCGGTGTCCGCCGGGCTGGGTGCCGATCGCCTGCAGGCATCCGCTGCGGCGATGCCGACGGGCCGGACCGGCACCATCGCCGACCTGAAGCACATCGTCATCGTCACCCAGGAGAACCGGTCCTTCGACCACATCTTCGGGACGCTGAACCTGCCGGGCGCGCGCGGCTTCAACGACAAGCAGGCACTGACCTGGCAGAACGGCCAGACCAACTTCTACGAGCCGAACAGCCGCGCCGAGGGCTATCTCCTGCCGTACCGCGCGGACACCACGAAGTACAACGCGCAGAACACCAGCAGCCGCATGTTCTACTTCGAGGAGCAGGACGTGCCGTTCCACCACGCCATAGCGAAGGCGTGGACGGTGGCCGACCACTACCACTGCTCCCTCAACACCAGCACCGACCCGAACCGCATCATGATGTGGACCGGCACCAACGACCCGCAGGGCATCCTCGGCGGCGGCCCGCGCATCAACAACAGCCAGAACGGCCAGTTCCTGTTCCAGTGGGAGACCTACCCGGAGGTCCTCCAGAAAGCGGGCGTCACCTGGCAGATGTACGTCGACAACAACAAGGACGTCGGCTGGTTCGGCGACTACGAGGACAACACGCTGCGTGACTTCGCGAGTTACAACCCAGTCAACGCCTCCGCAGACGACTTCGAGCCCGGCAAGGGTCTGCTCGCCCGTGGCGGGATCACCAAGGACTACACGAACCCGCCGGCGGATCAGAAGAACGACCGAACCAACCTCGATTACGTGCTGCGCGACTTCATCGCCGACTGCGCTGCGGGCACCCTGCCGCAGGTCTCTTGGGTCACCTCGCCGGCCTCGTGGAGCGAGCACCCGAACCACGCCCCCAATGACGGCGCGATCTATGTCGATCGCGTCATCCAGGCCGTGCACGACAACCCGGAGCTGTGGGACTCGACCCTCATCATCCTCAACTACGACGAGCCGAACGGCGCCAACCGCATCGGCCAGGGCGGTTTCTTCGACCACGTGCTGCCGGCCATCCCCGAGGACGGCACACCGGGCGAGGGTGCGCCGGGTCTGAACCCGGGCTTCGGCGGTCGCGTCCCGCTCGTGATGATCTCTCCGTGGACCCGCGGCGGCTACGTCTGCTCCGAGGTCTTCGACCACACCTCGACGATCATGCTGCTCGAGCAGTGGACCACCGCTCTCGGCAAGCCGGCCATCTGCAAGCACATCAGCGCCTGGCGCCGTACGGTCGCAGGCGACATGCTCTCGGCGATCGACTTCACCCGCTTCGACAACTCGTTCCCGTCGCTGCCGACCCCGGCAAGCCTGGCCGCGGTCGTCGACAAGGACAAGACGCTGCCGCCCGTGCCGCAGCCGCCGGTCGGCCGGCAGGCCATGCCGACGCAGGACAGCACCGGCCCGCTCAAGGTCCGCCCGCTCGCGTTCCACCAGCACGCCACGCTGGTCGAGGACCGCACCGCCGGCACGGTCACCGCGGCCATGAGCTTCGACGGCGGTCGCCCGGGCAAGGGTGCGAGCATGCTGGTCTTCCCCGACAAGTACCTCCCGCAGCAGACGTACGGCACGCCGTACACGGTCAGCAACACCCACCCGCGCACGCACACGTGGGACGCGACACAGACCGGTGGTCAGTACGCGTTCTCGATCTACGGCCCGGACCGCTTCGTTCGTACGTTCGCCGGCCAGGTCGTCCCGGCCGCGCAGACCGACGGCGCCATCCCGCGGATCGAGGTCGAGTTGGTCCGCGGCTCGGGTGCCAGCCAGCAGGTCAAGCTCACCCTCCACAGCGACGGCTCGCAGGCGCTGACCTTCGAGCTGGTCGCCAACGACTTCCTCGATCGCGACCAGGCCATCTCGGTGGCTGCGGGCGCGTCGAAGGTCGTCACCTGGCCGACCAAGTCGGGCTACTACGACATCGTCATCACCGCCAAGGGGGTCGACGGCTGGAAGCAGCGCTACGCCGGCCGCGTCGCCCAGATCTAAGCGATATGCACACGGCACCCGATCAGAAGGCGCCGCACGTTGACGGGGGGCCACGGCGGCGGTTGCTGCCGTGGGCCTCGGGCGTAGCGGCGGTCGCCGTCGCGACGGTGACGATCGTCGCGGTCAGCTTGTGGCCCGCTGGCCAGCACTCTCCGGCGAAAGGCCCCTTCGTCGACGCCACCGCGGCGGCGTGGGCGGCGCACCCGGTCAAGCGGACGGCGGCGGGCACTGAGGTGCACGTCGTGTCCGGCACGCCGAGCTGCATCGACGACTGGCGCGGCGGCCCCACCGGCAACTACAGCTTTGACGTCCTGAACGATGAGGGCGACGACATGGAGATCTACCTCCAAGACACCCGCAGCAAGAAGATCTATCTCGAGGTCGAGAACTTCGGCATCAACGCCACTCGCCAGGTCACCGGGGTCATCCCGCCCGGCACTTACAAATGGGTCTGCATCACCGCATACACCATCAAGTCGAGCAAGCCGATCGCCGTAACCGGCAATACTGGTGGCGGCGGCGCCGGAACAACAGCCGTGAATGGGATCGTGCCCGTCACGCCGCTCGACCTTCGGATACCCATTAATCAGTACACGGCTTGGGTGCAGAGCCAGCTGCCGACGCTGAGCAGGCAGGTCACGCAGCTTGCTGCGGATCTGCACGCCGGCGACGTGGGCGCAGCGAAGCGGGACTGGTTGACAGCGCATCTCAGCTACGAGAAGCTCGGCGCCGCATACGGCGCATTCGGGAAACTGGGTGACGCGATCAACGGCGACCCACCGAGCGACGTCGCCGCGGTCACCGCACCTCACCTCACCGGCTTCCGCAAGATCGAGGCGCTGCTCTGGGCAGGCGAGCCGCCGGCGGAGATCGCGCCGTACGCCGACGCATTGATCGCGAATGTCGGAAAGCTGCCGGCTGAGCTCGCCAAGCCGAACTCGATCACGCCGCTCGACATGGGCATCCGTGCCCATGAGATCCTCGAGGACACGCTCGGCAAGGACCTCAACGGGATCGGCGATGCCGGCAGCCACACCGAGCTCGCCACCGTCGATGCGAACATCACCGGCACCTTTCACGCGCTTCAGCCGCTGGTGCCGCTGCTGACTGCTCAGGATCCGTGGCTCGGCCGGACGCAGAGCTGGCTGCGCCAGACCCAGGTGCTCGTCGAGAGCTATCACCATGCGAACGGCTGGGTGCCGCTGACCTCCCTCACCGCTGTGCAACGAGCCGAACTCAATGCTCATGTCCAGCAGGCCGTCGAGCTTCTCTCCCACATCCCACCCATCACCGAGCCTCGCGACAGTCCCGACGAGGGACGCGGCATTGGGAACGACGGCAGCGGCGCGACCGGAGGCAACGGCAAATGAACCCGCACACCACCCGGCGAGGCCTCCTCGGCGCCCTCGCCGTCGGCTCGGCCGGCGCCGTCGCTGCCGCGATCACGGCCTCGGCCGGCGTGCGAGACGACGCCGTGAGCGCGGCGACCGCCGCGCCCGGCACCGAGCAGGCGCCGTCGGCGAGCTACCCCTTCGAAGGAGCCCACCAGGCGGGCATCCTGGAACCGCCACAGCGCGCCGCCGTCTTCGTTTCGTTCACGGTCACCTCAGCCGACCGGGCTCAGCTTCAGCAGACGCTGCAGACGCTCACGTCCACCATTCGCTACCTGACAAGCGGTGAGGACGTGCCGTACGACGGCATGGCATCGACCAGCTATGAGAACGGCGTGCTCGGCACCCAGGTCGTTCCGGACGGGCTCACCGTCACGGTCAGCGTGGGCGCCAGTCTCTTCGACAAGCGGTACGGCCTCGCGAACGCCAAGCCGGCGTTGCTGCGGCCCATGGACGAGTTCCCCAACGACGCCCTCGACCGCAGCATGTGCGACGGAGACCTGCTCCTGCAGATCTGCGCCAACAATCGCGACACAGCACTGCACGCGCTGCGCATCCTCATGCGCGCCACTCGCGCCGACCTGCAGGTGTTGTGGCGCAAGGAAGGCTTCGTGAGCCCGCCGCGGCCGAGTGGCACGCCGCGGAACCTGCTCGGTTTCAAGGACGGCACCGCCAACCAGGAGTTCACCGGCGATCGCACGCTCGTCGACCGTCTCGTCTGGACGCACGGCGGCCACCGGGAGCCCGACTGGGTCGAGGGCGGCTCGTACCACGTCGTGCGCCTGATCCGGATGTTCGTCGAGTTCTGGGACCGGGTCTCGATCACGGAGCAGCAGCGCATGATCGGCCGCGACCGCGACAGCGGCGCGCCGCTCGCCGGCAGCAAGGAGTTCGACGTGCCGAACTACGAACGCGACCCATACGGCAACGTCGTCCCGGTCACAGCGCACATCCGCGTGGCCAACCCGCACGACGGCTCGGCAGACGATCAGCGGATGCTGCGTCGCGGGTTCAACTACAGCGGCGGCACCGACCCCAACGGTCAGCTCGACATGGGGCTGATCTTCGTCTGCTTCAACCAGGATCTCGAGCGCCAGTTCGTGACGGTGCAGAAGCGCCTGATCGACGAGCCGCTGGTCGACTACATCTCCCCGTTCGGCGGCGGCTACTTCTTCGCCCTCCCCGGAGTGCGGAACCGCGAGGACTGGCTGGGGCGAGGCATGTTCTCGTGACGAGCGCCAGTGGTGCCGCTCAACCTGCCGCCCACCGCCGCACGAAGCTCCGCCGCACCTTCGACCGACTTGACATCCCCATTGGCAATCTTTCGAAATGAGATGAACTCCCATGTCCCACAAAGCCCTCCCCGCGAGGTCGCGGTTCCGCGCCGGCGGATTCGCCAGACGCGCACTCACGACCGTGCTCTCGACATCTCTGGCCATCACCGGCCTGAGTTCCTTCGCCGTGGGTGGCGCGGTCGCTGCCCATGCGGCATCCGCGTCCGGCCTCGTTGCGCCGGTGGTGTCGTACACCTTCGACTCAGATTCCGGAACCACCACGACCGACTCCAGTGGCAACGGCAACAACGGCACCTGGCACGGCACCCCCGCCTACGCGCCCGGACTGTCCGGTCAGGCCGCCCACGTCTCCGCCGGCCACCAGATCACGCTTCCGCGCATCGCCGGCAAGACCGACGCCAGCGGCAGCTTCTCCTACGACTTCTGGGTCAAGCAGAACTCGTACACGGGGGATGCCTACCTCTTCGCCAACCAGCACGGCGGCTCGTGCAGCGACAACGCTTTCGCCACCTACAACGCCTCGGGCAGCAACGGCTCCTTGCTCGGCTGCTTCGGCACCGAGGGTGTCCACGTGACCCTGGGCAATGCGCCCACCGTCGGCGCGTGGCACCACGTGGCCGCGGCCGTGGACCGCACCGCCGGCACCGCGAAGTGGTACGTGGACGGCAAGCAGGCGGGCGCGACGACCACCGTCGCCACCGGTGACAACCTCGACTCGGGCCTGCCGTTCGCGATCGGTCAGAACGGCGCCCTGAACTACGCGCCGCAGACGGACGCGCTGTTCGACAACGTGAACTTCTACGACCAGGCCATCAGCGCCGCGCAGATCCAGGCCGACTACCAGGCCGGTCTGCCGGGCGGGGACCCGCTGAACCTCCCCGATGCGCTCTCGACCTCGCTGCACTACTACCTCCCGTTCGACGGCAACGCCAACAGCACCACCGGGGCTGCGACGACCGCGAACGACGTCTCCTACGTCCAGGGCAAGTTCGGTCAGGCCGCGCACTTCAACTCGACCAACTCATGGGTTCGTCTGGACGACCTCTCGAGCTACCCGGCGAACTACAGCTTCACCATGGCGACGTGGGTCCGGTCCACGCAGACCGGCAGTGACCCGTCGATCTTCGGCAACAAGGACTGGAATAGCGGCTCCAACCCAGGCTTCGTGTTCTCGACCCGCACGAGCAACATCGTGCTCAACATCAACGCCGGCGGTGTGGGCCGCGTGGACTACACCACGGCCAAGCCCATCACGGACGGCACCTGGCACCAGGTGGCCTTCACGGTCGATCGCGCCGCGGGGACCGTCACCCTGTACATCGACGGCGTGCAGTCGGGCTCTGGCAGCATCGCCAAGTTCGCCGGTCAGCCGTTCACAGCGCTGAGCACCATGATCGGCAACGACGGCACCGGGCACTACAACATCGGCAACGTCCTCGACATCGACGAGTTCTTCCTCTTCGACCGGGCGCTGTACCCTGCCGAGGTCAAGGACCTCTACCTGGGGAGCCCGGGCGTTCAGCACGCTCCGACCATCACGATCAAGGACACCTCGATCGGCTCGGCCGGCGTGTACAGCTCCGTGGACTTCGCTCTGCACGCGTCCACGCTGGTGGACAAGTTCTCGATCAACGGTGTCATGACTGACGTCAACAACGTCGTCGACTACGACCTCAACGGCGTGAAGCCGGGCGTTCTGGGCGCGGTCGAGGGCACCAACGAGCTGAAGCTCTACACCGCCGCCGGTGAAATCGCCCCGCTGACCTTCCGGCTCGACGGCACCCCGCCGACGATCTCGCTCAACGACAACCCGGGGATGAACGTCGGCTTCGACGGCACCTACCAGGCTGTCTCCTTTGTGATGCGCGACGCCGGCGACATCGGCCAGGTGAAGGTGAACGGCTTCCCGGTTGTGCTTCCGAGCGCGCCGGTGGTGGGGCTCAGCCACATCCGCCCCGGTTCCTACCACGCGGTCCTCGGTGACAACACGATCACTGTCGCGGACCTCGCGGGCAACGTCACCACGCAGCACTTCACTCTGACGGATGCCCCGATCGTCGCGTTCGCGGCCCCCACGGCCGGTGCTGTGCTGAGTGGCACCGCTCAGGTCGCGGCCGAGGTTGCCGGCGCGAACCTCAAGTCATACCAGCTCCGCCTGGACGGCAAGGGCCTCGTGAATACGGTCAACCCGGCGAACGGCGAGCTGGACTACAGCCTCGACACCACCAAGGTGAAAAACGGGGCGCACACCCTGAGCGCTACGGTCATCGACACCCTGGGCCACGTGACCACGGCTTCGGTCGCCGTCACCGTCGCCAACTAGCGCGCCTGCATTGGCGCAATGGCCACCCGTCGTCTGGCGGGTGGCCATTGCGCCAATTCGCTGAGGCTGGGGCGGCTCTCGCGGATCGTGGCCGGCACGCCCGCTCGGCCGGACGACTTTGTGTGCGTAGTGCAGGGCGAGCGTGCTCTTGCCGATCCCGCCCAGCCCATGGATCGCCCCCGTCCCGGTCGCCGCCCCCGGCCGTGACGGTCACGTCTTCGTCGGGCCCCAGGGCGGGCAGTTGCGGCGGAGCAACTTCCGGGACGACTGGGTCAAGGCCCGGAAGGCTGCGGGCGTCACGGTCGAGCTGCACTTCCACGATCTTCGGCACACGGGCAACACACTGGCCTCGACTGCCGGGGCCAGCACGCGGGAGCTGATGGCGCGGATGGGTCACAGCAGCTCACGCGCCGCACTGATCTATCAGTACATGACAAGCGACCGGGACCGGGCCATCGCCGCGGTACCGCAGTTCGTCGGCTGACGCCTCGTCGATGAACCCCTTGCCCTTCACCCAGCCCGGGGGCCAGTGCTGCCCCGCCTCGTCAACGGCCTTCTTGAAGACCCCGGCCGAGTCCTCGTCGTCGAAGCGCTCGATCTGCCAGTCACCGGTTCTCGAGCCCCCCTCTCGCCACTTCACCTGAAAACTGGTGATATCCCCGCGACTGTTCTTGCGCGGAACAACGCTCGCCATGGCCGGAGGCTAGCCGCAGTGTTCCCACGGGGTTCCCACAAGCTCCTAGGAATCAGCCATGATTCGCCCGTTTCAGCAGGCCAGTGGGCAGGTGTACGACGACGGCCGGAGCCCCGCACCAGTGGCCCTCGGGCCGGGCCCTCGGCGGGCGCGTGCCCGTTCGCGGTCGACTGCCGGTTACCAACGATCGTCGCATCGCCCTGGTGCATGCGCATGACGGCCACCGGCCTCCACGGAACGCGCTGACGCGCCCGCGGTCACGACGTTGTCGGCCGACGGGTCGAGCGCGCCTACGAGCGCGGGAAGCCTGCCGGGGGTCTCGATGGGGACGTCCTGCTCTGGTCCATAAGGGTGATGCCGCAACCCGGCGTCTCGCTCCAAGTCACCGGACGCGGTGGGCAGCCCACCCCGGCCAGCGGACAGTGGACAGCGGTACATCCTGCCGCAGGGCGAAGGAGCACCACGTCCGCTGCGTCGGCGCGACCGCGCGTACGGGGCGTTGTCAGTGGTGGCAGGCAGGATGGCGGGCATGACGACACCCGTTGTGCAGATCGTGGATGCCGCCGCCTACGCGCAGGCGGTCGAGGATGCGGTGAAGGCCGCTGCCGCCTACTACGCGGGCGGTACCTCGCCCCTGGATGACGACGCCTACGACCGGCTGGTGCGGGGCATCGCCGCCTGGGAGGCCGATCATCCCGACCAGACGCTGCCCGCCTCGCCGACCGGGAAGGTCGCCGGCGGCGCGGCCGAGGGCGATGTTCCCCACACGGTGGCGATGCTGAGTCTGGACAACGTGTTCTCGCCGGAGCAGTTCGCTGCCTGGGCGGCCTCGCTGGCCCGCCGCATCGGTCATGAGGCGGAACGCTTCAGCGTGGAGCCGAAGCTCGACGGACTGGCCGTCGCCGCCCGCTACACCCAAGGCCGACTGACCCGGCTGATCACCCGGGGCGACGGGATCGCCGGGGAGGACGTCTCGCACGCGATCGGCACCATCGCGGGCCTACCCGACGAACTGCCCGAGCCGGTCACGGTGGAGATACGCGGCGAAGTGCTGATGACCACCGCCCAGTTCGAGCACGCCAACGAGGTGCGCACCGCACATGGCGGGCAGCCGTTCGCGAACCCGCGCAACGCCGCGGCGGGCACCCTGCGTGCCAAGGACCGTGCCTACACCGTACCGATGACGTTCTTCGGCTACGGCCTGCTGCCGACGCCCGACACCGACGTGGCCACACGGCTTGGCCCCCTCGCACACAGTGAGCTCATGGCGCGGGCTGCCGAGCTCGGTGTGAACACCACGGCCGCCACTGCCGTGCCCGGCGTCACCGCCGACACGGTCGAGCAGGTCCTGGATCGTGTGCAGGAGATCGCCGCGCTGCGTGCCCAGCTGCCGTTCGGTATCGATGGCATCGTCATCAGGGCCGATCTGGCCGCCGACCAGCAGGCCGCCGGATCCGGATCGCGCTCCCCGCGCTGGGCGATCGCCTACAAACTGCCCGCCGTCGAGAAGATCACCCGGCTGCTCGCAGTGGAGTGGAACGTGGGCCGCACGGGCATCATCGCCCCCCGCGGGGTCCTGGAACCGGTCGAGATCGACGGGTCCACCATCACCTACGCCACGCTGCACAACCCGGCCGACATCACCCGCCGCGATCTGCGCCTGGGCGACCACGTCATGGTCCACCGGGCCGGCGACGTCATCCCTCGCATCGAGGCCCCCGTCGCCCACCTGCGTACCGGCGCCGAACAGCCGATCGTGTTCCCCGGGGTGTGCCCGCGGTGCGGGTCCGATATCGATACCAGCGAGGAACGCTGGCGCTGCGAGCAGGGCCGCAACTGCCACCTGGTCGCTTCCCTCTCCTACGCCGCGGGCCGCGACCAGCTCGACGTCGAAGGCCTGGGCGCCACGCGCGTCGTGCAACTCGTCGACGCTGGTCTGGTCACCGATCTCGCCGACCTGTTCACCCTCACGCGCGACCAGCTCCTGTCGCTGGAGCGGATGGGGGAAACCAGCAGCGACAACCTGCTCGCCGCGCTGGCAGCGGCCAAGACGCAGCCGCTGTCGCGGGTTTTGTGCGCCCTCGGCGTCCGTGGGACGGGCCGCTCCATGTCTCGGCGGATCGCCCGGCACTTTGCCACCATGGACAGCATCCGGGCTGCCGACGCCGACGCGCTGCAGGCGGTCGAAGGCATCGGTGCCGAGAAGGCAGCGTCGATCGTCGCCGAACTTTCCGAGCTCGCCCCTCTGATCGACAAACTCGCCACGGCCGGGGTGAACATGACCGAGCCCGGCGCCACTCCCCCGTCAGCTACCAACGCGAACACCGGGAGCGTCGGTGCCCCGGCCGCCGGCCCGCTCACGGGGATGACGGTCGTGGCAACGGGCACGATGACCGGACCGCTGGAGCAGCTCAGCCGAAACCAGATGAACGAACTCATCGAACGGGCCGGAGGCCGCTCCTCCTCCAGCGTGTCGAAGAAGACCACCCTGGTGGTCGCCGGCGACAACGCCGGGTCCAAGCGCGCCAAGGCCGAAGACCTCGGCATCCGCCTCGCCACACCGGACGAGTTCGCCGCCCTCGTCGCCGACTACCTCACCTGACACCGCCACGAACGACCGACATCCAGCATCAAGCTCCTTCATCCCAGCGTGGGACTGATGGCCCACCGAGTCGCGCCGAAATGCCGGCTGCGGCCCTCCTTCTGCTGCAGGTGGGATCCAGCGCTCGGGGCGGGACGGTTCACCCCATACGCCGGACCGCTGGTGGCTGCGGCGCGTCGGTCCCGGCATGGGAGCGCTGAGCGCGCTCGGCACGGGCGCGCCGCAGCGCCAGGGCACGGGTGGTCTCGGCTTGAGTACATCCCAATAAGCCCGGCCGTCCCCAGCTCGGCGAAGGCCGGCGAGCCGGTGCGTTGCAAGAGCCAGAGCACCGGCCACCGCCGTCCTCGACCGTCTCCTCGACCAGTGCGGAGTCATCTCCGCTGTTCCTTGAGATGAACGAAGCCACTGAATGGAGAAAAAAGCGGGCCGCGTACACGGGCGGCAGGATCGTCACCGTAGTGCCTGGTGCGGAGAGGTGTCTGACCGTTGCCGATCGGACACCTCCTCCCTGGATGCCCGGCCTGGTGCGAGCCTCTCTACTTCTGCAGCACTGCCTTCATGACGCTGCGGGCGATGGGAGCGCCGAGTCGGCCGCCCGAGATGTCCTGGCGGGAGATGTCCATGCCGGTGGGGTCAATGAACACGGCGACGGCAACCGAGGCACCGTCAGGCCTTTTGCCGTAGGAGACGAACCAGCCGTAAGGCACTTCATCCGCGACGTTCACGCCTCGCTGCGCGGTGCCGGTCTTGCCGCCGACAACGATGCCGTCGATCAGCGCGCGCTGGGCGCTGCCTTCTTTGGCAGTGTGCTCCATCATCTGCTGCACCTTCTGGGCAGTGGGAGCGGAGACGGCCTGGCTCATGACGGCCGGCTCAGTCTTCTCCAGGGTGCTCAGGTCCGGTCCGCGGATCTCGTCGACGATGTAGGGCTGCATGAGTTTGCCGTCGTTGGCCAGTGCCGCGGTGACTAGGGCCATCTGCATGGGGGTGCTGGTGAGGCTCCCTTGGCCCATGCCGGTCAGAGCGGTTCCTGGCTTGTCCAGGTCCTGCGGATAGATGCTCTTCGTGGCGCGCAGGTCTCCGAAGTCCGGTGAGTAAACGTCCTTGTTGAACCCGAATTTCTCCGCCGTCTCGCGCATCCGGTCCTCCCCCAGCTTGGCGGCGGCGTCGAGGAAGACGTTGTTACAGGAGTACTGCATCGCGGTCTTCAAGGAAGCCTTGCTGCAGACCGCGTCGCCGGCCTCGCTGCCGATCCGGTTCGTCGCCTGGGGCAGCTGGTAGGGGGAATCCGCCTCGCTCGGGGCGTCGATGTCCGTGACCACGCCGTGCTCAAGGGCCGCGGCAGCCGTGAGGATCTTGAACGTGGATCCGGGCGGATAGGTCTCCCGCAGCGGCCGGTTCGCCAGCGGCTTGCGCTTGTCCTTGTCCAGGGCCACGAACCTATCGGACTCCTTGAAGGTGTTGCCCGCGAACACCGACGGATCGTAGGACGGCGCCGACGCCAGGGCCAGCACCTTCCCGGTCTTCGGATCCAGAGCGACCACAGCCCCCCGCGCACCCTTCAGACCGGTCAGCCCCTTATAGGCCGCCTTCTGCGCCCGCGGGTCGATCGTGGTCACCACGGCCCCAGTGCCACGGTCCTTGCCCGTCGCCACGTCCAAGAAGTGCTGGAACGCCAGACGGTCGTCCTTCCCTGACAGGATGCCGTCATAGGTCTTCTCCAGCAGCGACATGCCCTGCGCCTGCGACGCGAAGCCGGTCACCGGCGCGTACATCGGCCCATTGACGTAGATGCGCTTGTACTTGAGTTCCCTGCCCGCGACCGCCTCGGACCCGGTCACCGCCTCGCCACCGACGATGATGTCACCCCGCGGAGAGGCGAACCGTTCGATCAGCACGCGGCGATTATTCGTATCCGACGCCAGCGCCTCAGCGTCCACGTATTGCAGCCAGTTCGCCCGGACCAACAAGGCCAGCATCAGCAGGCCACAGAAGACTGCAACCGCCCGCAAAGGCCGGTTCATGGCTGGCCTCCAGCTGCGAGCCCGGGCATCGTGGCAGCAGTCAACTGAGCAGATCTCAGGCGGAGCCTGACGGATATGAGGATGGGTAGCGCCATGCAAGCACCATAGCCTCACGTTCGCACATGAGTTCGGGCCCCCCTGCCCCATCCGCGGGCCGCTGACAGCGGCTGATGTACGCAACTCGTCATACCCCGACTACCAGGGACTTCGTCACGCTACCAGACCAACTGTCAAGCTCCTGGGGCAGGTTGGAAGGCTCACGGCCCTGCTGCGGAAGTCCCCGGCCCTGTGAAACACTCGCAATCCGCTCCATCTCCGTACCCAGTTCAATTCTGAACCGAGTCTGGTTATGGTCTCCCTATGGCTGGGCTTCGCGAGCGCAAGAAGGAACAGACGAAGCGGCGCATCACCGCTGTGGCATTGGAGTTGTTCGCCGAGCGTGGCTTCGATGCCGTGACGGTCAGTGAAATCGCCGAGGCCGCCGGAGTCGCCAAGGCCACCCTCTTCACGTACTTCCCCAGTAAGGAGTTGCTCGCGCTGCAGGGCGTGGGACAGGAGAACCTGGCCGAGATCGTCGCCCGACGGTCACCAGGGCACTCCCCGCTTCAGGCGCTTCAGGCCCACTATGAGGCGTTCACGGACGGGCAGATGGCAGCGCTGCGACCGTGCTCACGCTCCGGGAGTCCTTCTTCCAGCTCCTGGCCGGCGGCGCATCACCACAGGAGGCGGCCCGTGCCCTGGCCAAGGAAACCGAACTCGCCTTCGCCCTGCTGGAGCACGGCGTCCATCACCTGAAGGGGCAGTGACGTGCGCGCACGGGGCATCAACTACGACACCGGGTTCCTCCCCGGACAGGACCTCTCCCGCAAGACCTTCACCCACGAAACGGTCCGGCATGACATGGCGGTGATATCCGACGAGCTGCACTGCGACGCCGTACGCGTCTCCGGCCGTGATCCCGAACGGCTGAGCACCGCCGCCCGCTATGCGGCGGCCGCCGGCCTCGAGGTGTGGTTCGCCCCGTTCCCCGTCGACCTTCCCCCCGACCGGCTGCTGTCGTTCTTCGCCGACTGTGCCCGCCGGGCCGAAGCCGTACGACGGACCGGCGCCGAAGTGGTGTTCGTCGCGGGCTGTGAGATGAGCGCGTTCTGCGGCGGCTTCATCCCGGGTGACACCTACGGCGACCGTCTGCGGGCCATGGCTGAGGCCGACATGGAGTGGTGGAACGGCCTTGGCCCGGTGCAGGAACGTCTCAACGTCTTCCTCGCGCAAGCCGCCGAGACGGTACGTGCCCGCTTCGGCGGGCGCATCACGTACGCCTCGGCTCCCTGGGAGTTCGTTGACTGGAGTCCGTTCGACCTCGTCGGCATCGATGCCTACCGCGCCGCGTACAACGCCGACACCTTCCGGTCCGAACTGCGGGGACACCTCGCACACGGCAAGCCCGTCGCGGTGACCGAGTACGGAACCTGCGCCTACCGGGGCGCGGGCGAGCGCGGCGGCTCGGCCTGGCAGGTGCCGCACGACGCGGTGCCGGACGAGGACGAGCAGGTTCGTTACCTCATCGAGCTGCTGGACGCCTTCGAAGAGGAAGGGGTAGACACCGCACTCTGGTTTACCTTCGCCGGTTACAGCAGGCCCGGAGACGCGGATCTCGGCTCCTACGGCGTGGTCCGCGTGCTCGACGAGACCCGTTGGAAACCGAAGAAGGTGTTTCACGCGATGGCGGCCAGGCACCGCCGCGGCTGAAAGGCAGGAAAGAGCACGGGGCGGCGTTGCCGGCGAACGACCGGATCGCGTTACGAGCCCTGAGCGGTGTTCTGGCTGATCCGGCGGGCGGCCTCGACAACTGCTGAGCGGTGCAGGGCCAGTCGCTCCGGCGACCAGGACTGGCTGACCTGTCCGGGGTCGACGTCCTCGGCGGCCCAGAACCACGCCTGGGCCATGGCGAGGACCATGGTCAGGAGATCGTCCGGCTGTACCTCCGGGGCGAGATCGCCACGCTGCTGCGCGTCGGCCACGTCCGCGACTTTGCGCCGGAAGGCGTCCGGTTCGAGTCCGGTGGTGGAGGGCCGTTCCAGTAGCTTCCACAGTCGCAGGCGCATCAGGTCCGGCCGGGCGACGAGGTGGTCGAAGATCGCGCCGGCGTATCCGGGCAGGTCCTCGACGTCGAACGGGACCGACTCGGCACCCTCTGTCATCGCCCGTTGCAGCACCTCGTCGAACAACTGCTCCTTGTTGCCGAAGTAGACGTAGATCAGCCGCTTGTTCGCACCTGCCGCCTCGGCGATCCGGTCCACTCGGGCGCCGGCGATGCCGTAGGCGGCGAATTCGGTGAAGGCGGCGTCGAGCAGCCTGGCCTTGGTGGCGCTGGAGTCCCGTGGCATGTCCGCCACCATAGCAAGTAACTATCTAGTTATTGACACCCGCGGACAGCCGCTCTACGATATGTAACTATCCAGTTAGATACCTAGGAGGAACCCCTATGGAACACCGCGCACTGGGCAGCCAAGGGCTGACCGTCAGCGTGCAGGGTCTCGGCTGCATGGGCATGAGCGTCTTCTACGGCGCCACCGACGAGACCGAGTCGCTGGCAACGATCGATCGCGCGCTGGAGCTGGGCGTCACCCTGCTGGACACCGCCGAGAGCTACGGCCCCTTCGCCAACGAGCAGCTCCTCGGCAAGGCGCTGGCCGGGCGCCGGGATGCCGCCGTCCTTGCCACCAAGACCGGCGTGGAGATCACCGACGACGGCAGCGTGCTCGACCTGAACGGCCGGCCCGAGTACGTGCGCCGGGCACTCGATCGTTCGCTGCGGCACCTGGGCACGGACCACGTCGACCTGTACTACCTGCACCGCATCGACCCCAAGGTGCCCATCGAGGAGACCGTCGGCACGCTGGCCGATCTGGTTGCCGAGGGCAAGGTCCGCCACATCGGCGTGTGCGAGGCGTCCGCCCAGACGATCCGGCGTGCCCACGCCGTGCACCCGCTCACCGCTGTCCAGACCGAGTACTCGCTCTTCGAACGCGACATCGAACACAACGGCGTGCTCGACACCCTGCGGGAACTGGAGATCGGGCTGGTCGCCTACTCCCCGCTGGGGCGCGGCTTCCTCTCCGGCGCCATCACCAGCCCCGACGACTTCGCCGAGGACGACTGGCGCCGGACGGACCCCCGCTTCCAGGGCGAGAACTTCGACCACAACCTCGACGTCGTCCGCGAGGTGCGCCGCATCGCCTCCGCCAAGGACGTCACGCCCTCCCAACTGGCCCTCGCCTGGGTCCAGCACCAGGGTGCGGTCGCCATCCCGGGCACCAAGCGCCGCCGCTACCTGGAGGAAAACATCGCCGCGACCGATGTGACCCTCTCCGCCGAGGACCTCGCCGCGATCGAGACGGTGGCCCCGCACGGCGTCGTCATCGGCGACCGCTACGCACCCGAGTTCATGAGCACGCTCAACGGCTGAGACCCGACCTACGCCCCACCGAACTTCTCACCGGGCGGGAAGGATGCACTACCCGCTGGGGATCCGTGTGACCTCATGCCCGTGCTTTCCCTGAGCAACACCCCGCTCACGCCCGCCATGGGCGCCGACATTGACCGTGAGCGCCGGCGCGCCACCGTCGTCGACCGCTACCTCGGTGTTGCGGACCTGAACCTCCACCCACTACCTGGAGTCTGCCCGTGAAAGTCGTCATCTTCGGCGCGTCCGGCATGATCGGACAGGGCGTACTGCGTGCCTGTCTCCTCGACCCCGCCGTCACGCGTGTGCTGGTGGTGGTCCGCAACTCGCTGGACATCAGCCATCCCAAGCTGCGGGAAGTCATCCACCAGGACTTCACCGATCTGTCCGCCATCTCCGAACAACTGGCCGGTTACGACGCCTGCTTCTACTGTCTCGGCATGTCCTCCTCCGGTCGCAGTGAGGCGGAGTACACCCGCATCACCTACGACGGCACCCTCGCTGCCGCGCGTGCCGTGTCCGCGTCCAACCCCGGACTGACCTTCACCTACGTCTCGGGAGAGGGCACCGACAGCAGCGAACGCGGCCGGACCATGTGGGGCCGCGTCAAGGGCCGCACCGAAAACGCCCTGCTGGCCATGCCGATGGACGCGTACATGTTCCGCCCCGCCTATATCCACCCCAGGCACGGAGCAGTCTCCAGGACTCCGATCTATCGCGTCCTCTACGGCCTCACCTCCTGGCTCTACCCGCTGCTGCACCGCCTCGCCCCCCGTCACACCACGACCACCGAACACATCGGCCGCGCCATGCTCGCCGTCACCCGCCCCGGAGCGAGCGAGCAGCGGATCCTGTACAGCCCGGAAATCAACCGATTGGGCAGCGAGAGCGAAACCACCGCCACGAAGACAGGGTGATCGACCGCCGCGTCACTGCTCCGCAAACCCACGATCCGGACGACGTGAGCTCCGCGATCACCGGCTCGCACGCCCCGGGGCGTTCACGTGATCCACGGGTGGGTGTGGCCGCGCGGCCACACCCTTCCCGATGTCTAGAACATCGCGCCGGCGCGACTGTTGTTATGTACTCGTCAGATATTTCCCCGAGGGAGAACGACATGGCTTCCCATTCCGCTATCTCACCCCACGAGGCCGCCGACCGGCTGGCCATCCGTGAACTGATCGACGCCTATGCCCACTGTGCGGACCGCCGCGACGCGAAGGGGCAGATGGCGCTCTTCACTTCCGACACCCGGTTCCTCGTTTTCATGGACGCCACGGCTGCCGAGCCGACTCAGGAGTTGCACGGCCGCGTCTCGCTGGCCCCGGTCTTCGACAATCTGAACACGTACGAAACCACCACTCACTTCAACGGGCAGAGCACGGTTTCGCTGGACGGAGACCGGGCCACGGCTGAAAGCTATTGCCTGGCGCATCACCTGTCGGTGGACGGGGACGGGCAGCGGTCGCTGATGATCGCCTCTATCCGCTATCTCGACGAGTTCGTCAAGCAGGACGGCGGGTGGCTGTTCGCCGAACGCAGGCTGATGGTCGACTGGACCGAGACGCGACCCTCCGTCGCCTGACGTGGTCGAGCTTTCTCACCACAGCTTCGAACTGACCGGAGCAGGCAGGGACCGACCGTCGAGCTGATCGAGGACACACTCACGGGCACTCGTCGGAGGAACGGGGTACGCAACCTGGAGGCGCTTCAGCCGGTCCGGAGTCGGCGAGGCCTGGCGTGAAAGCGGCCGGACGCAGCCTCGGGCGCCCGGGCGGGGCTCCGGTTGTCCGGTCACGACCGGGACCTCCTGCTGCGGGTGTGCTTGACCGCCGGCTGCGGTACGGCCTGCTGTACCGAGGGTTGGGGTGCGGCAGCAGTGATCGGCCGAGGTCTGCCTGGTGCGCTGAGAGCGTCATGCCACACGGCCCAACCGAGATCGCCGCCCTTCGTCTGGTCGGCACCACCCCGCTTCTTCATGGCCCCGCAATGGGGCTCCCGGCCTCTGGAGCCGGCATGACTGGTCCCCCTGTCGAACGCATGGCCCGGGGGGTGGTGTCACCGGCTTCGGAAGCACTGAGCCCCCGGGGACCGAGCACGACCGGCAGCCCGTACGTCAGCGCACAGTGATCACGGTCTTGCCGCGGGAGTGGCCCTCCTCCACGTGGCGCATGGCCTCGGCCGTATCGGCCAGGGAGTAGGTCCGGCCGACCACGGGAGTGACCTGACCGGCCTCGATGAGCGCGATCACGGCGAGCAGGTCCTCGTGGGCCGGACCACCCGGGGTCGCCGGGACGATCGGGCGCAGGCTGTTCCGGGTGACCGCGTTGACCGCGGCCAGTTTCAGCATGGAGCCGATCGCCCCGAACACCCGGCCGGGTGAGCCGCCGCAGTTGGCCACCAGGACTCCGGTCGGGGTGAGCGCCCGACGCAGTCGGCCCGGCGGAAAGTTTCCCACGTTGTCCAGGATCACGTCGTAGCGGACGCGTCTGTCGGTGAAGTCCTCGCGGGCGTAGTCGATGACGTGCGCGGCGCCCAGTGAGCGCACCAGTTCGGTGCTGCCGGCGCTGCACACCC
Source organism: Streptomyces sp. NPDC093064 (assembly GCF_044754605.1). NCBI lineage: Bacteria > Bacillati > Actinomycetota > Actinomycetes > Kitasatosporales > Streptomycetaceae > Streptomyces > Streptomyces sp. NPDC093064. The sequence goes on from NZ_JBIVPK010000024.1 coordinate 25,098, forward strand.
CGGTGACCTCCGCGTCCAGGCCGGCCGCGATCTGTACGGCGAAGGTGCCCACGCCGCCGCCCGCCCCGTTGACCAGCACCCGCTGCCCGGACCGGACCCGGCCCACCGTCCGGATGCCGCGCAGTGCGGTCACCGCCCCCATCGGCACGGCAGCGGCCTGCTCGAAGGACAGACGCTCGGGCTTCTTGGGCACCACCAACTCCGCCGTGGCGCACGCGTATTCGGCGAACGCGCAGAAGCCCAGTACCGGAGTGCCGGGCCGGAGCCCTCCTACGCCGGCGCCGACAGCCTCCACCACTCCGGCCGCGTCGATGCCGGCCACCCGGCACTTCGGACGGCTCAGTCCCATGCCTCCCATCAGCCGCGCCGCGTAAGGGTCACCGCGCATCATGTGCCAGTCGTAGGGGTTGAGCGCGGCGGCGTGCACACGAACCAGCACCTGGCCGACCCCGGCCCGGGGCCGGTCGACTTCCTGCAGCCGCAGGATGTCCGGCGGCCCGACCCGCTCCTGGAGCACTGCCTTCATAGCCCTGCCCCCCGTCTCCTCGTAACCCCGTCACGACCGGCACATGTCCGCCGCGCGGGTGAGGGCAAGGTAGGCGTACGCAGTGCGGCCGTCAATGGCCACCGGCGGGTAGTGGATGCCGTGCTCCGTGGGTGGGGCTGCGCGCCGAGCCGCGTCACACGGGTCTCGCGCCCGTTGCGTGTTGAACGGACTCAGGTACCCGTCCACGTGCGCCGCCCGGACCCGGCCGTCCGCGGCGGCGGATGCGGAGCGACGTGCCAATTCGCGCAGTTCGGCGGGGGACGCCCCTCGATCACGAGCGGCTCCCGCGCCCCCGTCGGGGCCGGCCCGGTCGTCATGTCGATCCACTGCTCGCCGTCGGCTGGTCCCTGTATGCGGTAAGCACGGCCCGGCGGCCGCCTCCCAGAGCAGCGTCTTCCGGTTGAGCGCATAGGAGGAGCCGAGGTCCAACGCCCACCAACTGTCCGTGCGCGGCCTGTCGTCGCGGGAGACCGCCCAGCGGGTCGGTCGCCGCCTCCGCGTGCACCGGCAACACAAAGTCGGTCTCCGGGTGTTCGGCGAGGGCCGCGCGCACCTGCTCCGCCGCGACCGCCGTGTGGAGCGGCACCGGTGACCGCGTTCAGCGGGGCGAGGTCCAGGAGGGGGCGGTCACGGCTCTGCTCTCTTCGTTCACGCTACGCGCGAAATCAAGGGTGACCGGCGGGATCCTTTCCGCATGCGGCCGGTGACGTCCCGTAAGACGGTACGCGCCCGGAATTACCCACGCCTCAGGCTTATTTGAGAGGGTCAAAGATCTTCTTATAGTCTGCATCCGCACGTCCCCCACAGAGAGGTCCCCCCGTGAACACGCTCCTCGGACGCCGGGTCCGCATCCTGGCCGCCATCACCGCGACGGCCGGGGCGGTGCTCGTGGCGGGTTGCACGTCAAGCGGCAGCGGCGGCACGGGCAAGTCGGCCGACGGCGGGGTCGACCTCGTCAAGGCGGGCCGACTCACGACCTGCACGCATCTGCCGTACCCGCCCTTCCAGTCGGAGGTCGACGGCAAGGTCCAGGGCTTCGACGTCTCCCTGATCGACCTGGTCGCCAAGGACCTCGGGGTGAAGCAGCAGATCCTCGACACGCCCTTCGAGAACTTCAAGACCGGCGCGTTCCTCAACTCCGGCGAGTGCGATCTGGCCGCCGCGGGCATGACCATCACCGCCGAGCGCAAGAAGAACGTCGACTTCTCCGACCCGTACTTCGACGCCACCCAGGCCGTCCTGGTCGACAAGAAGAGCGGGATCACGTCCCTGGACGATGTGAAGGCCAAGGGCAAGAAGCTCGGTGCCCAGGCACAGACCACCGGGGAGGACTATGTGCGCAAGCAGGGCTTCGACCCCGTCTCCTTCGAGTCCTCCGACGCCGTCCTCAACGGCCTGCGCACCGGACAGGTCCAGGGGATCGTCATCGACTACCCGGTGGTCCAGGGCTGGCTCAAGGACAAGGCCAACGCCGACGCCTTCAAGGTGGTCGGCAACCTCGACACCGGAGAGCAGTACGGCTTCACGGTGAAGAAGGGCAACTCCGAACTCCTCGCCGCGATCAACAAGGCGATCAAGGACGCGAAGGCCGACGGCACCTACCAGAAGCTGTACGAGCAGTGGATCGGCCCGTACACCCCGTCCGCCGCCTCGCCGTCCGCCTCATGAGCGACACCACCGGCACCGCCGGCGCCGAAGTCCGGCCCCACAGAAGGCGTCTGACCCGAAGCCGGCGGCGCTCGCTCTCGCGCGGCATCCAGTACGCCGTCTTCGTCGCCGCCGTGATCGCCTTCGCGGCCACGGCCGACTGGGGCCGACTGCAGAACCAGTTCGCGCAGACGGACATCGCACGGCGGATGTTCCCGGACGTCATCACCCTGGCGCTGAAGAACACCGTGCTGTTCACCCTGACCGGCTTCGTCGTCGGCCTGGTCCTCGGCATGGTCATCGCGCTGATGCGGCTGTCGTCCGTGGGCCCCTACCGCTGGGTCGCCGGGGTCTACATCGAGATCTTCCGCGGTCTGCCCGCCCTGCTGATCTTCATCTTCGTCGGTGTGGCCGTGCCGCTGGCCTTCCCCGGCACGGAGATCATCGGGGGAACGTACGGCAAGGTGGCCCTCGCGCTCGGACTGGTCTCGGCCGCGTACATGGCGGAGACGATCCGCGCGGGCATCCAGGCCGTGCCCAAGGGACAGATGGAGGCGGCCCGTTCGCTGGGCTTCTCGCCGGCGCGGGCCATGATCTCCATCATCGTTCCGCAAGCGTTCCGGATCATCCTTCCGCCGCTCACCAACGAACTGGTCCTGCTCTTCAAGGACTCCTCGCTGGTGCTGTTCCTCGGCGTCACGCTGGAGGAGCGCGAACTGTCCAAGTTCGGCCGGGATCTGGCCAGCCAGACCGCCAACTCCACACCGATCCTGGTCGCGGGCCTGTGCTATCTGCTGGTCACGATCCCGCTCGGATTCGTGGTGCGCCGCATGGAGGCCAAGGCCCAGGGAGCCGTCAAGTGAGCACTGTCCCCGAGATACTCGTCCGCGGCCTGCACAAGTCCTTCGGGGACAACGAGGTGCTGCGCGGCATCGATCTGGAGATCGGCCAGGGCGAGGTGGTCTGTGTCATCGGCCCCTCCGGCTCCGGCAAGTCGACCCTGCTGCGCTGTGTGAACCTCCTCGAGGAGCCCACCGAGGGTCAGGTCTTCGTCGGCGGCACCGAGGTGACCGACCCCGATGTGGACATCGACGGCGTACGCCGCCGTATCGGCATGGTGTTCCAGCAGTTCAACCTCTTCCCGCACCTCACGGTGACCGAGAACCTCACACTGCCGCAGCGCCGGGTCCTTCGACGGGGCAAGGCGCGGGCCGCGGAGATCGCCGCCGAGAACCTGGAGCGCGTGGGCCTGTCCGAGAAGGCGGACGCCTACCCCTCCTCCCTCTCCGGCGGGCAGCAGCAGCGCGTCGCCATCGCCCGCGCGCTCGCCATGGGCCCCGAGGTGATGCTCTTCGACGAGCCGACCTCCGCGCTCGACCCCGAGCTGGTGGGCGACGTCCTCGCCGTGATGCGCATGCTCGCCGACGAGGGCATGACGATGATGGTCGTCACCCATGAGATGAGCTTCGCGCGGGAGGTCGCCGACCGGGTCGTCTTCATGGACGGCGGGGTGATCGTCGAGGACGGCACACCGGACCGGGTCATCGGGAACCCCGCGCACGAACGCACCCGGCACTTTCTGTCCCGGCTCCTGGACCCCGCGAAGGCGCAGGTCGAGGAGGAGAAGGCGGACCGGGCGAGCGACAGCGGGTAGCACCGGATCAAAGTGCGGTACACGAGCGATCGCGCAGTGCTGCACGTGACGGGACGGATGCTCGTCGGACCGTAGGAGGTCCGCGACGAGCTGTGGGTGGTCGGCGGCCGGATCCGACGCCTGGGCGGTGGAGTTCCCGGCCGGGTCAAGCCAGTTCAACGGGCTCCTCGACGCTTTCGGCGATGACCTGGACGGCATCTGGTCGCCCGGCTGACGGACGGACAGGCTCTGCACATGCCACTGGTAGGCCGACTTCCGGCTCACCCGCAGCGGCCGCGCCCCCTCCGGCGGCTTGGCCTCCTGCTCGCACCGCATCTCCCTGACGAGCAGCCGAAGCCGTAGCGCTATGTCTAGGGGACGTCCTTGACGAACACGATCGCGTCGCTGTCCGCGAGTTGGGCCGGGTCGAGTGGGGAGTAGCCGAACCAGGGGGATACGCGGGGCGCGGGCGGCGTGTCACCGAGGGTGGTGGCCAGTCGCGGGGCGTCGATGACGCAACGGTCCTCGGGGAGCGCGTACAGGAGCCCTTCGACGGTGTCCGCAGGCGGGGCGTCCACGCCCTGGTGCCGGATGGTGCCGAGAGCCGTGGCCACGAAGGCGTACTCCTCGCCGAGTTGGGCGCTCACCAGCGCACCGGCGCTCCACCACTCCACCGACCCCTGCCACATCTGCATCGTGCTCTTCTCCCGCTGGAGGTGGGAGTTGTGGGCGTGGACGAGTGCCGGGCCGCGAGCGGCGACGGCAAGGAGGTTGTGGGCCATCATCACATCCCGCAGCGCGCACAGCCGTGTCATGCGGACTGGTGAGGTGTCGGCCATGCAGTAGTGGTACCGCAGCAGGCCGGTGGCAGTGCGCCCGTACAGGCGCGCCCGGTCCCAGTCGTCTTGCGAGGTGGTCGCGAGCAGGTGGGGTGTCTGCGCGTCGAGCAGCGCCACCAGATCGTCGGCGAGCAGCCTCAGCTGCTTGGCCTCGGCCGACTGCCCCACGGAGTGGGCCGGCTCCATCATCGCGGCGGGATCGGTCCACCGGTCGTCGGCGCCGTGCAGGCGGTCGAGCGTTTCCGCGGTACAGGGGAGCAGGTCCGCGTCCACCCGATCTGAGAGGTAGTTGTGGAGTGCGGTGAGGGCCTGCCGGGGGCTCGCGGCGCCGGTGATTTCCAGGGGGCCGTCGAAGCCGGTGAAGCGGAGCCGCTCGGACGCGGGCCGGCCGTCGTTGTAGGCGCGCATCCAGCGCACCAGCTCGCGGTTGGCCGCAAAGGTGCCCCAGCCGTGGCTGAATCCGCGTTCCATGGCCTCGTCGAGGGTGCCCGTTCCCGAGGTGACGTGGTCGTCCACGACCAGGCCCTTCAGGCAGTCGCTCTCGATCGCGATCGTCCGGTACCCCTCCTGCTCGACGAGTTCCTGGAAGAGCTCGTTGCGCAGGGCGAGCAGAGCGTCCTCGCCGTGGGTGGGCTCGCCCAGGGCGAGCAGCCGCGGCCGGGCCGGGAGCAGCCTCATGACGGCCGCCGCCTCGACGGCATGGGCGGTGTCCTTGATGTCAGTAGCCATGCCTTCAACGGTATCGTTGAACTCTCGGTTGAAACTTTTCCTCGGTATCGTCGGCTCCATGGGCAGAAACTCTCAAACCGGTGAGCGACTCAGGCCGGTTGATCTGGCACGCGGGCACAGTCTGTCCACGCAGGCGATCAGGAACTACGAGGAAGCCGGCATCCTCCCTGCCGCGGGGCGCACACCCCACGGCTACCGCACCTATACCTCGCTGCACGCGGGGGCCCTGCGCGCGTTTCTCGCCCTGGTGCCCGGCCACGGCCACCGGACGGCGACGTCGATCATGCGGGCGGTGAACGAGGGCGCGGCCGACGAGGCGTTCCGTCTCATCGACGAGAGCCACGCCCAGCTCCTCGACGACCGGTGGACCCTCCGGGCCGTGGAGAGCGCCCTACGTGACCTGGAGCCCACCACGACATCCGAGCCGGCCATGGTGTCCGGGCCCGGCGGCACGTTCATCGGACCGCTGGCGGAGAAGCTCGGCATCCGGCCCGCGACGCTGCGCGCCTGGGAGCGTGCCGGGCTGGTGCGGCCACGCCGCGACCCGCGGACCGGGTACCGCGTCTACGACGAGGCCGACGTACGGGACGCCCGGCTGGTCCACCAACTCAGGCGCGGCGGCTACCTGCTGGAGCAGATCGCCCCGCTGATCGCCCAGGTACGGACGGCCGGCGGGCTGGAGCCACTGGAGGCCGCACTGAGCGACTGGCACGGCCGGCTGTCCGCCCGCGGGCGGGCGATGCTGACCGGGGCCGCCGAGCTGGAGACATACCTCCGCAAGCACGGATGAAACTACGGCCGCCAGTTGAAGAGAGACTCCCAAGGCAGACATACCCGGGCGCGCCACAGTACCGGTGAAACGGACCCCGGTCCCGGGATGCGCGTCGACGGCCTCGGCGGCGTACGACAGCACCGTCCCGGACACCGTGATCCAGCAGTAGGTGAGGCGCCGGCCGGGTCCGCTGCGGTGGTCACCTTTGCGGATCGATAAGGATCTTCCCTGCGGGTCCGGCTGCCGGGCCTTTGAGGTGGCCGGGGAGTTCGCTGAGCCTGATGCGTTGCCCGACGGCCGTGCGCAGGCGTCCGCGGCGCAGGCTCTCGAAGACCGGCGCGAACAGCCCGGACAGGTGCTGCCCGCCGTCCTTCTGAACGATGTCGCGCAGGCGGAAGAGCTCCACGCGTACGTCCCTGCGGCCTGTGAGGCACTCCGCCGAGAGCGGCGTTCCCGACAGCAGGCCGTAGTGGACGAACACGCCACCGCCGGCCGTCAGTGTGAACACCTCTTCGCCCACGCCGCCACCGACGCAGTCGAAGGCCACATCGACGCCGTGGGGGCCGATCACCGACCGCAGCTGTTCGCGCCAACCGGGCTCGTTCGTCCGGATCACGGCCCGCCACCGGGACGGCTCGGCCACAGTCCGCCCCGGCGTTCCCCGCACAACCCCGACCGGTGCGACACCACGATCGGTCAGGAGTTCCGCCAGGTGTCGGCCGATGGCCGATGTCGCCGCTGTGACCACCACATTCCGTACGCCCGACCGACAGAACCGCTCGACCATCGTGACGGCCGTCAAGGGGTTGATGTAGGCGAAGCAGGCGACCTCATCGGGAAGGTCGTCCGGCACAGGAACACACCAGGAGTAGTCGAGTCTCTTGTACTGCTGCCAGGCCCCGGCAGACCCCAGTGGCAGGACACGCCGGCCCACCGCCGCAGCAGGCACGCCCGGACCGGCGGCGTCGATCACACCCACGCCCTCGAACCCCGGAACCATCGGAAACGAAGTCCGCGACCCGTAGGCACCCGAGACGGTGACCTCGTCCGAGGGGTTGACGGTCGACGCGACCATGCGCACCACGACCTCACCCGCGCCAGGAGCCGCAGGCCCGTCCACATCACGCACGGCCAGGACCTCGGCAAGCGGTCCGGGCGAGCCGGCAACGGCAGCCAGCACCAACAGTCTCCCTACCGTGCACCCATCAGGACACCTCATCCTACGAACGAACCTCGACGACACGAACGCGCGGCTGCCGACTAGATCACCTACCGCATCCCCGGCCTCAAGGACCCCACCGTACGGGCCCCGTCACGCCGGCCGGCGCACCGCCGTGATCGGCACCGGCGCTTCCGCCGTCACCGCGCTCGCCTACATCGCCGACCTGGCCAGGCCGACAACGGCGCCGGAACGCACGCAGTGTGGATCCCGCGCCGCGGCATCTCCGGCTCCGCCTTCGGCGGCGGCGCCACCGACCATGGCCGTGGAGTGGGCCTGACACCGCTGCCGCCCGGTTGCTGAACGGTTCGACAGCACGAAGTCCGGGGCGGGTTGCCGGAACAGGCGACCCGCCTCATTTGTGCGGCGAGTTGGCGCTCTTCGGCAGCACGTGGCGTCCCCGGATCACATGGTCGTCGCCCGACGCACCGATCAGCCGCGAACGGGCCGGGATCGCCCGGGCACTGCCCGCGGCGCGCGAACTCGGCTGCGAGTGACGATCGAACGATCTGCAATGCTCCCGCGTCCTAGGAGAAACACGACTGAGGGAGAGCACCGTTGCCGATCAGGAGACCGCGGGGTGCGGAGGCGGACCCGCTCGACGCGGCGCAGGCCGACCGGGTCCGCGCCGTCCTGGCCCTCGGCGGGGTTCCGCAGGACGACCTGCAGGACGGGCTCCAGCAGGTGCGGCTGCGCCTGCTGGAGCGCCGGGCCCGGGGCGAGGACCCGCCGCGGAACGTGGGAGCCTGGGCCGCGGTGGTGGCCTCGAACCTCGCAGTGGACTGGCACCGCACCCGGCACCGGCAGGAACGTGTCAGCGCGCGGCTCGGCCTGCTGAGCGCACCAAACAACCGGGCCCAGGACGGCACGGAGAACAGCGTGCAGGCTCTGGCCGTCGCCGAGGGGCTCGACGCCCTGCCCGCCGCCCATCGGCAGGTTCTGGTCCTGCGCTACTACGCGGACCTCTCGGTGCCGCAGATCGCCGAGCAACTCGGCATCCCCCTGGGAACGGTGAAGAGCAGGCTGTACGCGGCGGCGAAACTCCTGCGTGAGCGGCTGCACGTGGAAGAGGCGATGTGAGGGTGGAGAAGAACGACGAGCTGATGGCGGTCCTGCTGGGCGAACCCTCACCTGAGCAGGCCGGGGATTCGGCTGACCGCTACGCGGACGCGGAACGCGACATGGCCGCTGTCCGGGAGCAACTGCGCCGGATCGGGGACGGGCTGGCCCAAAAGGCTCCCGGACGGGAGGAATCCGCCCCGGCGCGCAGCCGACAGCGCGGTCGCCGACGGCTGTTCGCCCTCGTGGCGTCCGTAGCCGTGGCGCTGCTGGGAACAGGCACGGCATACCTCGTGGCGCACAACGGGACAACGAATGGCGAGTCCGCGTCCGCCGCCAAGCTCACCTACGAGGGGATCATCGCCTGCTCCAGCACCGTTGCCGAGGGCACGGTGGAGCGGGTCGAGCCGGCGGGCGGGCACGACCGGTACCGGATCGTGCTGGATGTGGACCGCTCCTACAAACCCGCGGGCGGCGAGCGGCGGCTGTCCTTCACCGACGAAGGCGCGAACGTCCCGGCGTACTACAAGACCGGGGTGCGCATGCTCGTCCTGGTGTCGAGCATTCCCGGGGAGGGCCCCGAGACCTATCGCGCGGGTGATCCGCCCTACGGCGAGAGCCCTCCCGGGGCCGCCCGAGATGCCCTCGAGGAAGGACGCCAGAGCGTCGAGCGGGCGCTGCCGGGAGCCCGGGGCCTCGAGTGCAGCGGCGCCGGATGACCGCCGCCACCTGCCCCACGAGCACCTCGTCGCCGGCCCCGCCGCCGTCACGACCAGATGGTTGTTGGCCCAGCCCCTCTCGCCCTCCCAACCTCGGAAGTCGCGCGCAAGGCCGTCGAAGAACTCGCCCAGGTTGTCCGAGACGGTCACGGTCACGGTTTCGAGCCGTGTACTGATACCGACAGGCCGACGGGTCAGAGGCCGCTGCCGATGTCGGTCGTCCGAGGCTCCTGTCCGGCGGGCGTGCGATAGGTTGCCCGTCATGACCGAGCTTGGACCCGTCGCCTGGCCACCTGCCCCGATCAGGACCGAGCGGCTCGTGCTCCGCGAGCCCGAGGCCCGGGACCGTGCGGCGTTCATCGAGCTGTTCGCCTCGCCAGAGGTGGGCACCTACCTCGGTGGCCCTCGACCACGTGATGAGCTCGAACGCGCGGTACCTGAGGTGCCCGGGCGGCGCCCTGGTCTTTTCGTGATCGATCTCGACGGAGCGATGATCGGCATGATCACGCTCGATCGGCGCGACTCGGAGCGTCCGGGTCACGTTCGTCCGGACGCCGGGGAGGCCGAACTCCGCTACATGTTCCTCCCTGAGGCGTGGGGACGCGGGTACGCCGTCGAGGCGTGCGCAGCGGCACTCGACTGGTTCGCCGGCACACTTCCCAGCGAGCCGGTGGTTCTCTGCACCCAGACCGCGAACGACCGCTCGATGCGCCTCGCGGCGAAGTTGGGGTTCACCGAAGTGGAGCACTTCGAGGAGTTCGGCGCCGAGCAGTGGTTCGGCGTGTGGTCCTCGGTCACGCCGTCCGGTTGAGCTCGTGCTCGACCGCGCGGATCCACGAGACGACCGATCGCGCCACCGACCGCTCCTCCTCGTGGTCGGCCACTGCCTTCTGCACCTGGCCGGTACCGCCACCCGTAACTACTCGTGACGGGAGAGCCCTTGGGGTTGACTCAGGCTGGTGCCTCGGCGGAAACGACCACCGCGCTCGGCGAGCATGCGGCTGACGTACCCGTTTCCGCATCCCGCGGGTTCAGCAAGTGCCGCTTGGCGAAGTCTCCTCCCTCCGCCGTCGCTTCCATCGTCTCGCGCGTGGTGGAGGCGTTCCACTGCCTGATCGCGGCCTCGTTCGTCCATGTCGATGTCATCCGCGCGAGCTTGGAGTGCCGGACAGGAGGAGACGACCGAGTGTGCGGGCCCTCGCGGAAGTCCATCGATGTGACGGCTACCAGGTGAATTGGCCCGACCAGCCTGATGAGTGGCTGTCGCACGCTTCCCTACTGGAGGCCCTGAGTCGCTGAACTTGGCGGCCGTTTCGTCGGACACATCAGCTTGTCCCGCAACAGTGAAGGAGATCTGGCCCCCGGCTCGGCGACCGGCCACCACGAGAGGCCGGGGTTCGGGAGATGACCGCGGTGCGTGCCAAGCCGCCGTTCGGTGGTGGAGAGTTTCGTATCGAGCACGGAATGGTTGCAGAGCCGAGTTCTCGCGGCGTGGGCGTCGAGGTTCCGGCAGCATGACGAGGCATGGGCAGAGACCGTTACGTCGACTTCTTGCGCGCGTGGGCGATCGTCCTGGTGGTGCTTGGCCACTGGCTGATCACCGGCTTGGTCAGGGAGAGCGACGGACGGATCACCGCGCCTGAACTGTTGGCGACAGTTCCCTGGACCCAGTGGCTGACTCTGGGCTTTCAGATCATGCCGCTGTTTTTCCTGGCCGGCGGCCACGCGGCGGGGGGCTCCTGGTCGCGAGCCCGCGCGGCAGGTGGTTCCGCGACTGGCTGGGTGGGGCGGCGCGCCTTGCGGCTGTTGCTTCCGGCGAGCGCCTACAGCGGTCTTGTACTGCTCGCCGTCGGCATGTGTACGGCGGTCGGTGTGGAACCGGGCACGCTTGCACTCGTGGGCTGGGCGATGGCCATGCAGTTCTGGTTCCTTCCGGTGTACCTGTTGCTCAGCGCCCTGACGCCGCCGCTGCACGCGGCGCACCGAATGTGGGGTCTACGCGTTGCCGTCGTCATGGGTGCGGGAGCCGCGGCCGTTGATGCGCTGGTGGTGACGGTACACGTTCCGTATGTCGGTCTGGCTGACTACGTGCTCGTGTGGGGTGTGGCCTATCAGTTGGGCTTCTGCTGGCGGGACGGTCTGCTGACCCGTCGTCGGCTGCTGTCGGCCGCGATGGCGGTCGGCGGTGGCGCGGCTTTCGCGGCGCTGGTCGCTCTCGGGCCGTTCCCGGTCAGCCTGATCTTTGTGACTGGGCAGGCGCCCAGCAACACCAACCCGCCGTCGGTGGCGATGCTGGCGTGGGTAGTGGCCCAGGTCGGCTTGTGTCTTCTCGTCGCACCAACTGTGCGGAGGCTTCTGGACCGCGAGTGGGTGTGGCGTCTGGTGCAGTCGGTCGGCGGTGCGAGCATGACGCTGTACCTGTGGCACATGCTGCCGGTGCTGGTCGTGGCCGCCGCGTTCTACCTGACCGCCCTCGCACCTGAGCCCGCCTTCGGGTCCGCTGGGTGGTGGGCGCTGCGGGTGCCGTGGCTGCTGGTGCTCGGGCTCGTTCTCGCCGGCTTCGTGGCGGCGCTGCGACCGCTGGAGCGGAAACTGGCCGCACTGCACGAAAGGATCCGTCCGGACGCCGACCGGCGCCGCTCCTGGATGCTGTGGCTCGGCCTCGCCACGAGCGTCGCTGCCCTGTCCCGCTTCGCCGTGCGGGGCTTCGCGTACGACGGGCGGTTCCCGTTCCTGCCCTCGCTGGGCCTGGCCCTGGGCATGGGTCTGTTGCTGCTGTCAGGCCGGACAGCACCGGATCATCCCGCGCAGCACGAGGACGCCCTGGAGGAGGCTGCCTGAGCCGGGCCGCAGGGACCCCTGTATCCGGGGGTTCAGCCGGTGGTTGCCCCGAGCTTTGCCGACGACGGCGAGCGTGGCGCGTGCGTTCGGTCGTCTGGCAGCGCGTCCTCGTCAGGGTGTGCTCGCGCCCGTCCGACCCTGGTCCAAGCCGTGTTCGGTGAGCGGGTCCACGGCCAGACGGGCCGTCTGGCACTCGTCAGGAGCAGTACGACGAGCAGAGCGAGTGTGCGGTGAGGTCAGATCAGCACGCTCTACAGCCGTTCCAGCCGGAAACGGGCAGCCGCGGCAAGAGCCCGGCACGGCGGCATGAACATGCGACCGTGCAGACGGTGCGCTGCGAATCCCGTTCGCCCGGCGTGACAAGCCGTACGCGGGCACGGGGCTTGAGGTGAGGGGCTGACGTGGGCACGGCGAGGTGAGGGGGCGTCATGGGGCCTGGCCTCAAGCCTCATCCGCGTGGCCACGGGACGGTGACGCGGGCCACGCCGAGTGGCAGCAGGCTTGGGCACAGAACCCCTGGTGGGGCGGGGTTGCCGTGGTCCGGTCCGTGGCCCTCCCGTCCCGGTATCTCTGAGCCCTTCGCGGCGGCCTTTCCAGGCGACCCGCTGCCGCACGGGTGAGCAGGCGTCAGAGATCACCTTGAAGGCCTAATGCCTCATCAATCTGCCAGATTCATTTAGAAGATTGACGTTTCGTCAGCATCCGCAAGCCAGGGCTGCAGGCGCTCTGGGTACCCCGTTCGGCTCCCCCACACCAGCACTTCCGATACGCCCGAAATGACAGCTCTGGGGGTGGTCATTACGTTCAATCACACGTCGGCTGTCACAGCCGGCCCCTCAGAGAGAGGAGCAAGGCATCATGATCATGACCCGTTCCACCGCCGTCACCGCGGCCATCGCCGCCGCTTCCGCACTCGCCGCGACCGGCATCACCTACGCCGCCGCCACTCCCGCATCGCAGCCCGAGACGGTCCCGGCCGTCGCCGAGCAGGCGCCCGCTCCGGACTACGCCCCGATGGGCGGCGAGGGCGGACAGGGCAAGGGCAACGAGGGCGGCGGCCGCGGCGGCGAAGGCGGCGAGCGCGGCGAAGGCGGCGGGCACGGCAAGCGCCGGCACCACGAGATCGGCAGGATCCACATCAACGAGCGGACGTACTCCGCCACCCCGGACGGCTGCATCACGATCGTGAGCGGCCTCGGCTCCAGGAGCCTCAACATCCGCAACGACAGCCGCAGGGGCGTCGAGGTCTTCCGTGGCGCGACCTGCGACAACGGCGCCCCCATCGCCACGGTCGGCCCCCGCAGCGAAGCCAACGGCATCAAGCCCGGGAGGGTGCACGGAGGCGTGTTCGTCAAGGACGGAGTAGTGGCCAGCTTCCGGGTGGTCGGTCACCACAAGGGCGACTTCGACTTCGACTTCGACGACTTCGGTTTCGACGACTTCTAAGCCCAGACGCAACATTCGAACCAGCTAGAACCCCGGCCCGCCGCAATCGGGCCGGGATTCTGGTCTCAGCCCCCGAGCGTCGGCACGTGGCGCCCACACCTGACCAGTGCTTCACGGTCCACGCGCCTCGCACGCCACACTAAACCCGGCCAGAAGGCGCCGCCCAGCTGCACGCGCCGACGTCCTCCTCCTCCACCGGTTCACCCCCAAGCAGATTCCCTCTGAAACACCCCCAGTTGGCGGTGTTCCCCAGTGACGGCCACTGTTCTCCCCCACGGCGACCGGGTGAGCCCAAACGGGTGACGAAACAGCGTTGATCTTTTCCACCTGCAGGATTCGCAGACGCTGCTTGGGCTCGGCGGCAGCCCGTTCCCCGAAGGCACGCACGTCCCTGATCAGGCTGTTTTGGTTCGGGTGTCCGCATGCAGGACCTGTTCCGAGTGGCCCTTGGGGCCCCGATGGGGGCGAGGATGCCGATCCAGGCGGACAGACTTGACGATCGACACTGCCGGCTCCGGCTGGCCGCGCAGAAGTGGGCTGTCGCGCGATCGCCAGCGAGTTCGTCGCACATGGCCGCGGGGGCGAGCGCGCGCAGGTCGAGTTCGATGACGGTGCCGCCGCGTGGAGCGAGGTAGTCCCGCGGAATGCGGGTCCCAGATGCCCAGTAGACGCTCCCACCGTGGGGAGAGTCCACCATCATGGTGTGCAAGACGAACTGCCCGCACGTGAGGCCTATCTCGTCGGGCCGGCAGAGGCACCGCAAGAAGAACTGATGGCCCGGCTGATCATCTCCATCCAGGAAAGCATGGCATGACCACGGTGATAGACATTGACGCCCGCGGTACGCAGCACTGCGAGACGACAGCTCTGGGGGTGCTACTGCGGCACCAGGGACTCGATCTGACGGAGCCCATGCTCTTCGGCCTCGGTTCCGGTCTGTCCTTCATCTACTGGGACAGCAAGAACATGGGCTTCCCCTTCCTCGGGGGACGGGTCAAGCCTTTCGACCTCACCAGAAACCTGGCCACCAGACTCGGGCTGGAACTCCTGGTCCAGGAGACCACCTCCCCTCGCAGGGCTTGGGAGAACGTCGTGGCCCCCATCGACGCCGGCCACCCCGTCGGACTGCAACTCGACAGCTACCACCTGGACTACTTCACCTCGAAGGTGCACTTCGGCGGTCATGTTGTCGCCATGTACGGCTACGACGACCGCGACGCCTACCTGGTGGACACCGACCAGCAAGGCGGAACGGTATCCACCAGCCTGACCAGCCTCGCCCAGGCCAGGGCCGCACGCGGTCCGATGACCGCCAAGCACCGGTCTTTCACCCTCACCGCCCCACGGAACCTGCCCTCCCCACAGGGCCAGATCATTCCCGCCATCACCGCCTGCGCCGACGCCTTCCTCAACCCGCCCATCGCCAATCTCGGCCACCGAGGCATCGAAAAGGCCGGCAAGCTGGTACGCACATGGCTCCAGCGGTCCGACAACCCTCAACGGGACCTACCGCAGGCTGCCCGCTTGATGGAGAAGGCCGGCACCGGCGGCGCCCTGTTCCGCAACCTCTACCGCGACTTCCTCGCCGAATGCACCCAACACTTCGACAGCAGCCACCTGCTCACGGGCCAGGGGCTGTACACCGAGGCAGCCACCCTCTGGACGGAAGTCGCAGCGCTGATCACAGAAGCCGGTGAATCAGGCAATGCCCAGTGCCTCGTCCAGGCAGGCACCATCCTCCACGATCTTTCACGCATAGAGCACGAGGCCATGCAGGCGCTGAGCTGCCTGGGGAGCAAAAGCCCAAACCTGATCCACCCCTGACAGGCTTCAAAGAACCTGGGTCAGTCAACAACTCCGGACCACCGTTTCTGCCATGGTCCCAGGCCGTGACCGCCTTCGAAAAGTCCAACAAGAACGCACTACGTCCGGAACTGAGGGCGTGCCACGTCTGCCTCGAGCCTGGCGGCAGGGTCGGCAGACGCCTCACCGTCGCTAACAGACCTCGTTCCGGCAGGCCGTCAACTCATTTGGCCTTACCGCTGTTCGTGCCCTGCTGAAGGCCGGTCAAGGTGGTGCGATGAGCGACGACACGGGGGCGGCCTATCAGCGGGTTCAGGCTCAACCTCGTCTTGGCTGACACTTATGTCCCGCGCCAGCGCCACACACATCTGGTCGAGATAGTCGCTGCCGCTGTGGCTGGGCG
>NZ_JBIVPK010000024.1:40853-93077 GCF_044754605.1 Streptomyces sp. NPDC093064
GCAGCGGCAGCGGCAGCGGCAGCGGCAGCGGCAGCGGCAGCGGCAGCGGCAGCGGCAGCGGCAGCGGCAGCGGCAGCGGCAGCGGCAGCGGCAGCGGCAGCGCGATCCTCATTCAGCGGCTCCTCCACCGACAAGACCCACACCCTTGCCGGGAGGCGACGTGGGAGCTTTTGACCTCCTGGCAGATGTGGCATCCCATCAGCCCCAGCCGCCCCGACGCGGTCCTGGCCACCATCGCGGACATGGCACCACAGACCGTGGTGTGGCTGAACGAAGCCCACACTCCTCGGCCCGGACCCGCTCTGCAGACGACCTGCTGACGACCCGCCCCCGGACAAGCACGCTCACGTCCGCCCGACTGCTGCACGGTCATGAGATCGACGAGCCGGACACGTTCCCCGGCGCCGGCCCGACGCCGCCCCCGGCCGGTAGGGGTCGCCGATCCATGAACGTGCCAGTGTTCCCGCATCCGGCCTGTCGCCTCACAGCGCAGGGCAGCCCACTCGTGCGGTCGAGCTCAAGGCTTCGAGGCCCTTGACCGGGCAGCCTGGTGAAGGCCTCGCACCCCCTTGCGCTGCGGCGATGGCGGAGTGCCGCACTCCCCTCGGCGGACCTGCCGAACGCCGACGCCCGCCGGGTGAGGGGTCGTCATAGGTCCCGCCTTCGGGTCCTTCGGGCCTTCAGCTCCTTGACCACGGCACGATGCCCCGGCCCCCACCGGGCGGCGGACGGCACGAGCACAAGGCCCTCGCGGGGCAGGGCCTACTTTGATCCGGCCTATGACCCCGCCCGCCCCGAAATCCGGTGAGCCCTTCGCACCGGCATTTCCAGGCGACCCGCTGCCGCACGGGTGATCAGGCATCAGAGATCACCTTGAAGGCCTAATCCCTCATCAATCTGCCCAGGAACTGCGACTGATTGACGTGTCGTCAGCAGTTGGGAAGACGGGTCCGCGGGTGCTCTGGGTACCCCGTTCGGCTCCCCCACACCAGCTCTTCCGGCATTTCCGAAATGACAGCCTTAGGGGCGGTTAGTACGTTCAATCACACACCGGCTTCCAAAGCCGGCCTCTCTGAGAAGGAGCAAGACATCATGATCATGACCCGTTCCAAGGTCGTCACCGCGGGCGTCTCCGCCGCTGCCGTACTCGCCGTGACCGGCATCACCTACGCCACCGCCGCCCCCGCACCCGAGGCGGCCCCGGCCGTCGTCAAGCAGGCCCCCGCTCCGGCCTACGCCCCGATGGGCGGCGAGGGCGGACAGGGCGGACAGGGCAAGGGCAACGAGGGCGGCGGCCGCGGCGGCGGCGGCGAAGGCGGCGAAGGCTTCAAGGGCAAGCGCCACCACGAGATCGGCCGGATCTTCATCAACGAGCGGTCGTTCTCCGCCCACCCCGACGGCTGCATCACCGTCGTAAGCGGACTGGGCTCCAAGAGCTTCAACATCCGCAACGACAGCAAGCGGACGGTCGAGTTCTTCCGCGGGGCGACCTGCGACAACGGCGCCCCCGTCGCCACCGTCGGCCCTCACAGCGAAGCCAACGGCGTCAAGGTGCACCACACCGAAGGCGTCCGCGTCAAGGACGGAGTCGTAGGTAGCTTCCGGGTGGTCAAGCGCCACCACGGCGAAGACTTCGACTTCTAAACCCAACCGCACCATGCGAACCACATAGAACCCCGGCCCGCCGTAATCGGGCCGGGGTTCTGGCCTCAGACCCCCTGGGGCACCCGACACATGGTGCCCACACCCGCCCCTTGCCCAAATGGTCCACGCACCATGCACGCCATCCTAAAACCCGCCAGAAGGCGCTGCGAGGCCGCCCACGCCGACGTCCTCCCGTTTCACCGATTCACCCCCAAGGGAATTCCCGCTGGAACACCCCACTTGGCGGCGTTACCCAGCAACGGCCACCGGTCTCCTTCGCAGCAGTCGGGTGCGCCCGAACGGGTGACGAAAGCGAAAAGCGCACCTCTGGTGCGGCTCCCCTCACCCGGTCTGTGACCGCAAGCAAAGCACACGGACCCAGGACACAGCGGCAAGGCACGCGACCACAGGACACAATCCCCACCCAAGACACCTCGGGAAGACTCCTATGAACAACCGCCTGGTGGAGGACGCAAGCGACGACAACTACGTCATGGACATCCTCGACATCACCTGCACCCCCGCGCTGCCGCGCCTCGGACACCAAGTCCGCTGGGACATGGAGTGCTACCTCAAAGAGACGGTCGACCTGACCCAGGTCACCTGCAGGGTCATCATGAAGATCGGCCCCATGAAAATACTCGACAAAAGCTACAAACTGCCCGACCTGCTGGCAAGCATGGGCACAAGCCTGTCGGGTGACGCCCAACCACCCGCCGGACCGTGGAAACAGACCTGGAACCTCCACATCCCCCAGACCGTGCCCGTGGCCAGACACCGACTCCACCTACGCGCCCACACAGCAGACGGAAAGAACTTCCTCGCCCTGGACATCCCCGTCGCCTTCAGCCACAGATGGACCACCACCAGCGACAACATCGCCTCACCCAACCACCACGACTTCGACAGAGACCTCAGCCGGGCAGTGTGACCGAAGCTCACACCCCCTGCGCCCACCATCAGCAGCGCGGCCCGCAACCTCACGAAACCTGTGTCCGCTCAGCCCACTCCCGCCCCACTCAGTGAGGTCTTCTCAGCACGTCACGCACCCGCGGGCGCCGGCCAGGCCGCCCCCGCCTCAGTCGTCCCGGTCGTGGAGGCAAGCTCCTCCTCCACGACCGGGGCAACCGTCGATGCTCCTGCGGACCCCCGGGGGAAGGCACCGTTGCAGTACTAGGCTGCGCCGATGGAACGCGAAACCGACGTGGCCGAGAGTGTCGCCCTGCCTGCAGATCCGGCCCAGGCGAATGACTACGACAGCTTCGCCGAGGCGTACTCGGCGGAAACCGAGAGCAACCTCGTGAACGCGTACTACGCGCGTCCCGCGATGTTGGCCCTTGCCGGAGACGTGGCCGGCCGCCGGATCCTGGACGCCGGCTGCGGCTCCGGCCCCCTGTCCGCTGCACTACGCGACCGCGGTGCCGTCGTCACCGGCGTGGACGCCAGTGCGGCGATGCTGGCGTTGGCCAGGCGGCGGCTCGGCAACGACGTAGCCCTGCACCTGGCCGACCTGAGCAGCCCCCTGCCGTTCGACGACGGCGCGTTCGACGACGTGGTCGCGTCGCTGGTGCTGCACTACCTGGAGGACTGGGGGCCGACGCTGGCCGAGATACGGCGAGTGCTCAGGCCCGGCGGCCGACTGATCGCGTCGGTGGACCACCCTTTCGTGGCCTACACGATCCAGGATCCTCGGCCCGATTACTTCGCGACCACCAGCTATACCTTCGACTGGACGTTCAACGGGCAATCCGTCCCGATGAGGTTCTGGCGCAGGCCGTTGCACGCGATGACCGAGGCCTTCACCACCGCCGGCTTCCGCCTTGCCGTCATCAGCGAGCCGCAGCCCGACCCGGCCGCCCGTGAACTGTTCCCCGACGGCTTCCATGACCTTTCGACCAAAACCAACTTCCTGTTCTTCGTCGTCGAGGTACCGCCGTCGGCTGCAGGCTCGGACGAATAGTGCCGCAACGGCGCTTGCCCTGACGCATGATCTGGCAGCTCAACAAGCCGACATCCTCCACGCCGCGGCCACCACCCGGCACGACACCGTCGTCACCGTTGTGTTTCCTTTCGGACGATTCCTGCACCATTGTGAGGATGCAGTGGGTGACCGGCCCACGACCTGTCGCGGAGTCCCCGCTCTCCCTACCCTCCCGTATCCATGACAACAGAACACCGGAAAACAACCCGCAGACGATTCCTCACGAGTGCTGGGGGCACGGTGGGCGCCCTCGCCTTATGGCCGGACGCCGCCGCAGCAGCCTCCACCGGCAAACACGTCGCCGTCCTCGGCGGCGGCGTCTCCGGACTCAGCGCTGCCCATGAACTCGCCGAACGCGGCTACACGGTCACCGTCTACGAGTACTACGACGTGCTCGGCGGCAAGGCGCGCTCGATGAACGTCCCCGGAACCGGCACGGGCGGCCGTAGACCCCTGCCCGGCGAACACGGCTTCCGCTTCTTCCCGGGCTTCTACCGGAACCTGCCCGACAGCATGCGACGCATCCCTTTCCCCGGCAACGCAAACGGCGTCCACGACAACCTCCGCGGCAGCACCGAGGCACTCTTCGCCCGCGAGGCGGGCCGCCCCGACCTTCACTTGCCCCTACGACGGGTCACCACCCCGCCCGCGCCCGGCGACATCACCCCCTCGTGGATCCGCGACCAGATCCTCTCCGTCCTCGACCTGGGCAGCCGGCTCCCCGCCAACGAGGCCGCCTACTTCGCCGACCGTGTCCTCGTCCACCTCACCAGTTGCGACGCGCGCCGCGAGGACCAGTGGGAGAAGACCTCCTGGTGGGACTTCATCCGGGCGGAACGGATGAGCGAGGAGTACCGCACGCTCCTCGGCATCGGACAGACCCGCAACCTCGTCGCCACCCGCGCCCAGGTAGCCTCCACCCGCACCGTCGGCCGCGTCATCATCGAGGCGCTGCTGCTGTGGGGCCTGCTGGGCCGCGGCATGGACGGCGACGCGGACATCGACCGAGTCCTCAACGCTCCGACCAGCGAGGCGTGGATCGACCCCTGGTCAGCACACCTGCGCTCGCTGGGCGTTCGCTTCGTTCTCGGCGCCCAGGTGCAGGAGGTGCTGTTCGAGGGCGGACGCGTCACCGGTGTGAGGGTCTCGGCCCGTGACGGCAGCAGCGAACGCACCATCACCGCCGACCACTACGTCTGCGCCATGCCCGTCGAGCACGCCCGGCGCACCTGGGGTACCGCCCTGCGCGCGGCCGACCCGCAACTCGCCCGGTGCGACGCACTGCAGACGGACTGGATGACCGGTGTCCAGTTCTACCTGCGCACCCCCACACCCGTCGTCCACGGACACATCAACTGCCTCGACTCACCGTGGTCCGTGACAGGGGTCGGACAGGCGCAGTTCTGGGACGTACGGAACTTCTCGCAGGACTACGGCGACGGACGCGCCCACGACTGCCTGTCCGTCATCGTCTCGGAGTGGGACAAGCCGGGAATCCTGTACGGCAAGAAAGCCCGTGACTGCACACGTGAGGAGATCGTCGAGGAGTGCTGGGCGCAGCTGAAGGACGCCCTGAACGACTCCGGCAAGACGACACTCACCGACACCGACCGGGTCGGCTGGTTCATGGACCCGGCCGTGACAGACCTCGGCAGCCCCGACCCGCACAATCGCGAGCCGCTCCTCATCCACCCCGCCGGCACGCTCTACAACCGCCCGTCGGCGAAGACCGCCGTACCGAACCTCTTCCTCGCCGGCGACTACGTCCGCACCGACGTAGACCTGGCCACGATGGAAGGTGCCAACGAATCGGCACGACGGGCCGTCAACGCGCTGCTCGACCAGGACGGCTCGAACGCCGAACGCTGCCGGATCTGGGAGCTGTACCGCCCCCAGGAACTGGAACCCCTCAAACGCATCGACAAGATCCGCTACCGACTCGGCCTGCCCAACACCTTCGACCTGGGATGACGTGGGACAGTTCGGGATGGCTGGTTCGGGGCCCGGGTCGACGGTGCGTGCCCATGGGTGCGATGGTCGCAGCCGACTCATAGCTGGTCCGCGAGACGGGCGTAGGTGTCGACGGCGCGTTCCGCCTTCGCGTGGCGATGCCCCGTCCCTGCCCACAGATTGATCAGGCGTGTGTCACCGGCAGCGGTGGCCGCTTTGCGGAGTGGGCCGGTGAGGTGGTGGAGGGCGGGGTAGCCCTCGGGGGCGATGGGGTCGTACTGATCAATGAAGTGGTTGCGCAGGGCGCGTGCGGGCCGTCCTGTAAAAGCGCGGGTGATCGTGGTGGTGGCGAAGGCGGGGTCGACCAGGGCCGCCTTGTGCGGTGCGGATGCTCCGCTCTCGTGCGTACGCAGCAGGACGGTGCCGATCATGGCGGCTTCGGCGCCTGCGGCCAGAGTGGCGGCCACGTCGGCGGCGGTGGTGATTCCGCCGGTGGCGATGATGGGCAGGGCGACGGCGTGGCGCACTGCGGTGATCAGGTCGGTGAGCCGGATGGGCTGGGGCGATCGTGCCGGAGTGAGCGTGGCCGAGTGACCGCCGGCGGCCGCTGACTGGACGATCAGCGCGTCGATGCCGGATTCAGCGGCCAGGCGCGCTTCATCGGCCGAGGTGACGGTCTGCAGAACGGTGCTCCCGGCGGTGCGGAGAGCGCGGACGACGGCGCGGTCCGGGATGCCGAAAGTGAAGGACACCCAGGGGACGGGTGCGGAGGTGAGCAGGTCGATCTTGTCCGTCCAGTCGTCGTCGTCCTCGATCGGCTCCTCGGGCAGCGTGAGGCCGTAGCGGTTGGCCTCCATCTGCACCGCCCGTGCGTAGCACCGGTATGCCTCGTGGGAGACGGGGACCGGGTTGGGGGCGAACAGGTTGACGCCGAAAGCGACGTCTTGGGCGCGCGTGGTGTGGATCTGCCCGGCGAGTGCCTGTGCGGTCTTGTATCCGCCGGCGAGGAACCCCAGCCCGCCTGCGCGGGCGGCGGCGGTGACCAGTGCGAGGGTGCTCGGTCCGCCGGCCATCGGCGCTGCGACGAGAGGGAGGTCTACTCCGAGGTCGGAGAGCAGGGTGCTCACGACAACTCCTTCTGGAGGTAAGGCAGCGGCAGGGGTGTCAGGCCGCCGCGGTCACGGGGCCGGGGTGGTGCGGGAAGCGGATGCAGACGGCGGTGGACGCGACTGCGGCGGCGACGACCATCGCGCTGCCGAGCAGGAGGACCTGGTGGTAGCCGTGGCGGAGCAGGGGGGCGGCGAGCAGCGGGCCGAGGATCTGGCCGACGCTGTATCCGGCGGTCAGCAGGGCCACGGCCCGGGGCACTTGAAGATGGCTTCCGATGGACAGGGCGATCGTGCTGACGCCCATGAATGTGGCGCCGAACAGTACGGCGGACACGAGCGCGGGCGTGGTGCCGCCGAGCAGCGCCGGCAGGGCGATACCGATGGCCTGGATGGTCAGCGCGGCCAGCAGGAGGGCCGGCCTGGACCAGCGGCGGGCCAGCCGGGTCCACAGGGCGCAGGAGGGAAGGGCGGCGAGGCCGACCACGATCCAGGCGCCGCCGCCGAGCCAGCCTTTGTCACCCTGTTGGATCGCGGCGACCAGAAAGGTACCGGCGATGATGTAGCCGATGCCCTCGAAGGTGTAGCTGGCGAGCAGCGCGAGGAACCAGCGGTGGGTGCGCGGCCGTTCGGCCTGCGCGGCTGTTGCGGAACTGACGGTTTCCGGCGGCGGGGCCAGGGGCCAGGCGAGTGCGGTGAGCACGGCCGCGAGCGCGGCGCAGGTCCACCAGGCGGCCTGCCAGGTGGACGCGGCCTGCACGGCGACGACCAACAGGCCGGACAGGGCGATTCCGGCACCGACGCCGCCGAAGGCCCAGCCGACCAGGTGGTGGGCGTGTGCGCGAAGACGGGAGAGCATCGCGCTGACGGCGATCACGAAGACCAGCGCGCTGGCGGCACCGGCGATGAGACGCAAGCCGAACCAGGCGGTGCCGTCGTGCGTGACCGGCATGAGCGCCAGCGTCAGCACCAGCACGACGAGCGAACCCCGCAGTGCCGCGGCCGACCGCACGACGGCGGGGGCGGCGATGCCGGCCAGGGCGCCTGCGAGGTAGCCGATGAAGTTCGCCGTGGCCAGGTTCGCCCCGAGTGCCGGGGAAAGGCCGGCCCGCTCGTGCATGAGGGGAAGGATGGGGGTGTAGACGAACCTGCCGACTCCCATTGCCGCGGCGAGGGCGGCCGCCGCCTGGACGACGATCGTCCAGGGCGACTGCGTTCGGGGACGGGGCGGGGCCGATGTCTTCACGGCTGCTGATGCCTTCACGGCTTGGGCGCCTTCCTGAGCGGCGTTCACGGGCCGACTTCCACGCTAGGCAGCGCACGCACCACTGTGAAATGCCGGATACGCTGCTGCTATGCGCCGCAGGCATGGATGCGCGAGAGGGGTGCCTGGGACATGGATGTCGAATTCCGTCACCTGCGGGCCTTCACGTCCGTGGCTCGTCACCGCTCGTTCTCCCGTGCCGCCGAGGAACTGCTGATCACGCAGCCGGCTCTGAGTCGTACGATCGCGCAGCTGGAGGGGAATCTGAGCGTCCGCCTGCTCGACCGCTCCTCGCGCCACGTCGAACTGACGGACACCGGCGCGGAGTTCCTCGTCCACGCCGAGCGGGTGCTCGCGACGCTGGACGAGGCCCTCGCCGTGGCGAGCCGCCATGTCATGCTGCGGCTCGGTTTCAGTTGGCTGCTGCCCGACCCCTGGGCTCAGCAGGCCGTCAGCCGCTTCGAGGAGAGCACGGGGGCGTCGGTCGTCCTGTCGCGGACCGACGATCCTCTCCAGGCGCTGCGCCAGCGCACCGTCGACATCGCGCTGATCCGGGGTGACGTCGACGTACCCAGAGGGGCGCGCACCGTGCACCTGTACGACGAGCTGCGCGTCGCGGTGTGCTCCGAGCACTGCGATCTGGCCCGCATCGGTCATCTGGACTGGTCGGACGTACAGCACTGGCCGTTGGTCGTGAACACGGTCAGCGGCACCACCGGCCCCTGGTCGTGGCCGGTGGACCAGCGCCCGGCCCAGATCATCGAGACGTCGAACTACGACGAGTGGCTGGAGACGGTGGCCGCCAACCGCGGGATCGGCATCGTCCCCGAGGTCGCGCAGCGCCGCACCCAGCACCCCGCCCTCCGCTTCGTGCCCCTCACCGACGCCCCGCCGAGCCCGGTCAGCCTTGTCTACTTGCCCGACGCCCAGCGCACGCTGATCCGCCGGTTCCTGGACACAGCCCTCCGGGCGAAGACGCAGTGACACACGTGGCGTCCTGCCTTTGAGCTGCATCCATGCCTGATATGCACACATGCGTCGGCCCAGGCATTTCAGACAAGGCTGGGCGGTCATGAGCGTCGACGGTGACCGGACCATGCGTCGAGGGCCACGATGAGCACGACGAGAATGTCCCGGCAGGGATGCGCGATCACCGTCCTGGGCGGCCCGACAGCCGTCGTCGACATCGGCTACCTGGGCATCGGCGGCTATCCGGCCTTCGACGACTGCGGCCGCGCTGCGGGATCGGCGGCCGTCCCAGCCTGTCGGCGTCGCCGGTGATCGCGGCCCACGCGACGTGGGTGCGGCTGCCCCGCTGATCCGCCCGCGCCGACAGCCCGTCCGCGACAGACCGACAAGGAGCGACCGACATGCCTTTGGTCCGGATCGATCTCATCCGCGGCCGTCGTCCCGACGAGCTGAGGGCAATCGCCGAGGCGACGCACCGCGCGCTGGTGGACGTGCTGGGCATCCCCGAGCGGGACAGATTCCAGCTCATCACCGAGCACGACGCCGACCACGTCATCGCCCTCGACGCCGGCCTCGGCTTCACACGTACCGACCGGCTCGTGTTGATCCAGATCTTCACCCAGGCAGGACGCACGACCGAGGTCAAGCAACGCGTCTTCCGAGCCGTCGCCGAGCAGTTGGAACACCTTGGCATCGGCGGCGAGGACGTTTTCGTCTCCATCGTGGAGAACGGCCCTCAGGACTGGTCCTTCGGCTTCGGGCGCGCCCAGTACACCGAGGGAGCTCTGCCCGTCCCCGGCCACTGACATCACGGGTCCGGTCGCGGCCCGCAGGTACGCTCCCGCACCGGTTCATGGTGTCGTCGGGCCGGGCTGGCGGTGTCGCGCCGCGGGTCTCGCCGACGGGCTTGGTGTGGCGGAGGGTGACGACCTGGGTGGTGGCGTCCATCGTCATCGCGGCGATGCTGTGGTGGTCGTCGACCATCCAGGACAAGCTGGTCTCGGTGCGGATTGCGGTGGCGTCACCGGCCGGGTAGTAGCGCCGGCCAGGCCGGTGCCCTATCCGGCTGTCAAGACGGGCACTCCGTGGCCGCCGCCTGTGGCGTCGCCCCCGAGGTTCTCGCCCTACTGCGACGCATCTCGGCTCAGGATGGGTGGAAGACACTGTTCGGTTGCCGTGCCACCACCTCACCGAGGCGGATTGCGATGATTCAGATGCTTCAGTTCACCGCATGGTTGCGCCGCCGGGATCCGGGTCTCGCCGCCATGCGGCGGGCGGCCAGGACCGCGGTGGTGATGCCGTCCCTCTTCGCGCTGTGCACCCAGGTCTTCCACGCGCCGGTGACGGGCACCTACGCCGCGCTCGGCGCGTTCGCGATGCTCTTGCTGGTCGAATACTCCGGCCCCGTGGTGCAGCGGCTGCGCGCGCATGCGGCGCTCGGCGCGGCCTGGCTGGTGCTGGTCTCACTGGGCACCCTCGCGTCGCAGTCGGTCTGGATCGCGATTGCCGCGACGCTGGTGGTGGGCTTCGTCGTGCTCTTCTCGGGCGTGGTCAGCTCGGTCCTGGCCGGCGCCTCGACGTCGCTGCTGTTGGCGTTCGTCCTGCCGGTATCCGCGCCCGCTCCCCTGGCCCAGCTGCCCGACCGGCTGATCGGCGTGGTGCTGGCGGCCGGGACGTCCGTGATGGCGGTCTGGCTGTTGTGGGCGGGGACGCAGACCGATCCGCTCAGCGCGCCGGCGGCTCGGGTCTGCCGAGCTGCGGCGGTGCAGTTGCGCACCGATGCGGACTACTTCACGGGCCGTGCCGTCGGCCCCGCCTTCGGGAAATGCCGTGCCTGCGCCCAAGAGACCAGGTCGAGCACACAGAAGCTGCGGCAGGCATTCACCGCCACCCCCTACCGGCCCACCAGCCTGTCCACCGGGTCCCGGGCGCTGGTCCGCCTGATCGACGAGTTGACCTGGCTGAGCGCAATCCTCGCCGAGGCCGCCCCCGCCGTCGAGGACGGTTCGACGGGCACTCGGCAGTCCGCAACAGTGCGCAGGGCCGCTGCCGCCGTACTGGATCTGGCGGCGGAGATACTCGATGACCCGCACATGACGCCGGACCGCCTGCGCGCCGGGGTGGAGGAGCTCCGTCATGCGTTGACCGCGCTGGAGGACGGGGCGGCCAACCGGCTGCCGATGCCGGACGGCGGCTCCGGTGACAGGCATGGCCTCGACTCCTTGGTCGACAGTCTCGACGTCACCTTCCGGGCTCAGGAGGTGGCCTTCGTCGTCCTGCAGATCGCCCAGAACGTCGACATCGCCCGGACCGCCGATCACCGCAGCTGGCCGGACCGCCTGCTCGGCCGCGAGCCCAGCTCCCCAGCCGGTCGCCTGACCAGTGCCACGGAACGCGCCGCCGCACATGTCGAGCCGCACTCCGTATGGCTGCACAACAGCATCCGCGGCGCCATCGGCCTGGGCATCGGCATCGCGCTTGCCGACGCGACCGGCATCCAGCACGGCTTCTGGATCACGCTGGGCACCCTGGCCGTGCTGCGTTCCAACGCTCTCAGCACCGGGCAGAACGTCTTCCGTGCACTCGGCGGCACTCTGGCCGGCTCGATCCTGGGCGCCGGTCTGCTCCAGCTCATCGGACACGACACGACCGTGCTGTGGATCCTGCTGCCCGTCGCCGTGATGGCCGCGGGCGTCGTCCCGGCCGCGATCTCGTTCGCCGCCGGGCAGGCGGCCTTCACGCTTACCCTGGTCATCCTGTTCGACATCGCCCAGCCAACGGACCTGTCGGTCATCCTGTTCCGTATCGAGGACATCGCGCTCGGCTGTGCGGTGAGCCTGGTCGTCGGCCTGCTCTTCTGGCCGCGCGGCGCGTCCGCCGCCCTCGCCAGGGCGTTGGCGGAGGCGTACGTCGACAGCGCGCGCTACGTGCTCGGGGCAGTGGGCTATGCGGTGTCCTGCTGCACTTTCAGGCCCGAAACCATCGAGCACCCGCAGGAGGGCCGCCGGGCGGCGGCCGCGGCACGCCGACTGGACGACGCCTTCAGGACCTACCTGGCCGAGCGCGGAGCTAAGGACGTCTCGTTGTGCGAGACGACGACACTGATCACGGGTGTCGTAGGGCTCCGTCTGGCCGCCGACGCGGTCCTGGAGCTGTGGCGACGGGCCCCGGGCGACCGGCCACTCGAAGACCGCGCCGCCGCGCAGAGGGAGCTGCTGGTCATGGCGGAACGGGTCTTCCGATGGTACGAGAGTCTGGCCGAGGGGCTGGAGAGCAAAGGGCAGGTGCCGAAGCCGCTGGAGTCCGACCGGGAGCACAACGCCCGGCTGGTCGAGGCGGTCCGCCGGGACCTGCGTGATGCGGACGGGCGGGCGACGGGGACCGGCATCCGCATCATCTGGACCGGCGACCATCTGGAGGCAGTGCGGCGGCTCCAGTCGCCCATCGCGGCGGCAGCCGGTCATGCCGACGCGCGCGTTGCCTTGCTGGGATCAGTTTGAGGTGGCGGGCACGGCGGCAGCAATGCCGGCTACTAGAAACTACGACTACGTCAGGGCCGCCTCATCCCGCGCCATTCGCGCCGACAACCTCAGCAGTCAGCGCCCACCCGAGACGACGATGTCGCTGCCGGTGACATACGCCGCCTCCGACGAGATCAGCCACGACACAGCAGCCGCGATCTCCTCGGGCCGACCCGTCCGACCGAGCGGGCTGTGCGCGCCCAACTCCTGATCCTCCGCAGTCACCATCCCCGTTTCGACGACCCCTGGTGAGACGTTGTTGACCCGGATCCCCTCTGACGCAACCTCATTGGACAGAGCGCGGGCCAACGTCACCATGGCGCCCTTGGTAGCCGCGTACGAAACCATCCCGGTAAATTCAGTGGGCGCTTTAGAGGCAATCGAGGCGATGTTGACGATGCATCCTCCGTTACCGCCATGAGTGGTCGACATCGCCCGGACGGCGTGTTTGGCGCACAGCATGGGCCCTACAACGTTGACCTGCGTCAGCCACGTCAGCTTGTCCGCCTGCTGCTCGTCGAGGCGAACCCGCTGGCCGGCTGTGCCGGCGTTGTTGACCAGCGCGGTCAGCGGCCCCATTTGGCGCGCCCGATCGAACAGGTCCGACACCTCATGCTCCGAGACGACATCGGCGCGCACGGCCGCGGCCCGACCGCCCTTGGCATGGATGGCGGATACCACCGACTCGGCTCCTTCGGCGTCGGCCTCGTAGTTGACGACTACGCCATAGCCGTCATGGGCCAGCCGCTCGGCGATCGCCGCGGCCGATGCCCCGGCTGGCGCCGGTGACGATCACCATGCCTTTGTCCTGGTCGGTCATCGTGCTCCCGTCGGTGAAGATCGCTTGTCAGGCGAGCCGGCCGCGGTGGCGGGGCCTACGCGGATCCGCGTTGCCTGGAACGGCGTCGGCAGGCCGCGTGGCGCGTCGCCTGAATAGCGCCTGGGCTTCACGCCTTGCGCGGGGGTGATTGAGCCCAGGCTTGCATCCGGATACGACCGCCGCATCTCGGATCACCACTCTCCGTGGCGAGTACAGTTTCAGCTTTCAGCGGCACGAGGGCGGAGAACAACGCGATGTAGCTGCCGAATTCGAACTCGTGATGTCGAGCTGTTCACGCTCAAGGCCTCCTGTCGGCCCCAGCCTCAAGCATCGTCGACGATCTGATCGACGCCGAACTGGCCGAGAGCGCACGCGTTTCCCAGCTGCGCCGCCTCGACATCGGCAAAGCCTGGGACACCCTGAGCTCCCTGCTGCGGAGGGGATCGCGGTCCCGTCTACCTGTTCGACGTGCTTGCGCGGCACGGTCAGGTGGCCTTCGCGGGCGTGGTACTGCCGGGCCTGCTCGGCGGCGCGCGCCACCTGCG
Source organism: Streptomyces sp. NPDC093064 (assembly GCF_044754605.1). Lineage (NCBI taxonomy): Bacteria > Bacillati > Actinomycetota > Actinomycetes > Kitasatosporales > Streptomycetaceae > Streptomyces > Streptomyces sp. NPDC093064. The sequence goes on from NZ_JBIVPK010000024.1 coordinate 54,654, forward strand.
CGAGATAGCCGATGTCGGCCCGCCGCCGGGTCGCGGCACCACTCCTGGTTTGCACGGACGTGACGCCGCCACAAGGCCGGTCCACATCCCGAGCAACATTCGTCTCGCGGACTGCGAAACAGCCGGGGCCCGGCGCGATGGTGCTCCGCGCCGGGCCCCGGCCCGAACTCCCGCTCTCAGCAGGTCACTTCACGCCGACCGCCCGGACGATCTCCTGCGAGACGGTCGCGCCCTTGTCGTCGCTCGCAAAGGCCCGCAACGAGACGGACGTCGCGTTCTCGGGCACCTGCAGCTCGCCCTTCCAGGAGGCGCCGCTGCCGGCGAGGCCGACGGACGACCAGGTCTTGCCGTCGTCGTAGGAGACCTCCAGCTTGCCGCCGCCGATGGTGCCGGTGCCGATCGCGCCCTTGACGTACTCGGCGTAGAGCCCGACGGGCAGCTTCGTGCCCACGCCGACCTTCCCGGCGAGGTCGGTGTCGACGTCGAAGCCGAGGTTGATCATCGGCAGGAAGATCTGCGCGTCGGTCGCGGGCCGCGCCGAACGCACGGTCCACTCGGTGTGCCCCGTGGTGCCGAGGCTCCACTTGGCGGGGTCGAGCGCCGTGTCGGTGACGACCTTGTACGTCTTCTCGGCCGGGTCGGCCTCCCAGACGTAGCCGGCGGAGCTGACCCTGCGGCCCTGGCTGACCCCGTCGGCGAAGACCTCGGTGTACTGCTTCATGCCGCTCTCGGGGTCGTACGGGTCACCGAAGCCGGTGTGGTCGGGCCCGGAGTCGCCCCAGCCCGGGGTGTTGAACTTGATCTGGTCGGCCCAGCGCTGCTGCCCCCAGCCGAGCCCGGAGCCCAGCCACGGGTGCCAGACCGGCTTGAACCAGTTCAGCTCGGTGCGCTTGCCGGGCTGGTAGGTGACCAGGCCCGAACGCTCCTCCAGGCTCGGGAGGTTGACGGACTCGTGCCACTTCTGGCCCGGCTCCATCGACACGTAGTCGGTGCGCTTGCCCGGGAACGTGTGGCGCTCCTGGAAGCCGACGCCGACCTTGAAGGTGTCGGTGAGCGAGAAGCGGAACTCGCCGCCCTCGGTCTTCTTGTCGCCGTAGTACGTGGTGTCGACGGTGGCGAGGTCCCGGCCGGCCGGGGCGTAGACGAGGCTGCGGTCGGGGATGGCGCCCGTGTAGCCCTTCGACACGTCGTACAGGTACGAGGCGTCGTTCGTGCCGGTCATGTCGATGACGCCGCCGCTGCGGGCGCGGGCCTGGAGGCGGGCGAAGTCGGCCTGGGTGACGCTCGCGATCTGCAGCGGGCGGTTCTCGTGGTTGTCGTAGAAGAGGGTGTTGAGGCGGCCGGGCGCGTCGTCGGTGACGAACAGCGCCTTCGCGCCCGCGTCCTGGGCGGCCTGCGCGATCTGGGCCTCGCTCAGGGTGCCGTCGGCGTGCACGAGGACGGCCTTGCCCTTGGCGTCCTTGCCCGCGTAGCCGGCGGGCGCGCCGTTCCCGGCGTCGACGACGCCGAGCCGGCTGTGGCCCTCGATCAGCGTGGAGCCGGGCTGTTCGTAGGTCTCGTCGATGCCGTCGACGGCGACCCGCGGCTGGCCCTGGCGCCAGACGGTGCGGTACTCGTAGCTGCCGTCCGTGACCTTCTTCGTCGGCGCGGCGAACAGCGAGTCGTACTTGATCGGGACCTGGACGATGCCGAGCACGTCGGCGCCGCCCGCCTTGCGGTCGTACTCCATGAGGCGCTGGCGCGGCTCGGTGTCCTTGGGCAGCCGGATCGCGGCCTCGCGCAGCGTGCGCCCGTCGAGGGTGATCTCGCGGTCCTGGTCGAGCTTGATCTCCGGGTCGGAGAGGTAGGCGAGGCCGAGCGAGTCCGGGCCGCTGGAGCCGCGCACGTCGAGGAAGGTGTCGGCGGTGTACGTGCCGGGCTTCAGGCGCAGCTTGACGGTGCCGGAGTCGCCGACCGTGACGACGCCCGGGTTGGTGCGCTGGGCGAGCTGCTGGAAGACGATGTTCGCGGGGGTCGGCTTGCCGTCGCGGTCCTTGACGTGGACGGTGAGCGTGTACCGCTCCTCCTCCTTGACCAGGCCGAACGCGGTGTGCGCAACCGGGGTCCCGGCGGCGCTGGCCACGATCTGCCCGCTCACGGTGCCGACGGCGGCCTTGCTGCCGTCACCGGTGACGGTGGTGGAGGCGGTGCCGTGCGCGGGCACGGTCAGCGTGCTGTCGGCGAGGCTGACGATCCCGTCGGGCGCGCCCTCGGACGTCAGCTTCAATTCCACGGGGGAGTCAGAGGAGTTGGAGTAGGTGACGGTCTTGGTGACCGGCTTGTTGCTCTCGTAGGGCCACTTGAAGAAGCCGAGGTCTGCGCTGCCGGTCGCGGTGATCTTCGCGGCGATGGCGTCGGGCACGGAGACGCGGCCCGAGCCGACCGCGTACGTCGTGTCGTCGAGCCGCTTCGAGGACGACATCAGGGCGTCCTTGAGCTGGGCGCCCGTCCAGTCCGGGTGGGCCTGGGCGAGCAGCGCGGCGACACCGGCGACGTGCGGCGTCGCCATCGACGTACCGTTCATCGTCGTGTACGAGCCCGAGCCGTTCACGAGGGAGGAGCGGGCGGCGAGGATGTTGACGCCGGGGGCGGAGACGTCCGGCTTGAGGGCGTTGTCGCCGAGACGCGGGCCCTGGCTGGAGAAGTAGGCGCGCTCGTCCTGGCCGTCGACCGCGCCGACAGTGAGGGCGGCGTCGGCGGCACCGGGCGAGCCGATGGTGCCGGGGCTGTAGGAGTTGCCGGCCGCGATCACGAACAGGGCGCCGGTCTCCGCAGAGAGGGAGTTGACGGCGGCGGCCATCGGGTCGGTGCCGTCGCTGCCCTCCTGCGAGCCGAGGGACATGGAGATGACCTTGGCCTTGATGTCCTTGGCGGCCCACTCCATACCGGCGATGATCTCGGACTCGGTACCGAAGCCCTCGTTGCTGAGCACCTTGCCGACGGCGAGGGTCGCGTCGGGGGCGACGCCCTTCTCCTTGCCGTCGGACGCGGCACCCGAACCGCCGACCGTGGACGTCACATGCGTGCCGTGCCCTTGCCGGTCCGCGACCTCCTGCCCGGCGATGAACGACTTCGACTCACTCACCCGCGAGGCGAGATCGGGATGCGTCGCGTCGTAACCGGTGTCCAGCACCGCGACCTTCACACCCTTGCCGGTGAGCCCCGCCTCCCACGCCTTCGGCGAACCGATCTGCGCGTTCGACTGCTCCATGTCGGCCTTGACCCGGCCGTCCAGCCACACCTTGCCGATACCGTCGGCGAACTGGCCCTTCTCCGTGGCCGCGTTCCAGAACGTACGGCCCTTGTCGGCGGCGAGTGCGGCGCCACCGACACTGTTCAGCTTGCGCGTGCGCTTGGCGCCCTTCGGGGTGGCGGCCGCGGAGCGCGCGCTCCGGCCCTTGTACGTCACGATGAGCGGGGTCGCGTCGGCCTGGCTGTCCGCGAGGCCCTGCTCGATCAGGGTGCTGACGTCGAAGAGCCGGGGGTCCAGGGTGCCGGAGGCGAGGTACTGCTGCGCCTCCTCCGGTATGACGGTGATCCGCCCGTCGGTCACCTGGGTGCGCACCGCGCCGGTGGCGCCTTGGGGACGCTTGACGTCGACGGTCTTGCGGCCGCCGCCGATCTCCGTGACGGTCACCTTGTCTCCGGTCACCAGCGTCACCGTGTGGGTGGCGCGGGCGGCCTTGGTGGTCTGCGCGGGCACGACGTCCTGCGCGGCCGGTGCGGCGCCCGCACCAGCCGTGGGCAGCAGCGCGAACGCGAGACCGGCCGACAGCAGGGCCGCGCCGCGTCGCGCGGTACCTCTTGTCATGGTTGCCTCTCCTCTACGGACCCCGGGCGCCGGTGGGGGGTGGGGCCGGACGCCCGGATGTTGCGAAGAGTCTGAAGGGACTTTTGGGGTACAGGCGTTGACCACCGATGGCGGGAATGCGCCCCGACGTCTTCCCGCCAGACGCCTCGAGCCGGCCCGGGCCGACCGGAACGTCGCGCATCCGATGTGATTCCGGGGTCCGTAGTTGATGTGGTGGGGTGGCTGGAGCTGGGGTGCTGGGGGTTTCCTGAGAAGGGAGCGGGCGCTCCGCATAGCCCCTGGTCAAGAGGGAGCCATCGCGCAACTCTCTGAGATGCGACGCCGGTTGAAAGGCGAGGTGGCGCGATGGCCTTGTCCCAGCAAGACTTACCCCGCGTGATGGAATCACTGCGTACGGCGAGCACACCCAGACCAGGCAACTGGCCTTCGGTCATAGCCAGTCGAGGTACTGACCGTGTGGACCGGTCAACGCACGGCTTCTGATGGCAACTCACCCTCAGAGCAGCGCCATGACCAGCTCACCGATGACCCGAAGACCGACCTGCGCAGCCAGTGACGTACGCGCCACGGGTCCCGCCCGGGCCGAGGCCGATTTCCGGCGCCGCCGGCCATCCGTCGAAGTCCCAGCGGACCATCACCGGAGCGCTCCCCGCAGCAGACAAAAACACCTCCACCGTGTGGACCGGCCGAGACCAGTCCCGCAGGAACACCGGCAGGTGGTCGGAGGGGAGGTCGCCGTGTTCGCAGCGAGGGGCCCCGTTCGGACGGGGTGATGGGCTCGACCGGCTCGGGAGTGGGATCGGGTGTCCTGGCCGTCTCGGTCATCGACCGCGTCGACGCTGTCCGACCCAGAGGCGGCCGCGCTTCCGAGGTTCAAGCACCTCGTGCTCGAGGAGCGTCCCCGTCATGGTCGGCACAGGGCAGCGAGGGCAGAGCGACTACGCGCCATCCGGCCGTCGAGCAGGGCCTCGGCGACGCGCTCGACAGTGCGTGGCCTTCGCCACAAAATGCCCATTTCAGGATGGATGAATGCGTATAAGTGGTTCTACGGCAAGTTGCACTCCTGCGGACAACCATCTCCAGGGATTCAAAAGCAGTGGCATGGGAGAAGCGTTTGATCACGGTACGTAAACGACGCACCAGGCTGGTCGCCACGGCCGGCGTACTCGGCGGCGTACTCGCACTCACGGCCCTCGGCGGCACCAGCAACGCTGCCACCAGCGGCAACGCTGCCGGGAACCACCCGACATCGCAGGCGCGGGAGGGTCAGGCGGCCGCCCAGGAGGCTTCCGAAGCCCGAGTAAAGATCACGTCCGCACGAGGGGTCGACAGCGTCGGGGGCAGCAACCCCGTCAAGGTCACCGTCAGCAACGGCAGGCTCACCAAGGTGACCATGACCGCCGTCGCGACCGGTGCCGATATTCCGGGCACCCTGTCCGCGGACGGCACGTCCTGGAAGCCGAACGGCCAGCTGGCGCGGGCCACCAAGTATCAGGTCACGGCAGAGGCCGAGGACGCCAAGAGCCGCCCCGTCACCGGGAACGCCACGATCACCACGGCCTCCCCGGCCAAGGGCTTCATCGGGCACCTCTCCCCCGAGGACGGCTCGACCGTCGGCGTGGGCATGCCGGTGACGGTCAACTTCGACAAGGCGATCAGCAACAAGGCCGCCATACAGTCGAAGATCCAGATCAGCTCCAGCAGCGGCCAGCAAGTCGTCGGTCACTGGTTCAACGACAACCGCCTGGACTTCCGCCCCAAGAGCTACTGGAAGCCCGGATCCACCGTCACCGTCAAGCTCAACGTCCACGGCGTCCAGAAGACGATCACGTTCAAGATCGGCCGGAGCCAGATCAGCACCGTCGACGCCAAGACGAAGCAGATGACCGTCGTACGGGACGGCAAGACGATCAAGACCATCCCGATCTCGTCCGGCAGCCCCGAGCACCCGACGTACAACGGTCAGATGGTCATCTCCGAGAAGTTCAAGCAGATCCGCATGAACGGTGCGACCGTCGGCCTCACGAAGAAGGACGGCAAGCCCGCGTACGACATCGAGGACGTACCGCACGCCATGCGCCTGTCCGCCTCGGGCACGTTCATCCACGGCAACTACTGGGGTGCCGACTCGATCTTCGGCAAGGTCAACACCAGCCACGGCTGCGTGGGCCTGAAGGACGTCAAGGGCGGCGACGACGGCAAGCAGCCCGCCGCGTGGTTCTTCGACAACTCGATGATCGGTGACGTCGTGATCGTCAAGAACTCCGAGGACAACACCGTGCTGGCCCCGGACAACGGCCTCAGCGACTGGAACATGCCGTGGAGCCAGTGGGTCGCGGGCAGCACGACCCACTGACGCCACGTCACCACGGTTCCCGCCACCAGGCGAGATCACCCAACGCGACGAAGCACTACTATTCGCTCAGCCGTGCGAATCTCCGTAGCGCCAGCGGGAAGAACACGGCGAGCAGTGCCAGAGGCCAGGCCACGGCCGCCCACACGTGGCCCGGCTCGCCGCCGGGGCTGCCGAACAGGTCGCGTACGGCCGTGGCCGTGTGGGACATCGGGTTCCACTGGACGACCGTGCCGAGCCAGCCTGGCATTGACTCGGGCGCCGCGAAGGCGTTGGACAGGAAGCCGACCGGCCAGACCAGGATCTGCACCGCCTGCACCAGCTCGGGCTTCCCCGCCACCAGCGCCAGGTGGATGCCGATCCACAGCATCGCGAACCGGAACAGCAGGAGCAGTCCCACGGCGCCCAGGAATCCGGCCGGCCCGCCGCCGCTGCGCCAGCCGAGCGCGGCGGCGACGGCCAGGAGCACCGCCAGGCCGATCGCCGACTGCAGCATGTCGGCGGCGGAACGGCCCACCAGGACCGCACCGTCGGCCATGGGCATCGAGCGGAAGCGGTCGACGACGCCCTTGTTCAGGTCCTGGGTGACGGCGACCATCGTGCCCTCCAGACCGAAGGCCATGGTGAGCGCGAGCATGCCGGGGACCAGGTAGTCGAGGTAGTCGCCGCTCACGCCCCGGCCGCCGCCGACCAGGTAGCCGAACATCAGCAGCAGCATCACGGGGAAGACCAGGTTCACCACCACCGCCACCGGCTGACGCCTCCAGCGGGCGAGTTCGCGGCGGGTCATGGTCCAGGAGTCGGTCAGTGCGTAGGTGGTCACGCGGTCTCCTTCACTCGGTCGTCGTGTCCGGTGAGCCGCAGGAACACCTCGTCGAGCGTCGGACGCCTGAGCGCGATGTCCTCGGCCTGGATGCCCGCCTCCTCCAGAGCGCGGACGATCCCGGCCAGGGCCGCCATGCGGTCGGCGACCGGGGCGCTGAACAGTCGGCGGTCGGTGTCCACGGTGATTCGGTCCTTCGGTACGGGCAGCAGTGCGACGGCCGCGCTCAACTGTCCGGCGTCGCGCAGGACGACGTCGACGCGGTCGCCGCCGATGGCCGCCTTGAGCTCGTCCGCCGTGCCGTCGGCGATGACACGGCCGGCGTCCACGACCGAGATGCGGTCGGCGAGCTGGTCGGCCTCCTCCAGGTACTGGGTGGTGAGCAGGACGGTGGTACCGCCGTCGACCAGGGAACGGACCGAGTCCCACACCTCCGCGCGGCCGCGCGGGTCGAGACCGGTGGTCGGTTCGTCCAGGAAGAGCACCTCCGGTTCCGTGATCAGCGAGGCGGCGAGGTCCAGGCGGCGCCGCATGCCTCCGCTGTACTGCCGTACCGCCTTGCCGCCGGTTTCGGCGAGGTCGAAGCGCGCCAGGAGTTCGTCGGCACGCGCGCGTGCGCGTCGCGCACCCAGGTGATGCAGGCGGCCGAACAGTTCGAGGTTCTGCCGTCCGCCGAGTTCCTGGTCGAGTGCCGCGTGCTGGCCGAGCAGGCCGATGCGCAGACGTACCGCGTACGCCTCGCGCACCACGTCGTGGCCCGCCACCTCGATCCGGCCCGCGTCGGGCCGGAGCAGGGTGGCCAGGATCCGGACCAGGGTCGTCTTGCCCGCACCGTTCGGGCCGAGCACTCCGTGCACCGTGCCGCGAGCGACCGTGAGGTCGAGCCCGTCCAGCGCGGGCCTGCCGTTCTTCGTGTTCTTCCCGCCGTACGTCTTGCGTGCTTCCTCGACGATGATCGCCGCGTCGGCCACTGAATCCCCCTCACTGGTCAAACTTGACTACAGGTCTTCGAAGGTAAGCGCCATCAGGCCCATTAGTCAAACTTGATTAATGCACGGGGCGCGTGGTGCGCCGTGACCAGGCGGGCCACATCGACGAGGTTCTCGGGCCCCGCGACCTGCCCCGCTCGCGCGTCCTGCATTTCCCCGCTCCCCTGCTGGTGGCAACCGCTGCTGTTGTGGCACGCATTGGGCGGGTGCGACGATGCAGGCCGGCGAGCGAAGGGACACCGACGTGACGCACGAAGACCAGCGGCCGCCTGCCGCCGTGCTGTTCGACGCGCTGGGCCCCGCGTACGAGAAGGCGTTCGCCCATGACCCCGCGCACCTGTCCGCGCTGAAGTGGCTGATCGAGCGGCTGCCGCCGGCTGCGCGGACACTGGACGTGGGCAGCGGCACCGGGCGGCCCACCGCGGCCGCGCTCATCGCGGCAGGGCACTCGGTGCTGGGCGTCGACGTCTCTCCCGTCATGGTCGAACTCGCCGCCCGTCAGGTCCCCGAGGCCGAGTTCCGCTGCGGCGACATCCGTGATCTCCCGATCGAGGCGGACTCGTTCGACGGCGTGTGCGTGTTCTTCTCGCTGCTGCAGATGACCCGCGCCGAGCAGGCGGCTCTGACGCGGCGGCTGGCCCTGGCCCTGAGGACCGGCGGGCATCTGGTGCTGGCCACCGTGCCCGCGGACGTGCAGGACGTCGAGGTGGTCTTCATGGGCCGGCCGGTCCGCGCGACGAGCTTCGCGGAGGAGGACGTCACCGGCATGGTGCAGGCGGCAGGGCTGACGGTGCTGTCCCGGCACAGCACCGCCTTCACCCCGGACCACCCCGGCGCCGGGCCCGAGCCCCACCTCTTCCTGCACTGCCGCCGCGACGAGACCGTGCGCTGACGCTCAGGCAGCTCTACGACAAGGCGGCGCCGAGCACAGCGAGCCGTCCGCGCAGCACCGCTCGCGGCTCATCCAGGTCCTGTGAGGTGCGCGAGAAGTCAGGGCAGCCCGCAGGTCATCACGGTCGGTCCAGCGGGTCGGGAGCGGATGCGCGGTGGCCTGGCTGATGTGAATCTGCGTGTGAGTGGAGGTGGCCGTGAGGAAGCCGCCGCCCCGGGCTCTTCCCTGCGAGGGGGCCCGGGGCCATCCGGGATTTCTCGAGCGTCGCCGCAACCTTCCTGCAGGCCTATGCCGGACGGGTCTGCCCGCGCTCGAAGTACGCGATCAGCTCGGGGGCGAGTTCCGGGATCTCGAGGGGCGTGCCGCCGGCGCGCAGCGACTCGGTGGCCCGCACCCCGGCCGCGACGGCCATGCGCGCGGCGACCGGTGAGGTGTCCGTGATGCCGCCCTCGCGCACGAACCGCACGAACTCGTCGATCAGGAGCGGGTCGGCGCCGCCGTGCCCGGCGTTGTCCTCGGCGTCCGGGACGGGGTACTCGGCGTCGGCCTCGGCCCGGTGGGTGGAGCGGCGGGAGTTCCACACCTTGACCACTCCCCCGGGCCCGTCTCCGAAGTTCTCCAGCCGGCCGGCGTCCCCGATGACGGTGTAGTTGCGCCAGTAGTCCGGCGTGAAGTGGCACTGCTGGTAGGCCGCGAGCACCCCGTTGTCGAGGCGCATGTTGACGAGCGACACGTCCTCGACGTCAATGACGGGGTTGAGAGCGCGCTGCGTGTGCGGCGGCCAGTGACCGTCCTTCGTGTACCAGTCCTCGTGCTTGGGCTCGCCGGGTGCGCGCCGGTGCGGATTGTCGCCGTAGACCATGAGGTCTCCGAGGGCCTGGACCTGCCGGGTGTAGCCGCTCGCGAGCCAGTGCAGCACATCGATGTCGTGGGCGGCCTTCTGCAGCAACAGACCGGTGGTGTACTGCCGTTCGGCGTGCCAGTCCTTGAAGTACCAGTCGCCGCCATAGCCGACGAAGTGCCGCACCCACACGGTCTTGACCTCGCCGATCTCGCCGCGCGCGATGATGTCGCGCATCAGCCGGACGACGGGCATGTGGCGCATGTTGTGGCCGACGTAGAGGCGGCTGCCGGTCTCGTAGGCGGTGCGCAGGAGGTCGTCGCAGCGCTCGATCGTGATGTCGAGCGGCTTCTCGACGAAGACGGGCTTGCCCGCCTCGAGCGCCTCTCGGGCGACGTCGGCGTGCGTGTGATCGGGGGTGAGGACGAGGATCGCGTCGACGTCCGGGTCCCCGATCACCTTCTTGTGATCGCCGGAGATCACCGCGCCGGGGAACGCCAGGGCCGCCTCCGCCCGCGCGGCGGCGTCGTGGTCCGCGAGGGCGGTGACCCGGGAGCCGGCCCCCGGACGGTGCGCGGTGCGCGCGAGGGAGCCGCGCAGTCCGTAACCGATGACGCCGAGGCGCAGGTCGCGGGTGGCGTCGGTCATGGCGTAACCGCCTTTCCTTTACGTGGTGGTGTTGGTGCGGCGCGCGGAAGCATGGAAGCACGGGGCCGCCGCGGACCCGTTGACTGGTCCGCGGCGTCCCCTCCGGTGCTCCGGGCTACGGGTGCACCAGGACGTGGGCGAGAGCCACCCGCCCGGTGCCGGTGAGCCGGATGCGGACGTAGCGGGCCTCGGTGTCGGTGTCGAGGAGGGTGGGGCGCAGTGCCTTGCCGGTGACGTGCACGGTGGTGGCGTCGGAGAAGTCGGCCGAGGTGGCGAGCTGCACGTCGAAGTCGGCGGTGGTCATGGAGGTGTCGTTCCAGACCTCGACCTGTCCGACGTGCTGGGCGGCGCCGAGGTCCACCTGCCACCAGGCGCCCGCCTCGGAGAGTGTGCGGGTGTCGGTGGAGGTGTCACCGTCGGTGGCCTTGGCCGCCGTGGCCGTGCCGTCCGTGGAGGACTGGCTGGCGGTGCCGGTACGGGCCAGGTCGGGGCGGAGCTGCTCGACGCTGCCGCGGCCGTTCGCGCCGGCGGCCTCGGCGACCTTGACGGCCTCGGCCGGGAGCCGGTCCAGCTTCGTGTGGTTGTCGGCCATGATCGAGCCGGTGCCCGCGAGGGCCGGGGCGTCGGTGTCGGTCCAGTTGCCGGTGGCGTGGTTGTCGATGCCGTAGTCGGCCCAGTTGGAGACCCACTTGTAGCCGATGCGCGTGACCACGTTCTTGGTGACGGCGATGTGGCTGGACTGTTCGTCGAGGTAGATGCCGTTGCCGTCGCGTTCGGTGTTCCCGTACGCGCTGCGGTTGATGTAGTTGCCGGAGATCACGGTGCCGGGCTGGGCGCCCTGGGTGTAGATGGCGGCGCCGTCGTGCTGCTCGTGCTCGATCCGCATGACGTCGGTGATCCGGTTGTTCGTGATGCGGTTGTCGCGGAGCACGGAGCGCCGGGCCTCGGGCTGGTTCCAGCCCCAGCCGACGGAGATGCCGGAGTACGGCAGGTCGTCGAGGGTGTTGTGGTCGATGGCGGTTCCGGCTTCGTAGCCCGCCCAGATGCCGACGGCGTCCGTGTACTCGACGCCCGTGTGGCGGATGGTGTTGTACGAGACCGTGTTGCGGGCCCCGACGAGTTCGGGGGCCGGCATGGGTTCCGTGTCGCCGATGTACGCGGCTCCGGAGGAGAGGTCGGTGAAGCGCGAGCCGGTGAGCGTGGAGTCCTGGGTGCCCTGTTCGAAGATCACGCCCGCGCCGCCGAGGTGGGTGAAGGTGCTGTGGTCGACCACGACGTGGCGGCCGCCGCGGACGCTGAGGGCGGCAGCGGGCTTGGTGTAGTAGCGGCCCGCGTGGTCGACGGGACCGGTGGCGCCGGTGAGGGTCAGGCCGGCCTGCATGCCCGCGTAGCCCTCGTCGGTGTTCGGCTGCTGGTAGGCGGCGTAGGCGAAGCCGATGCCGGTGACGCGGACGTCGTGGGCGCCGTCGAGCACGAGCAGCTCTTCCGTGACCGGGGTGACGGCCTTGGAGCTGCGCGGGTTCTCGCCCTTGCGGGGCAGGTAGGTGACGGTGCGTGCGGCCGAGTCCCAGACGAACTCGCCGGGCGTGTCGAGGAGTTCGGGGGCGTTTTCGAAGAAGGCGACCTTGGAGTAGCGGGACGAGTCGACGGTCGTCGTGTCCCAGGCGGGGCCGGTGCGGTTGGTCCCGGAGGCCGAGTTGGTCCAGCAGGGCTGGGCGAAGGTCATGACGTCGCCGGTGACGGCGGCGATCCGGCAATGGTAGTTGCGCCAGCGGACGCTGATGACGGCCTCGGCGTCGGTGGGCCTGGTCCAGTCGGCGATGCCGGTCTTCTCGGCGCCGGTCATGCCGGTCTTGGTGGCGTCGCACACGGTGGCGGCGCAGGACCCGCCCCGGGCGCGCACGGCCCGTTGCCCGTCGACGAACAGCTGGCGTGGGGTGATGCCCTCGGGAACCTTCGCGGTCCAGGTTCCGTCGCCGTTCACGGTCCAGTCGGTCAGGGCCCGGCCGCCGGAGAGCACGGGCCGCGCGCCGCGGGCGGCGGCCCAGGTGACTCCGGAGTCCTTCGCGTCAAGTTGCAATGGCGCGCTCAACTCGTATGTTCCATCGGTGAGTTCGACGCGAATCTCGCGTCCGGTGACGGCTCGGGCGGCGTCCCGCGCGTCCTCCAGCGAGCAGGGACGCCCGAGGGTGCAGTGGGACCCGGATCCGTGCGGTGCGGCGTACAGGACCTTGGGGGCCGGGGCCGCCTCGGCGGCGGGCAGCGGGCTGAGAAGCAGCGCCGCGCCGACGAGGAACGCGGCTCCGGCGGTGCGAGTTGTGCGGGTGCGCGGTCTCATGCAATGACCTTCCGCTCGAACGGCCCGCCGCTCGGGGCGGGCCGGGGATTGGGGGTGCGGCTCAGGTGCGGGGCCGATGCGTGCGGGGCGGCCGTGGTCCGGCCGCCCCCCGGTCAAGCCGTGGCCGTCCAGTCCGGGTGGTCCGGCATCGGCGGGTTTTTCGCGCCGAACAGCCAGTCCCGCAGGAACGGGTCCAGCGAGCGGTCGCCCGCCACGGTGACGGCGTGGGTGATGAAGTCCTCGCTGGTGACCGTGCGGTCCTTGAAGCTGCGCGGCCATAGGCCCATGATCCGGTCGAACTTCTTTTGGCCAACGTGGAGTTGGAGTGCGTAGAGCACCAGCGCGCCGCCGTCGTAGATGTTGGTGCCGCCGAGGGCCTTGGGCAGCCCGGGCGGCCCGTCGGTCGCGCGGATCGCGTCGAGCTTGGCGTACGTCGCCTTCATCTTGTCGGCCATGACGGACCAGCCGCGCTCCTCGCTGTAGAGCGCGGCGTAGTACACGGCGGGGCCCTCGTTGAGCCAGGCCTGCTGCCAGTCGTTCGGCGTGACGCTGTCGCCGAACCACTGGTGGGTCAGCTCGTGCACCATGGTGTTCTCGTACGTCGGGTTGCCGTCGGTGCTGAGCTTGAACCAGTTGGTGCCCATCAGGGTGAGCGTCGTGTTCTCGAGGGCGTCGGTGTACCCGTCGTAGATGTGGACGCCGTAGAGGGAGAACGGATAGCGGCCGAACTTCGCCTCTAGCCAGGCGAGATGATCGGGCGTGCGCGCGACGATCGGGGCGTACTTGTCCTCCTGGCCCTGCGGGACGATGTGCCGCAGCGGCAGCCCGGCGTGCGAAGTGCCGTACAGGTAGGTGCCCTTGACGACGGCGATGCCGAGCAGCTCCGTCGGCATGCGCTCGCGCAGCGCGAAGTGCCAGACCGTCGAGCCGTCGGCGCGCTTGTCCTGGCCGGTCAACTCACCGTTGGCGGCAGCGACATAGCCTTCGGGCGCGGAGATGTGGAAGGTCCAGGTGGCCTTGTCGGACGGTGTGTCGTTGCACGGCAGGAACGTGTCGGCCCGTGACGACTGCACGGCGGAGGCGAAGCCGCCGTCCGAGCCGAACCTCCAGCCGGTCAGTCCGGCCCGCGGCGCCTTGCCGTTGCCGCGGTAGGCGACGGTGACGTCGAACGGGGTGCCCTTGTGGAGCGGTGCCTCCGGGGTGACCGTCAGCTCCTGGCCGGACTGACCCAGGGACAGGGCGTGGGACGCGGCGCGGCCGTTGACCGTGATCGAGTCGATGGTGTGACCGTCGGTGTCCAGGTTGAACGCTGAAAGGTCCTGCGTGGCCTGTGCGTTCAGCTTCACCACGGCCGTGAAGTCGTACGTCACCGGTGTGAAGTCGAAGGTCAGGTCGTAGTGGACGACCTGGTAGCCGCCGTTGCCGAGGGTCGGGAACAGCGGGTCGCCGACCCCGTCGGAGCCGGGGCGCGGGTCGAACCCCGCGGCACCGGCGGGCGAGCCCAGGACCGGTACGGTGATCGCGGCGGCGACCGCCGCCTTCGTGAGGAACGCGCGTCTGCTGGTGGTCACTTCTTCCCCTTCTGCGAGGCCTGCTCGAACTCGGCGCGACACTTGTCGCCCCCGGCGTTGCGCCACTGCTTGACGACCGAGTCGTACGCGGACAACGGCTTGCGTCCGGTGACCAGGTCCTTCAGACCGTCGAGGTGGATGGTGTAGAGGCTGCCGAGCCCCTTGGAGTCCCAGGTCGGCGAGGAGTAGCTGAGGGTCGGGTCCTCGATGAGCTTCGGGATCAGTACGGAGTACGCCTCGTGCACGTAGCGGGCGGACTCCGGGTGCGTGGCGCTGAAGAACGCGGGTGTCGCGGAGGCGAGCTTGCCCCACGGCACGGTCACGTCCTGGGTGCCCTGCTTGGTGAGGACGGGCGTGCCGTTCTCGTCCCGCTGGTAGTCGACGTTCTCGACGCCGTAGTTGATGAGCGTGTATTCGAGCGACCCGAAGGGCGAGGCGGCGAAGTCGGCGAGCCGCAGCAGCTCCCTGACCCGCTCCTCGCCTGCCTCGCGGATGTAGCAGTTCTGCAGCGCGACGTTGTCGGTCCAGGTCACCGCGTCCTTGCCGACCGGGACCATGGGCCGTACGTCGAACGACTTGTCGATGGCCGCCATGGCGTCGACGTAGCCGGTGGCCGTGGTCAGGTACGCCGGCATGCCGTCGAAGACGTAGGCGGCCTTGCCGTTCTTGAAGAGATCCGTGTACTGGGCCTTCTGGGCTCCGGACATCTGCACGGTGCCCGGGTAGTAGCAGCCCGCCTTGTAGAGCTTGGCGGCGGTCTCGACCGCGTACCGGAACTTGTCGTCCTCCAGCTGGTACGTCCACTTGCCGGACTTGCGGTCGAACTTCCAGAAGTGCTGGGCCCCGGCCGACATGGCGAGCAGGGTGGTGGCGCCGCCGGAGAAGAAGTACTGCTTCTTCCCGGCGTCCGTGAGGTCCTTGGCCAGCTCGACGAGCCGCTCGATGCTGTCGATCTGGTCGAGGCTGGTGACACCCGCCTGCTTGAACAGGTCGGCCCGGTAGAAGCCGACGCCGGCGCTGCCCGAGCGGGCGATCGGGATGCCGTAGAGCTTGCCGCCCTTGATGGCGTCGCGCCAGGCGTACTGGGGGATGGCCGCGAGGTTGGGATAGTCCTTGACCTTGTCGCCGGAAAGGTGGGGGCCCAGCTCGGCGCACTTGGCGGCGAGGAACGAGCCCATGTTGTCGACACCTCCCGTCTCCGGGTACATGAAGATGTCGGGCAACTGGTCACCGGCGACCATCGTCGAGAACTTCGCCGGGTAGTCGTCCGCGGGCACGGCCGTGAAGTCGACCTGGGTGCCGAGCAGCTTCTCGATCTCCCGCCAGGCGGCGTTCTTGCCCCGGCCGGGCGGCAGCGGCGCGAACGTCTCGGTGACCGCGGTGATCTTCTTGGCGCCCTTGAGGGGGGTGCCTTCGGTGGCGCGTGCCAGTTCGCCCGGGAACTTCAGGAAGGCGTTCGGGACGCCCGCCGAGGTGCCGGGCAGGTCGGCCTTGATGCCGATGTTGCGCACGGTGGTGGTCGGCAGCAGCTTGGCGTTCTTGGCCTCGGCCTTGGCGCCGGTGCCGCCGTCGCCGCACGCGGCGAGCAGCGGCGCCGCGGCGACGGCGAGACCGGCGCCCGCACCCCAGCGGAGCAGGGTGCGGCGGTTGACGGATGTGGTGCCGGACATGGGGGGACTCCTCAACACGAGGGGATACGGGGAGGGTTGGGGGGTGCGGGTGCGGCAGATCGGGGAGCGGGTCAGCCCTTGACGGCGCCGGTGAGGACGCCCTTGGTGAAGAACCGCTGGAGGAAGGGGTAGACGAGCAGGATCGGCACGACGGCGATGACGAGGACGGCCATCTGCACGGCCTGCTGCGGGGCGACCACCTCGCCGGCTGCCGCGGTGTCGAGGTTCTGGCCCTGGAGGATGAAGGTGCGCAGGACCATGGGCAGCGGCCACTTGTCGTTGTCGCCGAGGTAGAGCAGCGCGTTGAAGTACGCGTTCCAGTACGCGACGGCGTAGAACAGGCCGACGACGGCGATGACCGCCTTGGACAGCGGCAGTACGACCCGGATCAGGGTCCGGAAGTCGCCCGCGCCGTCCATCTTCGCGGCGTCGTACAGCTCCTCCGGCAGGTTCATGAAGAAGGCCCGCATCACGACGAGGTTGAAGGCGCTGACCATGGTGGGCAGGACGAGCGCGGCGAAGGTGTTGTAGAGACCGAGCTCCTTCACCAGGAGGAAGTTGGGGATGACACCCGCGTTGAAGAGCATCGTGAACAGGGAGGTCATGAGGATGAACCGGCCGCCGACGATGCCGCGCCGCGACAGCCCGTACGCCATGCCGATGGTGGCGAGGAGGCTGCAGGCGGTGCCGATGACGGTGACACCGATGCTCACGAACAGGGCGCGGGTCACGCGCCCGCCGGTGAACGCGGTGCGATAGGCGTCGAAGTTGGGGTGGTCGGGCCACAGGACGAGCCCGTTGGACTGGATGATGTCGGTCTGCGAGGCGAAGCTCGTGCCGATCACGCCGATCAGCGGGTATGCCACCAGACCCACGACGATCACGAGGGCGAGGCCCTTGAGCACGAGGCCGAGCCGGGTGGGTTTCTCCATCCACGGGGGCCGGGCGCCGGAGGGGCGCAGTTCTCCCGCCGTGGGTGCGGGGCGGGTTGCGCTCCCGCGGCGCGTCTTCACAGCGGACGTCTCAACGGTCAGCACCGCGATACACCCCTTCATGTCCGAGCCGGTGGGCGAACTTGTTGGCGCCGATGACGAGGACGGTGCCGATCACCGCCTTCACCAGGCCCACGGCGGCCGCCGAGCCCCATTGGTTGTCCTTGATGCCGTGGAAGTAGACGTATGTGTCGAGGACTTCACCGGCGTCGGGGCCGACGGCGTCGCGCTGGAGCAGGATCTGCTCGAAGCCGACGGTGAGGATGTTGCCGAGGTTGAGGATCAGCAGCAGGACGAGCACCGGGGACAGGCCGGGCAGGGTGACGTGCCAGAAGCGGCGCCACCTGGCCGCGCCGTCCATGGCCGCCGCCTCGTACAGGCCGCGGTCGATGGAGAGCAGTGCGGCGAGGATGATGATGGTGCCCCAGCCGGCGTCCTTCCACATGACCTGGAGCGCGAGCAGCCAGGGGAAGGCGTTCGGGTCGGTCGTCATGTCGTAGCGGGGCAGGCCGAGGGATGCGAGCAGGTCGGGTACGACGCCGGCGCCGCCCAGGATCTGCTGGAAGATCGAGACGATGATGACCCAGCCGATGAAGTGGGGCAGGTAGACGACGCTCTGCACGAAGCGGCGTAGCTTGTCGCTGACGATGCTGTTGAGCAGCAGTGCGAGCGCGATCGGCACGGGGAAGAACAGGACGAGCTGGACGAGCGCGATCTCCAGGGTGTTGCCGGTCGCCGACCAGAAGTCGGGGTCGGCAAAGGCCGTCGTGAAGTTGGTGAAGCCGGTCCAGGCACTGTGCATGTAGCCCAGGTAGGGCTGGTAGTCCTGGAAGGCCACCATGTAGCCCAGCAGCGGTACGTAGTGGAACACCACAAAGTACAGGAAGCCGGGCAGGCACAGCAGCAGCATCACTTTGTCGCGCTTGAGACGCTGCCAAAGGGTCTTGCGGGGAACGCGGTCGACGGCGTTCGGTGGTGCGGAGACAGTCATGGAGCGGTCCTGTTCGGCCGGTTGGCGCAGGAACTGCGTTTCTGCGGCGGCAAGTTAGTAAGCGGTTAACCCCATCGTCAATAGATCCGGAGATTTGACCGGGCGGGGAAGCGCTGCGAACCAGCCACTTCAGGCCGTCATTTCCTGCTGTACCAGGGCAACTTGACCGCCATACTTTCTTTCTGACCTTGACGGTCGAGCGACGTGCTCCCTAGCGTTCGGTTCCGCCATAGAACACGTTTACTGTCCGGAGGCAGGGTGCGTACCACTGACGAGGCGCCGGTCGAGGCCGAGGCCACCGACGCCACACCGCCCCCGCGGCGGCCCCGTACGGTCCTCGCGATGGACTCCTCGGTCGTGGACGACGTCTTCCCGCCCGCCGTGCGGGCGCGCCTGGAGGAGACCGCGGACATCCGGCCTCCGCGTGTCGTACGGGAGTTCACCAGCCCGCAGGCGCAGGCGGCCCTCGCCGAGTGCGAGGTCCTGCTCACCGGCTGGGGCTGCCCACCGGTCGACAGGGCCGCGCTCGACCGGGCGCCCCGGCTGCGCGCGGTGATCCACGCGGCCGGCACCGTGAAGACGTTCCTGAGCCGGGAGGCCTACGAGCGCGGTATCGCGGTCTCCTCGGCGGCCGCGGCCAACGCCGTGCCGGTCGCCGAGTTCACGCTCGCGGCGATCATCCTGGGCGCCAAGCGGGCCTTCCCGCTCGCCCATCTCTTCCGCGGCCGGCGCACCCACCGCACCGACGCCGATCTGGAGCGCCACCACTGGCTCGGCACCCGCGGTATCACGGTCGGCGTGGTCGGCGCCTCGCGCATCGGCCGTCGCGTCGCGGAACTGCTGCGCGCCCTCGACGCCGAGGTGCTCCTGTACGACCCGTACATCGGGGACGCCGAGGCGGAGCTGCTCGGCGCCACCCGCACCGACCTGGACACCCTGGTGGCGACCAGCGACGTGGTGACCCTGCACGCGCCGGACACCGCGGAGACCCACCATCTGCTCGATGCCCGCCGGTTCGGCCTGATGCGCCCGGGCACGCTGCTGGTGAACACCGCGCGCGGTCCGCTCGTGGACACGGAAGCCCTCACGGAACACCTGGTCAGCGGCCGGATCGACGCCGTGCTCGACGTCACGGACCCGGAGCCGCTGCCCGCGGGACACCCGCTGTGGGACCTGCCCAACGTCTTCATCACCCCGCACATGGCGGGTGCCCAGGGCAACGAGGTGGGCAGGCTCGGCGCGCTCGCCGTCGACGAACTGGCCCGGTACGCGCGCGGGGTGCCGCTGGCCCACGCCGTACTCCTGGAGGACCTGGAGCGGATCGCATGACCAAACCACCGCCGCACGCCATAGGCTCTGGGGCGGACCGACCACATGCAGACCAGCACGACCATCAGGGGGTGGGCCGGATGTCCCAGCAGAGTGCCACGGCACCCGGGCCGGATGGGTACGGCGAGCGGCAGGGCGACCGGAACGGGCAGCGCCGCGCGACGGTCGTCGACGTCGCGAAGCGCGCCGGGGTGTCCACGGCGACCGTCTCCCGTGTGATGAACCGCAACTATCCGGTCTCCACCGCCACGCGCGAGCGCGTCGAGGCGGCCATGCGCGACCTCGGTTATGTGGTCAACGCGCATGCCCGAGCGCTGGCCGGCGCCTCCGGCCGCACCGTCGGCATCATCGTCAGCGAGCTGATCGATCCGTTCTACGCGTACATCGCGCGCGGCGTCGAACGCGAGGCCACCGACGGCGACCGGCTCTGCCTGGTGTGCTGCACCCAGGGCGACCCGCAGCGCGAGCTCGCCTTCATCGAGCTGATGCACGAGCGGCGAGCGGACGCCGTGGTGCTGGTCGGCGGCAGCGTCGAGGACCGCGCCTACAAGGCCGAACTGGCGCGCCGGGCCCGGGAGCTGGACGCGGGCGGGTCGAAGCTCGTGCTGTGCGGGCGGCCCTCGCTCGGCGACGGCGTACCGACGGTCGGGGTCGAGTACGACAACGAGGGTGGCGCCTTCGCCATCACCGACCACCTGATCACGCAGGGCCATGAGCGGATCCTCTACCTGGGCGGGCCGCCCGGCCTCTCCACGGCGCGGGACCGGCTCGCCGGACACCGGCGCGCGCTCGAACTGCGCGGCATCGCGCGGGCCCCGGAGCTGGAACAGCCCGGCGCCTTCAGCCGCGCCTTCGGGTACCGGCGCATGGCCGAACTGCTGAGCGGCGACCCGGAGTTCACCGCCGTGTTCGCCGCGAACGACATCGTGGCGGCGGGCGCGGCGCAGGCTCTGGAAGAGGCCGGGCTGCGCATCCCGCAGGACATGTCGCTGGTCGGGTACGACGACATCCCGGTGGCCCAGGAGCTGCGGCCCCGGCTGACGACCGTGCGGATCCCGCTGGAGGAGATGGGTCGGCAGGCGGTGCGGGTCGCACTCAACGGCGGCGACGAGGACGACTGGCGCGCCCCGACGACCGGGACGCTGCGCCTCGGCACGCACATCGTCGTGCGGGAGTCGGTGGCGGCACCGATGAACACGCCCTCGGGGAACGGCAAGCCGCGCCGGAGCTGACACCGGGCACGGCTTGCTTGATTCTGCTCGCAAGAGCCCCGATCCGCATAGTAACGAACAGAAACTCGGCGAACCCTCTTGCGGGCGGATAGCAAACGCTTACATGCTGGCGCAGTCCCACCGCTCGTCCCGCCCATCGCTCCGACGTCGTCCGTCCCCATGGGAGTCCCTGGATGCGCCATGCCCACAAGCCTCTCCATGACCCCGCCGAGCCGTCCGGCCCCGGCCGTCGCACCGTGCTCGCCGCACTGGCAGGTGCCGGTGCGGCCGTCGCCCTCGGCGCCGGCACCGCGCGGGCCGCCGGCGACCTCACCGTGCCGCTCGTCGCCCGCCCCTCCGCCGAGGCGGAGCGGCTCCGCCTCGGCCAGGCCCTGCGCGGCTCCGAGTTCCAGACGACCGGCCGCTACGTCCCGCCGGCCACCCCCCTCCGCTTCGACGTGCTGCCCTACGACGGCGTGGTGCCGACCCTCTGGATCGGGCAGTGGGACTACTACGGCACCGTCACCGAACCACGCAGCCATCAGCTGAAGCCCGGCGCGAACACCGTGACCGATCCGTACGGCGGACCCGTCTACTTCACCCTGGAGGGCCACGGGCAGCGCGCCGCGGTCCGGTTCAAGAGCGGCTCCGTACCGATGCCGGTCTTCACGCTCGGACGCACCACCGAGGCCGACTACCAGGGCCAGTTGGACACGTACACCGATGTCCCGGTCGTCGAGCTGCACGGGCCGCGCTCCATCGTGACGCTCACCCGGGACGGCGCGCTGCTGTACCGGGAGGAGGACCACGCCGCACTGCTGCGCCTTCTGGAGCAGATCATCGAGGCCGAATCCGACATCAGCGGCCTGGACGGTTCGAAGCCGGTACACCGGCCCAAGGCCGGCGGCTACCACTTCACCGAGGTGTCGGTGGTGCCGTCCGGCGTCGGCGCATACGCGACGCACGGCTACAACGGGTTCCCGCGCGCCTATCTCGACCGGGCCACCACGGTGGAGGGGCTGCGCACCCGCGGCTGGGGGCTGTACCACGAACTCGGCCATCTGCACCAACAGATGGCGTACAAGCCGTCGGGGCTGACCGAGGTCACGGTGAACATCTACTCGCTGGCCGTGCAGCGCGCCCTCGGCCAGCCCTCCAACCTGCTCACCGTCGACCCGAAGACGGGCCTGAACTACTTCCAGTCCGCCCGGGCCAAGTTCGGCACGGCGGGGCTGACGTACGAGAAGTCCTTCAGCGCGTACGAGAAGCTCGTGCCGCTGCGGCAGCTGGAGCTGGCCTTCGGTGACGACTTCTGGCCCAGGATGCACAAGCTGGTGCGCGAGGAGAACCCCCAGTCGGACTACACCGAGACGGCCAAGCGGTACCGCGCGCTGGCCACGTACGCGAGCCGTGTCGCGGAGCGCGACCTCACCGACTTCTTCGTCACCACCTGGGCGTTCCCCGTCGACGCCGAGGGACGGGCCGAACTGGCCGCACTCCATCTTCCGAAGCCGACGACCGACCCCGCCACGCTGACCGACTGACCCGGAGGACGAGACCCACCATGGACCTGAGCAGACGCCAGACCCTCGCGCTCGCCGGAGCGGGCGCGGTCGCCACCCTCGTCGCCCGCCCGGGCGTCGCGAGTGCCGCCACCGGTTCCGCCGACGACCCGTACGAGCCCCTGCTCGCCCGCGCCGCGCAACAGCTGACCGGCGGCGCCTTCGACCCCGAGGACCCGGACTTCGCCGCCGCGCTCACCGCCCTGGACACACAGGCCTCCGCCTGGTGGCGGCAGATCGACACCTCCGCCGGCCGCAAGGCACTGTGGGCCGATCTGTCCCCGGCCTCCGATCCCGGCATGTTCGGCCAGAGTTATCCGCGGCTGCGCACGCTCGCGACCGCGTGGGCCACCCCCGGCACCTCCCTCACCGGGCAGGCGGCCGTGCGCGACGGGATCCTCGACGCGCTGCGCTTCCTGCACACCGTGGGCTACAACGCCTCCCGTTCCGAGACCGGCAACTGGTGGTTCTGGGAGATCGGCGCGCCGCGCGCGCTGATGGACGTCTGCGTGCTGCTGCGCGCCGATCTCCCCGCGGAGGACCGCGACGCCTATGTGAAGACGGTGGCCAGGTTCGTCCCCAATGCGGATCGCCGCACCAACTCCCCGACCCTCGCAGAGACCGGCGCGAACCGCTCCGACAAGGCCGTCATCGTCGCCCTGCGCGGGCTGCTCGCGCGCGACCCCGCCGCGCTCGCCCTGGCCCGCGACGCCCTGTCCGACGTCCGCGACAACGGGAAGAACAGCCTGTTCCAGTACGTCACTTCGGGTGATGGGTTCTACCGCGACGGCTCGTTCGTACAGCACTCCAACGTCGCGTACACGGGCACGTACGGCAGCGTCCTGCTGGGCGGCGCCGGCCAGCTGATCGCGCTGCTCGCCGGCTCCGACTGGGCCGTCACCGACCCCTCGGTCGAGGTGCTGTACGAGGCTGTCGAGCGGAGCTTCGAGCCCTTCCTGTTCGACGGTCTGATGATGGACGCGGTGCGCGGCCGTGCCATCTCCCGCGAGTCCGCCCGCGACCACAACGACGGTGCAGCCGCGGTCTCGCACATCCTCCAACTCGCCGACGGGGCACCGCAGGCGTACGCGGACCGCTGGCGCGCGGCGGCCAAGGGCTGGATCCTGCGCAACACGAGGACGCCGTACAAGGAACTCATCGGGATCCCCGCCCTGGCCCGCGCGAAGGCCCTCCTCGACGATCCGGCGGTGCGGCCCGCGGACCGCCTCACCGGGCACCTGGTCCTCGCAGACATGGACCGCGTGGTGCATCGGCGCCCGTCCTGGGCGTGTGCGCTGTCACTGTCGTCGAAGCGCATCGCCGCCTACGAGATGGGCAACGGCGAGAATCTGCACGGCTGGTACACCGGCGACGGCATGACGTACCTGTACGACGGCGACGACCCGGACGCCTTCGGTGACTCCTTCTGGCCGACCGTCGACCCCTACCGGCTGCCGGGCACGACGGTGGACACCCGCGCGCGGGCCGATCTCGGGACCGGCGGCGGGACCGGCACCTTCCGCCCGAAGAACGCGGTCGCGGGCGGCGCCGTGCTCGACGCCCGCTTCGGTGCCGCCGCGATGGAGCTGATCGCGGACGGGTCGACGCTGCGGGCCAAGAAGGCGTGGTTCTTCCTGGACAACGCGGTCCTCGCGCTCGGCGCCGGGATCACGGCGAGTGACGGCAGGACGATCGAGACGGTGGTGGAGAACCGGAACCTGCACGCCGAAGGGGCGCCGCTGCTCATCGTCGACGGGCATCGGCAGCCCACGGAGCAGGGCTGGTCGGCCGCACTGGACGACGCACGCTGGGCCCACCTGGAGGGCACGGGCGGCTATGTCTTCCCCTCCGGCGGACCGCTGCGCGCCCTGCGCGAGGAGCGGACCGGCACGTGGAGCGCCCTCAACACCGGTGCGGACACCGGCGGCAGCACCACCCCGGTGAGCCGCCGCTACGCCACCCTCTGGTTCGACCACGGCCCCTCCCCCACGTCCGCCTCCTACGCCTACGTCCTGCTGCCGGGCGCGACCCCTGCCGCGACCCTGGCCTGGTCCCGCTCCCTCCCGGCGCGCGTACTCGCCAACGACGCCACCGTCCAGGCCGTCGCCTCACCCCGTCTCGGCCTGCTCGCGGCACACTTCTGGGCGGCGGGCTCGGTCGACGGGCTGAGCGCGGACGGCCCCGGAACCGTCCTGGTGTGCCGCCGCGACGAGGGCATAACGGTGGCGGTGGCGGATCCGGGCCGTACGGCGACGACCCTGACCGTCCGGCTCCCCTTCCCCGTGAGCCGGGTGGTCAGCGCCGACGACACGGTGTCCGTCGTGCCGGGCCGACAGCCCCTGCTCACCGTCCGCGTGGGCGGCTCCCGGGGTCATACGCACACCGCCCGGCTGCGCTGAGCCCGCCGCCACCGCCCCACCCGTGCCGCCCGCCGCCCGACGAAGGAGCCAGCGAACCACCATGCCCGCCCCCCACTTCCCCCTGCCGCCCACCGACCGCGTCCGCTCCCCCCTGACCGGCTGGACCCGGGCGCACTGGGAGGCCCTGGCCGACCGGCAACTGTCGGCCCTGATGCCCTACGCCACACCGGGCTTCGCGCAGTACCGGCTGCCGGGGCGGGCCAGCTGGTCCGGGGTCGTCTCGGACGGGCTCGAAGGGTTCGCTCGGACATTCCTGCTGGCCTCCTTCCGGATCGCGGGCGCGGGCGGCAGCGACAGCACAGATTCCACGGCCGTCTCCCACCTGATCGAAAGGTACACGCAGGGTCTGACAACGGGCACGGACCGTGACAGCGGCGAAGCCTGGCCGGAACTCACCGACTGCTCCCAGCAGATGGTCGAGGCCGCCTCGATCGCGCTCGGCCTGCACGAGACCCGCCCCTGGATCTGGGACCGGCTCGACACCCGGGTCCAGGAGCGGGTCGTCGACTGGTTCTCCGGGTTCGTCGGCGCGAAGACCTGGGACAACAACTGGCGCCTGTTCCAAGTGGTGTCCGAGCAGTTCCTCGCCTCGGTCGGCGCACCGTTCGACCAGGGCGACATCGACGCCGGCCTCGACCGGATCGAGGACTGGTACGTCGGCGACGGCTGGTACACGGACGGCGACGGCCGCAACTTCGACTACTACATCGGCTGGGCCATGCACCTGTACCCGCTGCTGTGGGCCCGCATGGCGGGGCCGGACGGGGACGGCGGGCGGGGCGCCGTCTACCGGGAGCGGCTGTCCCAGTTCCTCACCACATACCCGCAGTTCTTCGGCGCGGACGGCGCGCCGGTGCACCAGGGCCGGTCGCTGACGTACCGCATCGCGGCGACGGCTCCGGTGTGGCTGGGCGCGCTCGCCGACTGCACCCCGCTCGCGCCGGGCCTGACCCGGCGCCTCGCCTCCGGCGCGGCCCGGCACTTCGCCGAGCACGGGGTGCCGGACGAGCGGGGACTGCTGCCGATGGGCTGGTACGACACGTTCCTGCCCGCGACACAGCCGTACTCGGGGCCCGCGTCGCCGTACTGGGCGAGCAAGGGGTTCCTCGGTCTGCTGCTTCCCGCCGACCACCCGGTGTGGACGGACCGGGAACTCCCGCTGCCCGTCGAGCAGTCCACGCAGTACACGGCGCTTCCCGCGCCCGGCTGGCTACTGCACGGCACCCCGCACGACGGTGTCGTCCGCCTGGTCAACCACGGCAGCGACCACAACCCGCCGGACGGCCCGGCGAGCGACGACCCGCACTACGCCAAGTTCGCCTACTCCACGGCCACCGCCCCGGAATCCGCGCCGCACGCCTGGGCCCGCGCAGTCGACAACCACATCGCGCTGCTCGCCGCAGACGGCACCCCGTCGCGCCGCCGCCGCATCCACCCCCTCGGCTGCCAGGGGCGCCGCGCGTCGTCCCGTCACGACGTGCAGCTCCCGGCCATGAAAGACGAGTTCCCCATCGAGTCGACGAGTGTGCTGCACGGGCCGTGGGAGCTGCGCGTGCATCGGGTGCGGGCGCCTGAGGGCGTGACCGTGCGCGAGGGCGGGTACGCGGTCGCCGACATGGTGCGCCCGCACTCGGAACAGGGGCCCGGCTGGGCGCTGACCCGTACGGAGTCGGGGCTGACCAGCGCCGTGGCCGCGCTGTACGGATGGGACGAGGAGACGGGCGTCGCGCGCGAGGTCGAGGCGAACGCCTACGGCCCGCACTCGGCGACCCCGTACCTGCGAGCCGTGCGCCATCCGGGCGGTGAGAGTGTCCACGTCACCTTGGTGGTGCTCACCCGCGACGTCGTCCACCCTTGGGCCCTGCGCGAGTCGATCACGTGCACGCGCGGGGACGACGGGCGGGTGAGCGTCACGTTCCCGGACGGCGAGACAGTGACGGCTTGACGGGCTCAGGTCGGCTCAGGCGTTGGGACGCTTGCCGTGATTGGCCTTCTTCTTCTTACGTCCGCGTCGCTTGTTCCCTCGTTTGGCCACGGTGCACATCTCCCTAATCCAGGACTTTCTACGCCTCGCTCAGTCTAGATTCGGCGCGGAGTGTCCGCATCAGCGGTCGCGTGGGCGAAGCGCGCACAGACCGGCGCTCCGCGTCCTGGCGCAATCACTTGCCTGCGCCCAGTTATCCTGCCTTGTCCTGAACAGGCAAGGGAGGTCCCCCAGCATGAGCGGCACCACGTCGTCCTTTCCCGAGCGGATCGAGCTCACGGGAGAGGGGCTCGTCCTCCGCGACTGGACGGAGGCGGACCTGGCCGCGATGCCGGAGCTGTTCGACCACCCCGACATCGCGTACTGGACACCGATCGTCTCCCCCTTCGACGAAGCGGCCGCCCGCGCACGGCTGGACCGGGACCGGCAGCTGCGGGCGGAGGGCACGACCATCCTGCTCGCCATCACCGTCGACGGCGGCGCACCGCTCGGCGAGGTGATGCTGCGGCGTGCGCCCGAGGGCGCAGAGCTCGGCTACGCGGTCGGCCCGGCGCACCGCGGCCGGGGGCTTGCGGCGCGTGCGGTGCGGGTGATGGCCGCGTACGCCTTCGAGCAGCTGAGCGCGGGGCAGGTGATCCTGGAGCTGGAGGCCGAGAACGCCGCGAGTGTCGCCGTGGCCACCAAGGCCGGCTTCAGGCTGCTCGACGTGCCGCTGATCAGGGGTGAGGAGAAGGGACGGCCCTACGCCCTGCAGACGTGGGGCCTGAACCGCCCCTGACCCTCAGCCTCATGGTCGTCCGGGGCTGCTCGAACCAGCACTTCTGGTGGAAGCGGGCTGAGCGGCCGTTGGCCCCCACCAGGCCACGCCGCCCAGGACCGAGCGTCGGCCTCAGTCGAGATCGGCCCACGGTCCGCTGGTTTCCTCCTTCGAGATCCACAGAAGAGGCTGGCTCGCGCGGCAGTACTCTTCGGCCTGGTCGTCCCAGGGGAAGCGGCCTTCCTTGTCCGGCCAGAACAACTGCATGACCGGAGGCGGAGGGGCCTGGTAGTAGTCGATCCCGGCACCGAAGAAGTCCCGGTACCAGCTTGGGTGCACCGGCCGGACGGTCACCGGGTAGCCGTTCAGGATGTCGTCGCGCACCTGGTCGGCTTCCAGCGGGTGACCGTTACGGATCTCTCCGCCCGCGACGTTGAGGATGGGCATCATCGTCTCGATCCGCAGGCCGAAGACGCAGACCTCAGGGCTGCGCAGGGTGTGCCACAGGCCGATCGAGTAGGCCCAGTCCGCCGGCGCATCGCCCCCTGCGCCGACGCCCATCACGTGCCAGCCGAACTCGGAAACGCTTGCGGCTATGCGGCTATCACGTTCCTCCCAGGCCGGACCGTCCGGAGGGGGGACGCACAGGAGGCAGAAGCAAGAGGAGTCGTTCACCCGAGGAGGTTACGACGCCTGCTTCTCCTCCTTGCCTCAGCGGTGGCGGCGGTGATGCCGGACTTCTCCAGTCCTCTGCCCACTTCGCCTCCAAACCGCCGCTGACCTGCACAGACGCTCCCCGTCGAACCAGACGGGGCGTCACTTCTGCCCAGGGTCCTGGACACCAAACGCCATGTGATGCAGATCACATCTCCCCGGCTTTTTTGGGCATGCCCGCGCTTGATACAAATTGCCTCGCGTTCCTGTCCGTCGACGGTCGCCCACCCCCCTCTTTTTCTTTCTCCACCCCTCCCCCCCCTGTCGCTTTCGCATGCCCTGGGAACGCCCGTGTCCTCCCCCGCGCCCGCGCTCTCGCGCGGTTCCTCCTGGCCCCTCGTCGCCCTTTTCATGGCGGGCTACCTCGCGCCCTATCTGCTGCCCACCATCGTCGGCCGCCTCGACGACCGGCTGGGCCTCGGGCCCGCGCAAGCGGGGCTCGTCGGCAGTGCGTTGCTGCTGAGTTCCGCGGCGGCGGGCTTCACGCTCGCGGCGCGCGTCGAGCGGTTCGGGCCACGGCGTCTGGCCCGCTCCGGACTGCTGCTCGCGGCGCTCGGCTACGGCTGCGCGGCCCTGTCGGACAGTGTGCCGGTGGTGGTCGCCGGGGCGATGGCGGGCGGTTTCGGCTCGGGCACGGCGACGACGGTCGCCGCGTCGGGCATCGCGGCCCAGCGCGACCCGCACCGCACCTCGACCTTCGGACTGCTGAGCGTCTCCGCGCTCGCCGGCGCCGTGTACCTGACGATCCCTCACCTCGGGCCCGGACACGGGCTGCCGTTCGCTGCGATCGCGCTGACCGCGCTGCTGGTGTGGCCCGCGACGGGCCGACTCGCCGGTGCAGTGGCGCCTGGTCACACGGCGGCGCCGCGCGGCCCGCTCCCCTACCTCCGCTCGGGGCTCGTCCTCGCGGGCTCGATGCTGTTCTGGTCCATGGCGCAGAACTCGCTGTGGGGCGTGAGCGGCCGCATCGGCCTGCACCAGGCAGGGCTGAGCGAGGTCACCGTCGGCGCGGTCTTCGCCACAGCCCTGGGCACCGGGCTGCTCGGCGTCATCGGCGCGAGCGCGCTCGGCGCGCGGCTCGGACGGGCACTACCGATCGGAGCGGGCACCGCACTGATCGCCTGCTGCATCGCGGTCAGCGCCTCGGCGGACGACCTGCCGTCGTTCGCGACCGGCGAGATCGCCTGGAACACCGTCTACCCGATCGTCCTCTCCTACCTCATCGGACTGGCGGCCTCGCTCGACCCGCGCGGCCGCTGGGCGGTGCTGGCCGGATCCGCGTCCTCGCTGGGCACCGCATGCGGCCCGCTCGTCGGAAGTCTGCTGTCCGCGGGCGCCGGCTACCCGGCGATGGGCCTGGTACTGGGCGCCGGACTGCTCCTGCTGGCGCTGCCGCTGACGGCGGTCGCCCTGCACGCCGGCGGCCGGCCGCTCGTCCCCGGTGCGGTCCGGCGCCGGGGCGGCGCCCCGGCCGCGGTGGTCGCGGCCACGACGGGCACCGCGTCCAGCACGGTGCCTCAGGTGGGCGCCCCGGAACAGCCGGTCGTCGAGATCGAGGTGCCGGTCGCCGGACCGGCGCCGGACCGGCAGGCGTTCGGCACCGCGGGCCCTCGAGGACTCGCCCCCGCGGAGGCGGCCCCGGGCACCCACTGAGGCGCGGACGAGGGACGCCGGCGACAGCCGACGTCCCTCGACACCCTGCTTGGTGGCGCGGCGGCGCCCGATACCCGGCGACCACGCTGCCCGGCACCCGCACGGGCGGGTGCCGGGCAGCCGCTGGGTCATCCGTTCTTTGAGATGCTCAGCGGGAAGGTGGGGGTGCCGACGTTGTTCAGCGTGGTGGTGTTCGCCCGTACGTACGTGTCCAGGTACGGCGAGCGGTCACCCTGGGTCGGCGAGTCGAACCGCGGGTCCTGCACCTCGAGGGCGAGCCGCGCGTCGGAGACCGTGATCGTCTCCCCCGAGGGAACGCTCCGCCAGCCGTTTGAGGTGATGGTTCCGATCTGGACCCCCAGCCGGTGCCCTTGCTCGAAGGTCCAGTCCGTCGCCTTCAGGGCGAAGGAGGTCGATCCGCTGCTTTCCAGCAGTGCGACGTTCTCGTTGAACATCGTCGCCTTGCCGTCCGGAGCGATGTCCCACAGCCGCGCCCAGACGTTGCCCTGACCCCTGGTCTTCAGCGTGATCTCCGGGCTGCCCGTGATCCGCACCTGCTCAGCGGCGGGCGTGGACCAGGTCCAGTAGCTGTTGGCGGGGGCGTCGGCGCTGAGCGCACTCGTCCGGTCAGTCGTCGGCGAGCCGACCCCCGGCGCGTCCTCGATGTCCCAGCCCTGAGAGTCCGGCGCCGTCATCGACAGGCCGGCCTTCTGTGCCTTGCCGCCGTCGTCGACGTACTGCCCGGGCGCCAACCGCACCTTGTACGAGTCATTGGTCACCGGCCAGGTCGGCTGGGCACGCCAGTGGCCGAGGCTGTCCTCGAGGGAGAACGCCGGGTCGGTCACCGACGGTTCGATGCCGCGGAGGTACTGGTCGTAGAACCGCATCACCTCGTCGAACCAGCCCGCCCGGCCCATCTTGAGCTGGCCCTTGGCATTGGTCTCGTTACCGCGCACATGCTCCCACTGGCCGATCCAACCGCGTTGCGGGCCCTGATGGTTGGCCAGGTACTTCTGCATCTGCTCGGGCTTGGTGTTGTCCTCGATGAAGCCCGACGTGACGAACAGCGGCGTCTGGGTTCCGGCGGCGCGGGAGGCAAAATCACGGGCACGCCAGAACGGCGACTTCGGGTCGGGGTTCTGGGTGTTGGTGAGGTTGTCGCTCTCGCACTCGGGGTGGTTCTTCTCGTACCCCGCGTTCGCCTTGTAGTGGTCGCTGTCGTCGGCCAGCGGCGCCATCGTCGCGATCGAGTAGTAACCCCGCGGGGTGCTGGTCACGTTGGAACGCGGCACCCCGTTGCTGTACAGGTAGTTGTACCTGTTCCAGGTCGGTTCTTGGGAAACGATCGCCCGCAGAGGCTTCAGCTTGAGGGTATTGGCCGCCAGCCCGGTGTTGGCGTCGTACGACTTGCCGTACATGCCGACCTTGCCGGTCGACCACGGCTGGCTGGCTGACCACTCGACGGCCGCCTTGATGTCGGCCTGCTCCCCCGGGCCGAGGAAGTCCAGGCAGCCGGTGCTGCCGCCGAAGCCGCGAAGGTCGACCATCACGAAGGTGTATCCGCGTTCCATGAGGCGCGCACCGTCGATGAAGTCCTGGAAGCGTGCCGATGGCCCGACCTGGTTCCACCCCGCGGGGGAGCTCTCTCCCGCGTGGGAGAAGTACGGGCCCACCGACAGGATCACCGGCGTCTTCGCATCCGCCGGCAGGCCTGCCGGGCGCAGCACGTCGGCGTGCAGCTCGACCCCGCTGTCGTCCGAGGAGGGGAAGTAGTGCTGAGTCCAGAGCGAGCCCTCCGGGACGCGATCGTTCTCCTCGTGCGTGACGGGGTCGGTCGCGGTGGCCACCTCCGACCGGGCCTGCCCTGCGGTGGCGGACTCGGATGTGGTGTCGGGTGCTGCGGTGGCGGGTCCGGCGAGCGTGCCGGTCAATGCGAGGGTGGTGATGGCGACTGAGGCGGCCCAGGGGGCCGTGCGTCGTCTTCTCACTTGCTGCTCCCGGAGTTGTCGGTACGGGGCGGTGCAGGTGGCGCTGTCGGGCAGCGGCCCCGGGCCCGTCGTCGACGGGTCGACGAGGGGCGACCGCGCGCAGACGGACGGAATCTGGATTCCGAGTACGCGCCGGAGCCGACGGCGAGGGAGCCTATGATCATCATTGACACGCGTCAACAGTGCGGCGTGGGCTATGTGTTGCTGGTGTGGCCGCAGATGTCCCGACCGGGGCTGGTCACGGCGTCTCAGGGGAGCGCGTAAAGCGACGTAGCCCGGACGTACCAGAGGGCAGGATCCTCGCCCGACCGGCGTTCAGCCGTCCGGCGCACCCTCCCCCACAACACGGCCAGCGCGTGCCCGACACGGCAGTCGCAGCAGCCGACGCGGGACCGGCCTGTGCCGCCGCGGCGAACGGACCGCCCGGCCCGGCTATCCGCCGAACCGGGCGGCGAAGGCGGCCCGGTTCGGCGACCGCGGCGTGCGGTCCCACACCGCGAACACAACCTTCGCGAACACGTCCCGGTACGCGCCCGTGTCGGCCGCCAGGTGCGCGTGGAAGGCATCGGCGACCTGTTCCGGGTCGTTGCGGAACACGCCGCAGCCCCACGCACCCAGCACCAACTCGCACACCCCGTGGTGGGCGGCGACCGCGAGTACCAGCCCGGCACGCTCGCGCAGCACCCTGGCGATCTCCTCGCTCGCTCCCAGGTCGCGCCGCAGTGCCTGCCCTGCGTTGGGCGCCGGGCAGGTCAAGAACGACACGGGATAGGGCTCGGTCAGCAACTCACCGCGGTCGCCGCGGTGCACGGGGACCGCGGGCGACCAGATCACGCGGTGGCTGT
Organism: Streptomyces sp. NPDC093064; assembly: GCF_044754605.1. NCBI lineage: Bacteria > Bacillati > Actinomycetota > Actinomycetes > Kitasatosporales > Streptomycetaceae > Streptomyces > Streptomyces sp. NPDC093064. Next base: position 87,075 of record NZ_JBIVPK010000024.1, read on the forward strand.
AGAGCAGGTCCGCGGACGCCCGGTGTGCCGCGTAGTAGTCCGGAGCCTCGAGCAGGCACGGATACAGCAGAGAGGTGCGGCACAGGTCCTCCTCCTGCGCGCGGGCGCCGCCGAGGTAACCGCCTCCGGGGTTGCGGGCGGAGGCGAAGTTGAGCACCGCGATGTGTCCGGCCCCGGCCAGATGCAGTCGGCGTGCCGCCTGCAGGCTGCTCTCCGCCGTGACCGTGAAGGCGGTGCCGTGCGTCAGCGGAAAGCGCTCGGCGGCGAGGTCCCGCAAGGCGGCGGGGGCGTAGCTGACGGTCCCGGAGCGGGCCGCGGCGAGCGTCTCACGCACCTCGACCCTGCGGCCATCCTCCAGCTGGTAGGAACCTTCTTCGACGATGCGCGCGTTGCGCGCCGCGACCTCACGGAGTCTGCTGCTCACAGCCACGGACGGTAATGGACACGCGAGGCGTCCGTCGACCGCGTTTCCAGGCGAGGCCATCCGGGACGCGCCCCCTGCCGGCCGCGATCGCCTGCGCCAGATGTCCAGCGTGCGCGGTCACGGTGAACCGGTCACGCACCACCGCCGCCATACAAGCCACCGGTTCAGGGCCAGGACAGTGACCTCCACTCCGGACCGGGCCAGCAGCAGGGCGAGGCCCATTCCGGCGGGGCCGCCGCCCATCACACCGCACGCGGTCCACCCCATCAGGCCCTTTCAGCGCGAATCACGGAGTCTCCATACTGGGATATATGTACTCAAGATCTGCTGAATTCGCCGCGCAATCCCTGGCGAACCCAGACGATCCGTGAAGCACTTCGACGTACTTCGGGAGACGACGATGAGCGAGCAGCCGCTCTTGCTTCCCTATGCCGATCCGGCCTTCGTGGCGAACCCGTTCCCGTTCTACCGACAGCTGTGCGAGGAGGGCCCGGTGCGGCGCGCGGTCATCGTCGGCGGCCTGGAGGCCTGGCTGGTCACGCGTTACGAGGACGGCCTCGCCGCGCTGCGCGACCCGCGCCTGAGCAGCGACGTCCGCGACGCGTCGGACCCCCGACTCCTCCGACAGCTGCCCGCGACGGAGCGCGAGTCCATGCTGAGCACCATGCTCCGGGCGGACCCGCCCGACCACGCCCGCCTGCGCCGCCTGGTCTCGAAGGCGTTCACCGCGCGCCGGGTGGCCGAGCTGCGGCCCCGTGTCCAGGCCATCACCGACGAACTGCTCGACGCGATCGTGCGGGCCGGCTGCGCGGACCTCGTCGCCGACTTCGCGCTGCCGCTTCCGGTCGCCGTGATCAGCGAGCTGCTCGGGGTGCCCACTACGGACCGGTACGACTTCCAGCGGTGGACCGACGACATGATCCTCCGGGGACCCGAGCCGCCGGACCCGGCCGTGATCGACAGTGCCTGGCAGCACATGCGCGCGTACCTGATCAGGCTTCTGGAAGCCAAACGAGCCGACGCCGGAGACGACCTGCTCAGCGCTTTGATCATCGCTCGGGACGAGGAGAAGCGGCTGGACGAGGACGAGCTGATCGCCATGACGTTCCTGCTGCTGGTGGCCGGATACATCACCACCGTCAATCTGATCAGCGGCGGCATCGCCGCACTGCTCGCCCATCCCGACCAGCTTCGGCTACTGCGGGACGATCCGGCGCTGCTGCCGGACGCGATCGAGGAGTTCCTTCGCTACGACGGACCGGTGAACCCCGGCATCGCCCGCTTCGCGCGGGAGAACGTCGAGATCGCGGGCGTGAGGATCCCGCGTGGCGCCACCGTTCTGGTGGCCTCCGCCATCGCCGACCGGGATCCGGCGCGGTTCCCGGACCCCGATCGTCTGGACATCACCCGTGAGGACAACGCCCACCTAGCGTTCGGGCACGGAATCCACTACTGCCTGGGCGCCCCGCTGGCCCGGTTGGAGGGTCAGATCGCCATCGGGACTGCCCTGCGTCGCCTCCCCGGCCTCGCCTTGACCGTGCCGCCGGGCGAGCTGCGGTGGAGTCCAGGCGGTCTGCGCGGCCCCGAACGCCTGCCCGTCAGGTTCACGCCCGGTTTCACGCCCGCCGGCACGGGCCCGGCCGCTCCGGCGTAATCCGGACCGGGCTTGCCCGCCCGGCCGAGCATGCCCTTCCGTCCGCGGCAAAGGACCCGGCGGCCACCGGGCACCCAGCTCTGCCGCCTTAACCCCTGACCTCCTGTGCGGGTCCGCCGTACCTCGCGGTCAACGACTACTCCGTGTTCGTTGGCTTTGCGGCCCGACACAAGGTCGATCCGCCCCGCCACGACCAGCACCACCCGGGTGGACACGAAGTTCGAGGTCTGGCGTGAGCTGATCGCCGACATCCGCGCCCTGCGAGTGCACTCGTACGACATCGCCGAGCGTCTGCGCTCTTGGCGGGTCGGGTGACCTGAGCGTCCTCGGACTTTCGGGGTCCTGATTGAAACCGTTCAATCACCTCGCGCCCGCTTCGCGCGCCGGCTCCGGTCGGAGTGGCGGCGGAAATGGGGCGCTTGCGAAAGTACCTGCACACTGATTGACCTTCGCCTCGCTCGCCCTTACGTTACCCACACTCACCGACACTGAATCGATTCATCCAATCCTGGGCGAGGAGTCGTAGTGATCAGTAGGAGGAGTGTTCTGGCGGGAGCGGCCGCCACAGTCGCGGCGGCGGCTTTGGACGCGGGACCAGCGGCGGCCTTACCAGCATCCGAACCTGTCCAGGCGCAGACGCCCGCAGGGCACGACGGCCTGCGCGTCACGGCGCCGAGCGTGGAGTACGTCCAGCACCCCCTCGGACTCGATGCACAACGCCCCCGGCTGAGCTGGCCGTTGGCTTCCGACAAGCCGGGTATGCGGCAGAGCGCCTATCAGATCCGCGTCGCCACCACCGCAAAGGGCCTGTCCCGTCCGGACGTCTGGGACAGCGGGAAGGTCACGTCCGGCGAGTCCGTCCTCGTACCCTACGGGGGTCCTGGGCTCGAACCCCGGACACGCTACTTCTGGTCCGTACGCGTGTGGGACACCGATGGCCGGACTTCCGGCTGGAGCGAGCCCTCGTGGTGGGAGACCGGCCTCATGGATGCCGGGGAGTGGACGGCCGACTGGATCTCGGCTCCGGCGAGCCTCACGGACGTGCCGTCTCTCGAGGGCAGTTCCTGGATCTGGTTCCCCGAGGGTGATCCGACGAGCAGTGTTCCGGCGGTCACCCGTTGGTTCCGCGGCATCGCGGAACTGCTCGACGGGATCACCTCGGCGACGCTCGCCATCAGCGCGGACAACGTGTACACCGTCTCCGTGAACGGGGTCGAGGTGGCCCGTACCGACCTGGAGACCGACAACGAGGGCTGGCGCCGCCCGGCCGTGATCGACGTACTGGACCGGGTGCGCGCCGGCGACAACGTCATCGCCGTCTCCGCCACCAACGCGTCCCCGGGCCCGGCGGGGCTCATCGCCGTTCTCACGGTCCGCACCGCTTCCGGCGAGCAGAGGACGGTCACCGACGCCTCCTGGAAGGCCACGAACGCAGAACCTCCCGCCGGCTGGCGCGGGCTCGGCTTCGACGACGCCGGCTGGCCGGCGGCGAGGGTGGCGGCACCGTGGGGCGGCGGGCCCTGGGGAAGGATCGTCCCCGTGACGTACGCCGTCACCCAGGTGCGCCACGAGTTCCAGCTCCGGAGCCGGAAGGTGTCCCGGGCGCGGCTGTACGCCACGGCGCTCGGTCTCTACGAGGCCCATCTCAACGGCAGCCGCGTGGGCCGCGACCAGCTCGCTCCCGGCTGGACGGACTACCGCACCCGCCTCCCGTACCAGACGTACGACGTCACCGCGCTTCTGCGGCCCGGCGCCAACGCCATCGGTGTGTATATCGCGCCCGGGTGGTACGCGGGCGACGTCGGCATGTTCGGTCCTCACCAGTATGGCGATCACCCGGCGCTGCTGGCGCAGTTGGAGGTGGAGTACGCGGACGGGACGAGCGAGCGCATCACATCGGGCGCCGGCTGGCGGGCCGCCTCCGGGGCGATCGTCGCCGCCGACCTCCATGGTGGCGAGACGTACGACGCGCGCAAGGAGACCCCCGGCTGGACCTCACCCGGCTTCGACGACGGGAGTTGGCTCGGCGTACGCGGCGCCGGCGACGTCGGCCCCCGCCTGATCGTCGCGCAGGAGGCCGGTCCGGTACGTGTGACCGAGGAACTGACGCCGAAGAAGGTGACCGAACCCAGGCCCGGCGTCTTCGTGTTCGACCTGGGCCAGAACATGGTCGGTTCGGTACGCCTGCGCGTGTCGGGAGCCGCGGGAACGACCGTCCGGCTCAGACACGCCGAGGTGCTCAACCCCGACGGCACCGTCTACACGGCGAACCTGCGGAGCGCGTCGGCGACCGACTCGTACACCCTCAAGGGCCGCGGGGAGGAGAGCTACGAGCCCCGCTTCACCGTCCACGGTTTCCGCTATGTCGAGGTGACCGGATTCCCCGGCACTCCCTCGGTGAGAGCCGTCACCGGACGTGTCATGAATACGTCAGCGCCGTTCACGCTCGACTTCGAGACCGACGTACCGATGCTCAACCAACTGCACCGCAACATCACATGGGGGCAGCGCGGGAACTTCCTCTCCGTTCCGACGGACACGCCCGCGCGCGACGAGCGCCTGGGGTGGACCGGAGACATCAACGTCTTCGCGCCCACGGCCGCTTACACGATGGAGTCGGCTCGCTTCCTGTCCAAGTGGCTCGTCGACCTCCGGGACTCCCAGACCGCGCAGGGCGCGTTCACGGACGTGGCGCCGGCGGTCGGCGGACTCGGCAGCGGCACCGCCGGCTGGGGCGACGCGGGCGTCACCGTCCCCTGGTCGCTCTACCAGGCATACGGCGACCGCCAGGTCCTGGCGGACGCCTGGCCGTCCGTCCAGGCCTGGCTGACGTACCTGGAAAAGAACAGCAACCGACTGCTGCGCCCGGCTCAGGGATACGGCGACTGGCTGAACGTCGCCGACGAGACCCCCAAGGACGTCATCGCCACCGCGTACTTCGCGCACAGCGCCGACCTCGCGGCCCGGATGGCCGCAGAACTCGGCAAGGATCCTGCCTCCTCCCTCGATCTCTTCGAACGAGTACGAGAGGCGTTCCGGAACGCTTATGTCACCTCCGACGGCAGGGTCAAGGGTGATACACAGACGGCTTATGTCCTCGCACTGTCGATGGACCTGATGCCGGACGGATTGCGGAAGGCCGCGGCCGACCGGCTCGTCGCCCTGATCGAGGCCAGGGACTGGCACCTCTCGACAGGTTTCCTCGGCACGCCCCGGCTGCTGCCCGTCCTGACCGACACGGGGCACACCGACGTCGCCTATCGCCTGCTGCAGCAGCGCTCCTTCCCCAGTTGGGGCTACCAGATCGACAAGGGCTCCACGACGATGTGGGAACGCTGGGACTCCATACGGCCCGACGGCAGTTTCCAGGACCCGGGCATGAACTCCTTCAACCACTACGCCTACGGCTCGGTGGGAGAGTGGATGTACGCGAACATCGCCGGCATCTCGGCGGGCCGGCCCGGCTATCGCGAGATCGTCATCCGCCCCCGTCCGGGCGGAGCCGTCACCTCCTCCCGCGCCACGTTCACCTCGGTCTACGGGCCCGTCTCCACACAATGGCGGCAGCAGGGCGGCCGCTTCAATCTGACCTGCACGGTGCCGCCCAACACGGCTGCCGAGGTGTGGATCCCCGCATCCACTCCGGAGGCGGTCGCCCACACGCACGGGACGTTCCTGCGCCGGCAGGACGGCTGCACGGTCTATCAGGTCGGCTCCGGTACACACCACTTCACCGTCTGACCGTCCCGCAGCCCCACGGGCGAACACGCGTACCCGCCTCGCGAGGGCGGCAGGTCGTGGGGGGGGGGGGGGGGCGGGGGGGGGGGGGGGGCCCGCCCCCCCCCCCCCGCCCCCCCCCCCCCCCCCCCCGCCACCCCGGCGAAAAATAAAACACGCGCCCGCGGCGGCCCCGCGCGGGCCCCCC
>NZ_JBIVPK010000024.1:93087-129456 GCF_044754605.1 Streptomyces sp. NPDC093064
TTTTTCTGGGGGGGGGGGGGGCCCCCCGCCGCCCCCCCCCCCCCGCCCCCCCCCCCCGCCCCCCCGGCGGGGGGGGGGGGGGGGGGCCGCGCGGGGGGGGGGGGGGGCCCCCCCCCCCCACGACACCCGCCGATCTCGCGCCCTGACAACCCCACACTCGACGACGTGATCAACTTCTTCACCCGGGACGAGCGGACCCCATGAGCCGCCGGCCGGGGTCACCCCGGTGACGGCACCCCTGCTCTGGTGACTCATGACCGACGGCCGGGGCGCCTGGCGACGCCCGGCTGTCGGAGTGGTGGCGAGAAGGGGGACTACAGCGGCGTGACGTACGCGCCCGAGATCCCGCCGTCGACGAGGAAGTCGGTGGCGTTGACGAAGGACGAGTCGTCGCTCGCGAGGAACGCGACCGCGGCCGCAATCTCGTCGGCCTCCGCGAACCGCCCGACCGGGATGTGCACAAGGCGTCGCGCCGCCCGCTCCGGGTCCTTCGCGAACAGCTCCTGGAGGAGCGGGGTGTTGACGGGCCCAGGGCAGAGCGCGTTCACCCGGATACCCTCGCGGGCGAACTGCACCCCCAGCTCGCGCGACATGGCGAGCACGCCGCCCTTGGACGCGGTGTAGGAGATCTGTGAGGTGGCGGCGCCCATGATGGCCACGAACGACGCGGTGTTGATGATGGAACCGCGGCCCTGACGCTGCATATAGGGGATGGCGGCCTTGCAGCACAGGTACACCGAGGTCAGGTTGACCTCTTGGACCCGCCTCCAGGCGTCCAGGCCGGTCTCCAGGATCGAGTCGTCGTCCGGCGGCGAGATGCCCGCGTTGTTGAAGGCGATGTCGACGGAGCCGTAGGTGTCGAACGCGGCCTTGAACAGCGCCTCGACCTGCTCGGCGTCGGTCACGTCCACCTTCACGAAGGTGCCCCCGACCTCCTCGGCGGCGGCCTTGCCCGCGGTGTCGGCGATGTCGCCGCAGACGACGTTCGCGCCCTCGGAGGCGAGCCGGCGCGCGGTGGCGAGGCCGATGCCGCTGCCTGCGCCGGTGATGACGGCGGTACGGCCGACGAGGCGGCGGCAGACGTTGCTGGTGTCGGTCATGAGTGCTCAGCCCTCCGTGCTGTTCGTGCTGGTGGAAACGTTGCTGATGAAGACGTTCTTGGTCTCGGTGAAAGCGGCGAGCGCGTCCGGACCCAGTTCGCGGCCGAGCCCCGACTGCTTGTAGCCGCCGAACGGGGTCCAGTAGCGAACGCTGGAGTGGGAGTTGACGGAGAGGTTCCCGGCCGCGACGGCGCCGGACACGCGCAGCGCACGGCCCACGTCCCGTGTCCAGATCGACCCGGACAGGCCGTACTCGGTCGCGTTGGCGAGCCGTACCGCGTCGGCCTCGTCCTCGAAGGGCAGGACGACGGCGACCGGGCCGAAGACCTCGTCGGCGGCGATGCGCGCGGCCGGGTCGACGTCGGTGACGACGGTCGGCGGGAACCAGAAGCCGGGCCCTTCCGGCGCGCTGCCGCGGATCGCCTTCAGGTCGTCGGTGACATACGACCGTACGCGCTCCAGCTGAACCTTCGAGATCAGCGGGCCCATCTGGGTGCGCTCGTCGTTCGGGTCGCCGACGACGACGGAATCGATGCCGGGCGTGAGCAGGTCCAGGAAGCGGTCGTAGACGGAGCGCTGGACGAGGATGCGGGTGCGGGCGCAGCAGTCCTGCCCCGCGTTGTCGAGGAACGACATGGGCGCGGCAGCGGCGGCGGCCTCGATGTCGGCGTCGGCGAAGACGATGTTGGGGCTCTTGCCGCCGAGTTCGAGGGTCACGCGCTTCACGCGAGCGGCGCACTTGGCCATGATCGCTTTGCCCACCCGGGTGGATCCGGTGAACACGATCTTGGCCACGCCGGGGTGCTCGACGAGTGCGTTGCCCGCCACGTCGCCCGCGCCGGGCAGCACCTGGAAGAGGTGTTCCGGAAAGCCTGACTCCAGGGCGAGTTCGGCGAGCCGAAGGGCGGTCAGCGGGGTCGTCTCCGCGGGCTTGAGGAGGACGGCGTTGCCGGCCGCGAGCGCGGGTGCGGTCCCCCACGCGGCGATCGGCATCGGGAAGTTCCACGGCGCGATGACACCGACGACCCCGAGGGGTTCGAGGATCGTGATGTCGAGTCCGCCGGGGACGGGGATCTGCCGGCCGGACAGGCGTTCCACTCCCCCGGCGGCGAAGTCGAGCAGGTCGCGGGCGTTGCCCGCCTCCCAGCGCGCGTTGCCGATGACGTGCCCGGCCTCTCGCACCTCCAACTGCGCGAGTTCTTCGAGGTGTTCGTCGACGGTGGTGGCGAAGCGGCGCAGCAGCCTGGCCCGGTCGGCGGGCGCGAGGGCGGCCCAGCGGGTCTGGGCCGCAGCCGCGCGGGCGACGGCCGCGTCGACGTCCTCGGGAGTGGCGGCGGGGACGGTCGCGATGACTTCTTCCGTCGCCGGGTTCAGTACCTGGTGCTCGTGCACGTACGTGTCCATTTCCTCGTGGTACTCGTGCTCGTACGACAAGAAGGGCCTCACATGCGTTCGAAGGAGCGGCGGAGTTCCCAGTCGGTGACCGCGGCGTCGAAGGCGTCGAGTTCGACGCGGGCCATGTTGCGGTAGTGCGCGACCACTTCGTCACCGAAGGCGGCCTTGGCGATCGGGCTGTTCTCCCAGAGCTCGGCGGCCTCGCGCAGGGTGGTGGGGACGTGTTCGTAGTGGGCGGTGTAAGCGTTGCCCGGACATTCGTCGGGCAGCTCCAGCCGCTGCTCGATACCGTGGAGACCGGCGGCGATCAGGCCGGCGACCGCGAGATGCGGGTTGACGTCGCCGCCGGGCAGCCGGTTCTCGAAGCGCAGCGAACGGCCATGGCCGACTACGCGCAGCGCGCAGGTGCGGTTGTCGTATCCCCAGGCGACGGCGGTCGGCGCGAAGGAGCCGGGCTGGAAGCGCTTGTAGGAGTTGATGTTGGGGGCGTAGAGGAGGGAGAAGTCCCGCAGTGCGGCCAGTTGCCCGGCGAGGAAGTGCCGCATCACCGGGGACATGCCGCCTGGTCCGTCCCCGGCCATGAGGCTGTTGCCGTCCGCGTCGGCGAGGGAGAGGTGGATGTGGCAGGAGTTTCCCTCGCGCTCGTTGTACTTCGCCATGAAGGTGAGGGCGTAGCCCTCCTGTGCGGCGATCTCCTTGGCCCCGGTCTTGTAGACGGTGTGCTGGTCGCAGGTGACCAGGGCTTCGTCGTAGCGGAACACGATCTCGTGCTGCCCGGGATTGCACTCGCCCTTCGCGGATTCGACGGTCAGGCCCGCCGCGCTCATCTCGTTGCAGATGCGGCGCAGCAGCGGCTCGATGCGGCCGGTGCCGAGGACCGAGTAGTCGACGTTGTACTGATTGACCGGGGTGAGGCCCTGGTAGCCGGCGTCCCAGGCCTGTTCGTACGAGTCCTTGAAGACGATGAACTCGAGCTCCGTGCCGACGTTGGCCGTGTAGCCGAGCTCGGCGAGCCGTTCGAGCTGGCGGCGCAGGATCTGGCGGGGCGCGGCCACGACCGGTGATCGGTCCTCCCAGGCGAGGTCGGCCATCAGCATCGCGGTGGCCTGGTTCCAGGGCACCCGGCGCAGGGTGGCCAGGTCGGGGAGCATGGCGAAGTCGCCGTAGCCGCGGTCCCAGGAGGACATCTCGTAGCCTTCGACGGTGTTCATCTCCGCGTCGACGGCGAGGAGGTAGTTGCAGCACTCCGAACCGTGCCGGAGGACTTCGTCGAGGAAGAAGCGTGCGGCGAACCGCTTGCCCTGGAGCCGCCCTTGCATATCGGGGAAGGCGAGGACAACAGTATCAATCTCGCCGCTCGCGACGAGGGCACGAAGCTCCTCGACGCTGAGCGGGGGTGTGCGGTCTGCCACGGGAAAGCCTCCTTCGGTCAGCCGAGGCCTATAAGGTATTGCCGAGAACCATTGCTTGGGAAGGGGTGCGGCCAGATGTCGCAGACGGACGCGGGCGAGAGTGCCTTCACGGACGACCCGCTGACTTCGGTGCTGCGGCCGGTGCGGGCGGGGAACGGTTTCGAGGAGGCTCTTGAACAGGTACTCCAGGTCGTACGGCTGGGCCTGGTGCCCGGCGGCGAGCGACTGCCGTCGGAGCGGGAGCTGGCGGACCGGCTCGGCATCAGCCGGGTGACGCTGCGCGAGGTGCTGAAGGTCCTCCAGGACCAGGGTCTGGTGGAGTCGCGGCGCGGCCGCTACGGCGGAACGTTCGTCCTGCCGAAGGCGGCCGCTCCCGGCGAGGACGAGCTGCGCCGCCGTATCGAGGAGGTGGACGTCGAGGACGTCCTGCGGTTCCGGGAGGTGCTGGAAGTGGGCGCGGCCGGGCTGTGCGCGGCACACGGGCTCACCGACGAGCAGGCGGAGCGGCTGCGGGACGCGCTCGCCCGCACGCACGACGCGCCGCTCACCGAGTACCGCCGGCTCGACACGCTGCTGCACCTCACACTCGCTGAGCTGTCCGGATCGCCGACGCTGACCGCGCAGTACGCGGCTGTGCGCGCGACGGTGAACGACCTGCTGGACTGCATCCCGCTGCTGGTGCGGAACCTGGAGCACTCACAACGCCAGCACATCGCCCTGGTCGAGGCCGTGCTGGACGGGGACGTCGACGGCGCGCGGGAGATGATGCGCGAGCACTGCGCGGGCACGGCCGCGTTGCTGCGCGGCTTCCTGACGTGAGCGGGCGATTCGCGGCGACGTCACCGCACGGGTCTTGATTTCTCGCCACCGTCGGCACAAAGGTATGAATCCGTTCCATGGGGCGCCTTGTGGCGCTCGCCGCGGCGGAAGCCGCGTTGGAACGCGACTGAGGACCATGAAGGAGCACACAGTGGGCAAGCCGCTCATCGGCGTCAGCACCTATCTGGAATCCCGGGCGTCCTGGGGGGTCTGGGAGCTGCCCGCGGCGCTGCTGCCCGCCGTCTACCCGCGGCTGGTGCAGGCCGCGGGCGGGCTCGCGGCCATGCTGCCGCCGGACGATCCGTCCCACGCGGCGTCGGTGGTCGCCCGTCTCGACGGGCTGGTCGTCGCGGGCGGCCCGGACGTCGAACCGGAGCGCTACGGCGCCGAGCGCGAACCGCGCACCGGGCCGCCCTCGCGGGAGCGTGACACGTGGGAACTCGCCCTGATCCGGGCGGCGTTGGACTCCAGCACACCGCTGCTCGGCATCTGCCGCGGCATGCAGCTGCTGAACGTCGCGCTCGGCGGCACCCTCGTCCAGCACATCGACGGCCACACCGAGGACGTCGGCGTCTTCGGCTCGCACCCGGTGACCCCGGTGGCGGGCACGCGGTACGCGGCCGTGGTCCCGGAGGAGACGTACGTCCCGACGTACCACCACCAGGCGGTGGCCCGCCTGGGCGAGGGTCTGCGCACCTCGGCCCATGCGACGGACGGCACGGTGGAGGCGGTGGAACTGCCCGGCGACCGTTTCGTGCTGGGCGTGCAGTGGCACCCGGAGATGGGCGAGGACGTACGGGTGATGGCCGCGCTGGTGCGCGCGGCGTCGGGGGGCTGAGTCCGGGCGCCGGGCTCCTGCGCGTCAGCGCGAGCAGGGCGCGCGCCGGGCCCGTGGGCCGATGTCCCGTCGGCCACACGGCCCGCAGCGCGTGCCGCAGGCCGAGGTCAGCTGTCCTGTTTCTGGCGCCCGTGCTCGCTCGCGGTCTCGACCTCCCAAATGCTGGCATCGACGAGGCCGAACGCGGTGTCAACGGCCTTGTCGACCTCTCGATCGCGGATCGCTTTGAACAGTTCCTCGTGAAGCACCTCGCCGTCCGCGGCTTCCTCCGTCTCGAGGCATGAGCCTCGACGCATGGCTTCGGCCAACGAGCCGACCAGGCTGCCGTAGAGGTCCGAAAGGACCGGGTTGTGTGTTGCCACGGCCACCTTCAGATGAAAGGCGACATCAGCGGCGACGAATGCCTCGACATCGCGCGTGGCGAAGGCTGCTACACGCGCCTCGAGGTCGGCCGTCATGCCGCGCAGATCGCGCTCGGTACGGTTGAGCGCCGCGAGCCGAGCGGCAGCGACATCGAGCGCGTACCGCACCTGCAGAACGTGCTCCTGCCTGGCCTTCTCCAACCGCCGGCGCAGCGCCACGTCGGTCACGTCGGTGGCAACGACGAAGGTCCCGTCTCCTTGGCGGGTAGCCAGGAGGCCGGCATGCACCAGTGACTGCACACCCGCACGAACGGACACACGGCTCACGCCCAGCAGGTTGACCAGCTCCGACTCCGGCGGGATCCGGTCGCCGACCTTCCAGCGACCCGACTTGATCTCCGCATGGAGTTCGTTGACCACAATGTCGACGAGTGACATCCGCGAAGCCCTCTGCATGGTCAACCTCTCCTCTGTGTGCGACGTCCGATGAATTCACGTGTGCGCCAGGCTAACCAACTGCTGCTTGCCCGTTGGCCTCAACTGCGGACCATCCTGGCGGTGGTCTCCCGGTGGGCGACTACCCGGCCTCTCTTGAGGGTGGTGCGCTTACCGGGGGCGCCTCGCATGACGTCGCTGAGGTTGTCTGCACTGAACATCACGAGATCCGCGTCATGGCCCGGAGCGATGCCGTAGCCGCCGAGGCCCATGTAGGCCGCCGCTCGGCCGGTCACCATGGCGAAGCCGTCGAGCACTTCCTGGTCGGTGCGCAGACCAGCGGCCAGGCACGTGATCCGGCTCGTCTCCACGGGGTCGAGGTTCCCGAAGCGGAACCACATGTCGTGCAGGTTGTCGGTTCCGGCCGCCACATTCACGCCGGCGGCCAGCAGCTCCTTGGGACGCGAGCTTCCTCTCCCGCGCGGCGTGACGTCTCCCCCGACGAGCTGAAGATTGCCGATCGGGCAGATGCAGATCTGAATGCCCGCTTGCGCGACCTGGTCGATGACACGGTGGGCGAGGTCGTCCGGGTACGCCGCGAGCGCACAGCAGTGCACGGCGTTCACTCGGCCTTGCCGGCCATGGGCGAGTGTTCGCTCCGCGATCAGCTCCAGCGCGCGCCTGCTGGGGTCCTCGTCCATGTCGGCGTGCAGGTCGAGGTCGACGTCGAACTCCGCCGCCAGCTCGAACAACTGGTCAAGATGGGCACGGTGGAGGGTCGGGTCGCCCTCGTTGTCGGGACCGCCTCCCAGGACGTCCGCCCCCATGGTGAGCGCCTCTCGCAGCAGGTCAAGAGCACCAGGATCGCGGACGACTCCCTCTTGGGGGAAGGCGACGATCTGGAGGTCGACCACGTCGTGGAGCTCCTCCTTGACCTTGAGGATGCCCTGGAGGCCCGCCAGTCCGATGGCGGAGTCGACGTCCACCTGTGCTCGGATCGCTCCGACCCCGTTCGTGACGGCCGCCTCTATGCCCCGTCTGGCCCGATCGGTGACGTCGTCGACCGTGAAGGCTGCCTTTATGCGTGCGCCGACGGCGAGGGAGTCGACCGGGAAATCCTGCCCCATGGGCCCCACCCGAGGGAACGTCAGGGCCTTGTCCGGATGGAAGTGCGCGTCGACGAAGGACGGCGTCACCAAACCGCCCTGTGCGTCGAGTTCATCAGTGGCGCCGCCCCCCTCCCCTGCCGGCGTGACGCGACGGATGCGGCCTGCCTCGATTTCGATGTCGTGCTGACCCGGCTCGTTGACGAAACGGGCGTTCCTCACCACTACCGCGTTCATTCAGCCTCCCAGGTAAAGCGAGATCAGGTCGGTCCGGCTCAGGATCGCGTCCCGGCTGCCCTGGTCGGCGATCTTGCCGAGCCTGAGCACGTAGGTGAAGTCGGCGAGTTCGATGGCTCGCGTCGCGTTCTGTTCCACGAGCAGCACGGTCACGCCACGGTCACGAAGCCCGTCGATGACATCGAAGACCAGGTCGACCACTTGGGGAGCGAGACCGAGCGACGGCTCGTCGAGGAGCAGCACGCGGGGGTTGGACAGCAGGGCCCGCGCGATGGCGAGTTGCTGCTGTTCGCCTCCGGAGAGCTTCCCCGCCGAGGACTTGAGGTATTTCCGGAGCACCGGGAACTGCTCGAGTACCTCCTCGGTGGCTTCCTTGGCGCTGCGACGGTCGCCGCGGCCCAATGTGCCCAGATGGAGGTTCTCCTCGACCGTAAGGCTCGCGAAGATCTCGCGACCCTCGGGAACCAGCGCGATCCCTCTGCGTACGACGGTCTCGGGCGACAGCCGCAGCAGCTGTTCCCCGTCGAGTTCAACGCTGCCGCTCTCCGCCTTCACCAGACCGGAAATCGCTGCCAGCGTCGATGACTTGCCAGCGCCGTTGACTCCGACGAGGGCGATGACCTTGCCCTCGGGAACCTCGAGCGACACGCGGTCGACAGCGGTGACCGCGCCGTATCGGACCGTCAGGTCATTCACCCTGAGCATGTGGCACCTCCACGGGGCGTCCGAAGTACGCACGCTGTACCTCGGGGTTGAGCTTGATCTCTTCGGGGGTGCCCACAGCAAGGGTCTTGCCGAAGTCGAGCACGTGGATTCGCTGGCTGACGGACATGACGACATGCATGTCGTGCTCGATCAGAAGAAGCCCCACTCCGAATTCCGCAGGCATCATCCTGAGGATCTCGACGAGGTCCGCGCTCTCGCTGTCATTGAGGCCGGCGGCCGGCTCGTCGAGGAGGACGAACCGCGGTCGTGTCGCAAGGGCCCGGGCGATGCCGAGCCGCCTCGCCGCGCCGTAGGGCAGGGCGCGGGCCTCCGTGCGCGCCCAGTTCGTCAGATGAGCGGACTCGAGGAGAGATGTGGCCAGGCGCAGTCCCTCGGCCGTCCTCCGTCCGGTGCCGAGAGCCCCGAGCAGGATGTTGTCCAGAACGGACAGTTCAGGAAAGAGCCGCACGTTCTGGAAGGTCCTGACCAGGCCTTCCTTGGCGCGGCGTGCGGGCCGGCGGCGTGTGAGGTCGGTGCTGTTGAGCCAGACCCGCCCAGTGGTGGGATTCTGGTAGCCGGAGAGCACGTTGACCAACGTGGTCTTCCCGGCCCCGTTGGGCCCGATCAGGCCCAGGATTTCGCCCTGGGCGAGCTCGAGGTCGACGTCCTGGAGCGCCTTGACTCCGGCGAAGTGCACGCTGACCGCTTCCGTGCGAACCGTGGCGTTCATGCCTTTGCCTCCGCGTCGCTGTTGCTCCTGGTCTCGTCGACATGCCGGCTCGCTGCCTCGTCGCGGCGCCGGACAAGGCCTCGGACCGGACGCCAGAGGGAACTCGTACCCATGTGCAGGATCTCCCGTCCTTCGGTCAGGCCTCGCGGTCTCAGCAGGAGCACCAGGAGAAGAACCACGGCGGTGCCGAGCTGCTGCAGCCCCTCGAACCGCGGGATCGTCACCCCTCCGACTGCGACGCCGCGTTCGACCATGCGAAGCAACTCGCGGAGCGCGGAGACGAAGATCGCTCCGAGGACGGCGCCCGACAGGGATGTCACGCCACCGACGACGAGCATGGCCAGCATGATCAGCGTGATCGAGAGGTAGAACGCGTCCGGGTTGAACGACCCCAGGTACATGGCCATCAGCGAGCCGGAGATCCCGGTGAGGAAGGCGCTCAGGGTGAAAGCGCCCAGCCTTTCCCAGAGCACATCGATGCCGATCGACCGGGCGGCGACCTCGTCCTCTCTGGAAGCCCTCAACCGCAGGCACAACCGGGTCTGGGCGAATGCCCAGGCCACCAGGATGGAGAACAGAACCCAGGGCAGGACCGTGAGCGAGTTGCTTGTCTGCGGGACGCCGAAGACGCCGCTGACGCCACCGGTGACCTTGCGAGTGTTCGACGCGATGACGTACACGATCGAGAGCAGGGCGAAGGTGGACAGACCTGCCGCGAGGCCGTTGAGTCGCATCAGCACCAGGCCCACGGTGAACGCGACGACCGCTGCCGCGAGTCCACCCAGCAGGACGGCCAGAAACGGTGTCGTCTGGGGGCCCGGCAGGTCCGGAAGCATCGCCTGTTTGGTGGCCGTCGGAACCCTGACGGCCGCCGTCACATACGCCCCGATGGCGAGGAACGCGGCGTGCCCGAACGAGGCAACGCCTGAGTTCCCGATGAAGACGTGCAGACCGACTACGGCGATCAGACTCACCATACCGAGCGCAACTGCTCGATTGAGCGAGTCGTTACCCAGGGCGACCGAGCCGTAGACGGCAATGGTCACGATGGCGCACAGTGCCACCAACGTCGTGAGTGGGACAAGCGGCTGCCGCTTGACAGTGGTCAGATTGCTCATGTGCGCTCCTTAGACTCGCTGCTCCGTCGCGACTGCCCGCAACAGTCCGTTCGGCCGTGCGACCAGCACGAGAAGCAGGGCGCCGAACACGAATGCGTCGCGGTAGGAACGGGGGCCTACCGGCAGGAGGGCCTGGAAGGCGACCGTCAGGCTGGCCAGGAGGTAGGAGCCGAGCACAGCCCCGCTCAAGCGCCCGAGACCACCGATGATGTTCGCGACGAAGGCCGCGAACACGGGTGTCACACCCATGACCGGCGAAGTCAGACCGGTGCGGGTGACCATCATGACCGCGCCGAACGCAGCCAGCAGACCACTGATCGCGAACGCGGTGGCGATGACCCGGTTGGCGGGAACACCCAGGCACCGGGCCATCCGGAAGTTCTCGGCCGACGCACGCATCTGGATCCCCAGCGACGACCGCGTCAGGAACAGGGTCAAAGCCGCGAGGCTGAGGAAGGTGACCATGATCGTGGCGGCGTCGAGCTTGCCGATGGAGACCCCGAAGACGTTGAACGAGGAACCGAGAGAGGGGAGTAGCAGGGTGCCCTGGGGCAGCGCCCCGAACATGACGATGAACAGGTTCTGCAAGAAGAAGCTCACCGCGAACGACGTGATCAGCAACGTGTCGTCCTTGGCACCTCGGACGGGCCGAAACGCCAGCCGCTCCATCAGGACGGCTGCGATCAACGCGGCCACACAGGCCGCGGCCAGCCGGAGAGGCAGAGGCCAGCCGTCGAGCAGCAGCAAGGTGAAGCCGGCGATCATGATGAGTTCGCCGTGCGCAAAATTGATGAGCCTGGCGATGCCGAAGACAACGGCAATACCCAACGAGTACAGGGCGTAGAGGCTGCCGAGACTCAATGTGTCCACAACGTACTGGAGTATCTGGGTCACAACTTCTCCGTCCTTCCGCGTGGGCCGGGGCGGCGCCCGGCCCACGCGAATGCGTTTCTAGTTGCCCGCGGTCTTGGCTGTGGTCACGAACTTCGGACGCCCGTTCACGACCTGCAGGATGCGGTACTCCCGCGTTCGGTCCATGTGGAAGTCCTTGTCGAAGGTGAGGGGAATGCCCACGTCCTCGTGCTTGAAGGAGTTGAGCGCCTCGGCCACCTTGTCGCCGTCGGTGGAACCGGCCTTCTTCATGGCCGCCGCGATGGCCTTCACCGCGATGTAGCCCGTGACACCGAACTGGTTCTGCGGTTGGCTGCCCTGCGCCTTGGCCAGATCCTTGACGAGCTTGTTGACGCCAGGAGCCGGGTCATCGCCCCAGACCGAGGCCCAGTCCACCGTGTAGACACCGGACAGGTTCGGCATGGAGTTCTTGAACCAGAAGTCTCCGTCCATTCCGTTGCTCGAGATCAACGGCGAGTTGATGCCCGCATCGCGGAGCTGCTTGACCATCAAGGCGCCACCAGGAGGAAACGAGCAGTTGGCGATGATGCCCGGCTGCGGCGCGGCCGACTTCATCCGGGTGATCTGGGCGCCGAGTGAGGTGTCCTTGTTGTTGAAGGTGTCGCTCCCCAGGATCTTGCCACCGAGCTCTTTGAACCGTGTCTTGAAGCCGTCGCAGAGCTCCTGGCTGAAGTCCGAGATGGTGTCGACCATGAGGTAGGCGTCCTTGATCCCCTTGTCGTGGGCGAACTGCGCCATCGCCGCACCGTCCGAGGTCGCCGTGGTGCCGACGTTGTAGACGAGCGGACCGAACTTCGCCCACTGGGTGCTGCCGCCCCCGACCGACATCGCGACCTTGCCGGCGCCTTGGATGACCTGCGCGGCTCCTCCGCCGTAGTTGAGGTCCACGGGAACAAGGGATGCGACTGCTCCGTCGTCGAGGATCGCCTGGCCGGCACGCGCACTCTCGTTGATGTCCGACTTGTTGTCCTCGGTGACCAGCTTGAGCTGGCGGCCGTCGACTCCCCCAGCAGCGTTGATCTCCTTGACGGCCAGTTTGGCGCCGTCGAGGGCCGGCTTCTCGTAGGGCGCGAACACACCGCTCATGCCGCCGATGAAGCCGATGGTGATCGGGCCGGTCCCGTCGTGTTGGCTCGAGGCGGTGTCCGTGCTCATGGTGCAGGCCGACAGCGCGAGGCAGAGAGTGACCATCACCCCCGCCGCACGCTTGCGCGTTCCACGAATCATCCTTGTACTCCCTCATAGGTGCCACCGCCGCCATGGGGGCGGCCGGTCTCTCGCCCGTCCGCTGTCGTGCGGTCGGTCCTGCTGCTTTCTGCGAGCACAAGGCGGAGGTGATCCGCGCTGAGCCGAAGGTGTTCCAAGAACTCCTGCTCCCCTCGCGCTTGTGGCTCCTGGGAGAGCTGCAACCACGTCCCGTCCCTGTCCTGACGGGCACTGCGCACCGCCTCGGCCACGAGCGCGAGCACTCCGGCCGGCTGGAGATCGGGATGCGCGTCGACCCAGGTGGGGTCGAAGACTTCGATGTCGAACTGGCCCCTGTGCTGTTCGACCGTGAGGTTCGGCGGTTCTGCCAGCCCGCCGAGTACGTCGATGACCTTGGCCCAGTCGGTGATGCCACCGCCGCATGGCGCCAGGTGCCGTCTCAGACCATTTTTCGTCAGGCTGAGGGTCACGTCCTCGAGCTGTGTCTGACGCACGTAGGGCGCGAGCTGTTCGAGCACATGCAGCGGGTGCTCGCCGCGTACGACGGCGTTGGCCAGGTCGAAGGTCACACCCGCCACGTCCGGGCCTACGGCCTGCACCACCCGGAACACATCGGTGGACGTGAGGTCCTCGTGCGTCTCGAGGTTGAGGTGCGCATGTGCGTTCCGTGCTTTTCGGGCGAGCCCCGTGAGGAGCGTGACCACACCATCCAGCTGAACCGGGAACGCGTGCCCGGGGTCGAAGCGATCGAGCTTCGTGTACGCCGTGATCTCGGTGCTGCCCAGGACCAGACAGGCATCGAGCAGTGACTCGGCCTCGCCCGCCGGGATCACACGGTCCGGTGTCGCAATGGCACCGATACCGACCTCGAGATACAGGCCGAGATCGGCCGCCAAGTCACGTATCGCCACCAGTTCATGACGATCCAGCCGGCGACTCACCATGAGGGGGCTCGCGAACGCGACGCCGTCCAGGCCTTCCTCCGCCGCTCGATGCAAGGTGGCACGAGCTGAGCGGTCCTGGCTGCCCGGGAAGTACTCGCAGGAAAGTCCGACCCTCATCAGCCGTCGCCTCTCCCCGTCACCTTCGCCAGCGTTTCGCGGATGAACGCCGCACTCTCGGTGATGAAGGCGAGCTGGTCTTCCGACTCGCACGGCGCGGCGTACACCTGCTCTCGGGCGGGCGCCAACCCGTTGCGGATCCTGCTCTCGTGAGTGACCGTCATCTGAACGATCGCCGCGAGCTCGTCGGTCGTGAGGTCGGGGTGCGCCGCGCGCCAGGTCGGGTCATAGATGTGCAGCGGCATCTCGAAGCGCAGCTGGGGATTCTCGATGGAGAGGTTGACGTGTGGCGCTTCCCGCCACAGAACGCCGAACACGCCTTCCCAGTCGATGACGCCTTGGCCCACGGGAACGAGTTGATGGCCGATCCCGAAGTCGGTGAAGTACAGGCCGGCGTCCTTGACATGGCTCATCCGCACGTACGGCGCGACGCGCTGGGCGGCCTGCACCGGGTCCTCTGCTCGGACCAGCACGTTTCCGATGTCGAAGGTGATGCCGACGGTGTCAGGTCCCACCTCCTCGACGATGCGCACCAGCTCGAAACTGGTGATCTCCTCGTGGGTCTCGAGGTTGATATGGGAGCCTGTCGCGTTCAGCACCGGGGCCAGGCTCTTGAGCACCTTGACGGTGGCGGTGAGCTGGTCGGGCCACGGGGCGTCGGTGCGGAACCGGTCGAACACGAAGTAGCCGGGCAACCCGAACTTGTAGTTGGCGGTCCCGGTCCAGAGCTCGTGAATGCCGATATCTGCCGCCGCCCGGATCATGCGCTCCATGCCGCGCAGGTAATCCCCGTCCCCGAGGATCCGGATCTCCGGTGTCTCGGGAGTTGCGTACGGGTTGACCTTCCCCACTCCGGCTTCCAGGTAGAGGCCGAGCTCGTCGGCGAGCGCGCGCACCTCGCGCAGCTCGCCTGGATCGAGTGTCTCGCTCATTTCGAACATCGAGCGGAAAAAGACCCCGTCGAGGCCGAGTTCGGCAGCGTGACGCAGCCGGCCGAGCCCACCGGGTTCGGCTCCCTCAGGCAGTTTTCGTCCGTCGACTCCGACCTTGGGGCTCGTGCGAAGGATGGTTGATGCGTTCACGGTTGACATCGGGTCCATTCCTCTCTTCGATCGGGTTCAGTGGGAGGTGCCCGGCTCGGCCAGCTCATGCAGCAGCTTCGGAAGACGGATCGCCATGAGCTTCTTGAGCTCGCTCTTGATCTGCTCCGTCTCGGCTGCCTCGTCGTTTTCCAGGCGTGCCCGGATGGCTTCGACGATGTCCCATCCGGAGAGGCCGGTGGCGCTGATGAGGAACACGTGGCCGAAGCGCTCCTCGTATGCCTCATTGGCCGCCGCCAGGCTTGCGAGCAGTTCCGTTTCGGTTCCCACGCCTGCCGACTCCGAGCGCGACCAGCGAGCCTCAACGTCAGTACCGGCGATCGGGGCGCCGATTCGGGTCAGGCCGGTGTGTGCGGCGACCACTTCCTCCTGGCTGAGTCCGCCGACTGCGCTCGTGGCCCGGCTGAGCAGACCCTCAACGGTGTCGTAGGGCCGCGCGGCTTCGACGTTCTCAGCCCATGCGAGTACCGGTAGGTGGCAGGAGTCGAAGAGTGTCTGAACGAGTTCCTCACTCGGCATCGAGTTCACGATGGCCAAGCCGCTGTCGGTGATGCCGGCCGCGCTGTTCATGACTGGCTCCTTGCTTGACGAGAGGTGTCGGAAGGGGATGGGGGCGAGCACGCCGTCGAGAGCCTCGTCGATGCCCGTGACATGAGGTCCGAGTTCGGCTTACAGGGGTGGAGGAACGAGCCGACGCAGTGCGGCTGCAGCCAGGCCTTGAGATCCGGTTCCTGGAGGAGGGGGTCGAGCGCCGGCGGCCGGTCCGCACCGGTCCCGGAGTATCGACGGCGTTCGTGATGACGAAGCGCCTCTTGAGTTCAGCCCCAGCCATCGACGTCCTACAGAGCATCGACGGCGGCGTCGCGCGTGATCAGAAGGTCGGTCTCAGAGCCGGCTGCCCAGCGGCAGCCAAAGAGGGGCGACTGAGGTGACGTGTGTGAGGTTGACCGCTACAGCGGTCTCGGCCTCGATCGCGGCCGGATTGGTGTAGGCGGTCGGTGTGTGATCAGGGACGAGCACGGAGACGTTGCTCACCGAGTCGTCGCAGGGGTTGATGCGGATCGCACTGCCGACCTGCGTGAAATTCGGCCGCACGGGCGGCACTTCCTGTGGCGACAAGCACCGACTCTCCGGCTCGGGAGCCACCGGCCATGACGGGTTTGCCCAACGGTTTGCGCTTGACGTCAGAGTCGTACACGAGCATGTAATTTGAGCCATGCAGGCCCGACACTTTGAGGGTGGAGATCGCAAAGCCGATCACCTTGGCGATCACCGTGAAAGCCCGGCGATTCATCATGTGACATGATTAGCAGACGTCTAACATCTGTGGGAAGACCTTTGGCGCGAGCGGGTGTATCAACTTGGCCTCGCGCTCTCATGAAGCGGACTGCCCAATGGGCGGTCGGATAGCAAAAAGTGCCTCTGACCAGCGGCAATGAGCATTGTCCAGGTCGAGGCCAGCTCCGCGGCGCTCGCCCCCTGGCGGCAGCCGCGGGCCGTCCACGACCCGGGCAAGGTCCCCGTGGATCTCGCGCCGGCGGTCGCACTCGGCGGGAACTGCCTCGCCGGCATCGCACTGCTGCGGGCTGGTCGGCCGTGCCCGGACCGGTCGCCACCGGCCCGATGGTTTCCAGCCTGATCGACACAACCTCGCCACCGCTGACGAGAAGGCACTGACCGCGATCCGCGCGGCTCTGGCCGAAATCCGTGGCAGGGTCCGGAAGTTGGCTGCAGGCTCGTCCATGTTCCCCGAAGATGCCCTGGGCGGCGGGGTTCAGTCGTTTTCCCGGTAGTTCATGAACCAGTGAGTCGCGAAGTAGCGGGCCATCGTGAACGGGTGGTGCAGCTCAATGAGGATGCGGCAGACGAACTCCGCGGCCTGGCAGTCGAAGGAGTCCTCGTCGTCGAAGGACTGGACCACGACGGGCCAACGGTCGGGGTCGTCGCCGTCGGCCCTCCAGCAGTACAGGTACTCGTCCTCGGTACCCGCCCAGATGAGCAGACCGTCCTCCCTGAGAGACGTCCACGGCTCCTGGTTCAGGTTCAGATATCCGTCGAAGGCGCCCTCGCCGAACGTCTCGACCATGCGCTTGTAGTCGCTCGGCAGCGCGGTGCCCAGGCGTGACTCCACCTCCTCCCAGTCCACGTCCGGCCGCCGGGCGGGCTGTGTCCAGCCGGTGATCCGTATGAGCCGCTCCATCCAGTCGACGTCCTCGTCCGGAGCGACCGCCAAGGGCTCGGGCACCTCCCTGTGAGCGACCACCAGCACCGGCCGCTCGATCCCCTCGGCGTCCCGTGCCGTACCCGTGCCGACCCACTGATCCCCGTACGCCCACGCCCGTATCGTGACGGCCCGGTCCTCGAAGGGGACGAGGAGATCGGCGCCCCTGGACTCGTCGACCGTCGGATCGGTGAAGCCGCCGAGGACGAGGGTGCGCGGGGCGCCGTACCTGTCGCCGAGCAGATCGGTCAGGTCCTGCGAATCCAGGTCGCTGGACAGGTACATGTAGCCGTTCCCCGAGCCGAGTTGGGCCAGCAGGTCGTTGACGGTCGCTTGCGTGAGCTCCATGGCGGACAGTGAAACGCACCGGACTGACACTGGACATGTTCACAGATGTATCTGTCGTCGATGGGAGGTGCGTTGGAACCGACACCTCCCAGAGTCGTTGCCCGGGCCGCGGGCCCGGTCAGCCGGCTTGGACGGTGAACGGCACGGTGATCACGTCACCGTCGGCGAGCCGAAACTGCGCCCACAACTGGTAGGTCCCGGCGGTGGGGAACTCCGCGTGCACGTCGAGTTCGGGGCCGAAGGTCTGGGCGGGCAGGGCGAAGACCGGGAGGCCGTCGGCGCCGGTGGCCTCGGCGTGCTCGTGGGCGAAGATCCGCCCATCCGCGCGCATGACCACGATGTGGCCGGCGGCGGCCAGGTAGGGCCGCAGGTCGTCAACCGGGCGGCCCGTGGCGGCATCGCTGAATAGGTAATGCAGGTCGCTGCGCCCGCCGACCTTGGCGTCGCCGTCGAGGCGCACACGGACGCCGTTCACGACGGTGCTGCGCGGACCTTCGGTGAGCGTCACCGGCGCAGGAGCGGGGCCGGCGACGGTGACCACCTGCCGGGCGTGGACGTCGGCCATCTGGCCCTGCCGGCGGAGCTCGATGTTGACGATGTACTGACCGGCGGTGGGGAAGGTGATGTCCACCGCGAGCTGCCCGGGCCGACCGGTCGGCTGCGGATGCACGTGGGCGAACGTGCCGAGGTCGGCGCGGGTGGCGATCAGGTGCATCCACGCCTCGTGCCCGCGGGTCAGATCCTCCACCGGCTTCCCTGTCCTGCTGTCGACGACGGTGGCCACCAGCCGGGTCGGCACGCCGGGCCGGGCGCTCGGGGGCAGATCGAGGTGGACGTCGAGCCCTGCCTCGGCGACGTCGGTCGCCGGGACGTCGGCGGTCATCATCACGCTCATCGCGGGGCGCATCGGCATACCGGTGCCCTGCACCCAGGCCAACTGGCCGTTCATGCCGCGCTCGGCGAAGTCCATCCGGCTGACTGCGGTCAGCCCGGCGCCAAGGGCAAGGGCGACGGCCGCGATGCCGGTCAGGTATGCGTACTGGCCGACCCGGGCGCGCAGCGGCGGGTGCAGGATCTCCTGAGCCGTAGCCGGGCGGCAAAAGCGGCGCAGCCGCAGCGCGTTACTGACCACGCTGACCGAGCTCATCGCCATCGCCGCACTGGCCAGCACCGGGTCGAGCAGCAGGCCCTTCCACCAGTACAGCGTCCCGGCGGCGACCGGGACGAGTAGCAGATTGTAGGCAAACGCCCAGCCCAGACCCTGCTTCATCGTCGTCACGGTGCGCCGTGACAGCGCGATCGCCGAGACGATCCCGCGCAGGTCGCCACCGACCAGGGTAATGTCGGACGCGGCGATCGCGACATCGGCGCCGGTGCCGACCGCCAAGCCGATCGCGGCTTCACTGAGGGCGCCGGCGTCATTGATGCCGTCCCCGCAGAAGGCGACGATGTCCCCCTGCTCCTGCAGCTCACGCACCTTCGCCGCCTTCTCGGCCGGCAGCACCCCGGCGAGCACGTGCTCGATGCCGACCTGCTCGGCGATCGCCGCGGCGGTGGCGGCGTTGTCGCCGGTGAGCATCCACACCCGCAGCCCCAGCGCCTTCAGTTGGGCGACCGCCTCGGCCGACTCCGCCTTGACCGTGTCGGCCACGGTGAGCACGGCGGCCGCGGCTCCGTCGACCGCGACGAACATCGGCGTGCGGCCGGCCATGGCCTCGGTGGCGGCGGTGTCCTCCAGCGCGGCGACGTCGACGCCGCGGGCGGCCATCAGCGCGGCGTTGCCCACGAGAACGTGCTTCTCGCCGACGACGGCGTCGATGCCGTGCCCGGGAACGGCGTCGAAGGAGCGCAGCGCCGGCAGGTCGAGGGAGCGAGCGGTGGCGGCGGCGACGATCGCCTCGCCGACCGGGTGCTCGCTGCCGGTCTCGGCGGCCGCCACCAGAGCCAGGACGTCGTTCCCGGTCCAGCCATCGGTGGTGGTGATCCCGGTCAGGGAGGGCTTGCCCCGGGTGATCGTGCCGGTCTTGTCGAGCACCACGGCGGTGACGCGTCGTGCGGTCTCCAGCGCGTCACCGTTGCCGATGAGGATGCCCAACTCCGCGGCGCGGCCGGTGCCGACCATCACCGCCGTGGGCGTGGCCAGACCGAGTGCGCAAGGGCAGGCGATGATCAGCACCGCGATCGTGGTGCTGATCGCCGTCGTCAGCCGCCCGGTGTCGGGGCCGAGCAGCGCCCACGCGACGAAGGTGGCCGCGGCCAGGCCGAGCACGATCGGCACGAACCAGGCCGAGACCCGGTCGGCGAGGCTCTGCAGCGGCACCTTCGCGCCCTGCGCCTCTTCGACCAGCCGGACGATCTGCGCCAGCGCGGTGTCCGCGCCGACCGCTGTCACCCGCAGCACCACCGTGCCGGTGCGGTTGATCGTGGCGCCGATGATCTGATCGCCGGCGGCTTTGTCCACCGGCAGGCTCTCGCCGGTCAGCATGCTCTCGTCGACCGCGGTGGCGCCATCGGTGACGACGCCGTCGACCGGTATCTTCTCGCCGGGCCGGACCCGCACCAGGTCGCCGACGACGACCTGTTCGACCGGGATGTCGACCGCGATGCCGTCGCGCAGGACGCGGGCGGTCTTCGGCGCCAGCCCGACCAGGGCGGTGATCGCCGCGGCGGTCTGCTTCTTCGCCTTCGCCTCCATCCACCGGCCGGCCAGGACGAGGGCGAGGACGACCAGCGAGGTCTCGAAGTACACGTGCAGCGGCAGGCCCCACCGCTCGGCGGCCGCGGGCCAGAGGGTGACGAACGTGCTGTAGGCGTAGGCGACCCCGGTGCCAAGCGCCACGAGGGTGTTCATGTTCGTGCTGCGGTGCCGCGCGGCTGCCCAGGCGGCACGGTAGATGTCCCACCCGGCCCAGAACTGCACCACCGTGGCGACCACGAGGATGGCCGGCATCAGCCAGTCCATCGCGTCGAGGTAGAGCGGCACGTACATCAGAGCCATCAGCCCGAGGCCGGTGGCGAGGGTGATCTGCCACTTGCGCTTGAGTGACGTCAGGTGTGCCTCGTCGTCCCGTTCCTCGCTCGTCTCGGCATCCACGGCGTGCGCGGCGGCGGGCCGGGCGTCGCGGCGCGGGGTCGCGGTGTAGCCGGCCCGGGTGATCGCCGCGGTCAGCTCCCCCAGCCCCGCCTGTGCCGGGTCGAAGTGGACGGTGGCGACCTCGGTGGCCAGGTTGACCTCCGCGGCCGCCACCCCGTCGACACGGCGAAGCGCCTTCTCCACCCGGCTGACACACGAGGCGCACGTCATGCCGCCGATGTCGAGCGTGCATCTGGCGGTCGCCTGGGGCGCCGCGGTGGCGGTCGACGCGCTTGTGGTGGTCGACGCGTTGGTGGTCATTGCGGTCTCCTGGTCGGGCGGGGTGGGCGGGATAGTGGGCTTCGGCTGATCGTTCCTGGGAGCGGGCCGGCCTCGGACCGGCGATTTGGCCGGGTTCGTGGCCGGGTCACTGGCCGGCGGCCAAGTCGGCGTACGCGCTTGGGGGCCAGGAGGCGAGGATCTTGGGGCGGAGTGTGGCGCCCAGGCGTTGGTAGAAGCGCTGCGCGTCGGCGTTGTCGACCTCCACGCCCCAGCGAATGAGCAGTCGCCCGGATGCGGCCAGTGCGGCGAGTGCGGCGAGTGCGGCCATGAGCCGGTGACCGGTACCGGCGCCGCGGTTCCCGGGGCGGACGTAGAGGTCGTCGAGGTTGAGCACGTCGCCACCGGTCCACAGGTGCAGCTGGCGCACGGAGGAGACGTAGCCGACCGCCCGGCCGCCGCGCTCGGCCAGAAGGACGATCACCTCGGGGCGTGCGAGCACGGCGTGCCACTGTTCATCGGTGATGTGTACGTGCGCCGCCTGGTCCTCGTGGGCGGCTATCTCGCGGACCATCGCAGCTACGTCGACGGCGTCATCCGGCGTGGCCCGGCGGACAGTGACCTCGGACATCATGGGGCTTCCTTTCGTGGGGTGGGGCGGTGGACGGGGCGGACGGCGCCGACCGCCGCAGTCGGGTTCATACGACGCCGCAGGTGTCGACGCAGGTGTCAACGAAGTCGCCGGGCCAGGGCAGGGACCTCAGCAGTGGGCGTACTCGTGCGGGCGCAGGAGCATGGCCACGGCCATGGCCGGGAGCATGAGCAGGTGGCCCCACAGCATCAGGTCGCTGGTGTCGATGAGCTCGAGCGCCAACGGCACGAACAACACCAGGAAGGGCACGTACATGGCCGCGCCCATTTCGGCGATGGGCTGCCAACGGTGGCCACGGAACCTCATCCACGCGGACATGGCCACCGTCATGTTCGTCGCCATGATCAGCGCGCCGGTGTACGGGTTGTGCATCAGCGCGACGGCGCCGAGGGCGTCGAGGACGAACATCCATACCGGGTGCAGGACGACCATGCCGACGGCCATCGCTACGGTCATCTCGGCGAAGTGCAGGGCGAACTTCTTGGCGCTCAGGCGGTGGCCGTTGTGTGTCACGGCGTCGGTGGGCGCGGGGGCCGCGCTCGGGGTTGTGGCTTCGATGTGCATGGTGTGTCTCCAGGGATAGGGGCGGGTCACGGGACGAGGGCGTAGCCGGCCTCGTCGATTGCGGCAGCGATGTCGGCGCGGTCGACCGGCTGGGAGGCGGTGACGGTGACGCTGCCGGTGGCCAGGTCGGCGGTGACGGACTCGACGCCGGCGACGCTGGAGATCTCCTCGGTGACGGAGCGGACGCAATGCGCGCAGGTCATGCCGCTGACCTCGAAGGTGGTCGAGCCGATGAAGGTGCGGGGGGTACCGGAGAGCAAGGGGACTCCTCGAGTTGTTGGTGGTGGTGCGGTCAGGTAGCAGAGTCGGCCCGGGAGCGGGTGTGTCTCACCGGGGAAATCGCCAGGATCGGCCGGGTCAGTGGCCCTGCCCGCCGGGACCGTGGCCGGGGCGCCGGTGCCGGTTCCGAGCGTTCGCCGGTGCTGAGGCGGGCGTTCATCGGCCGGGCGACGGGGCCTGCGCATCCCGCATCCGCCAGGCGACCACGGACAGCCAGCTCATCCACGCCACGTCCAGGACGAAGGCCAGCACGATCGCGATCGTCTCCGTTCCCGAGAAGCCCGCGGAGCCGACCACCCAGCCCTGCACCAGATAGGCGAGGCCGGAAAGCCCCATCAGGTGGCCGATTGGCCGTGGGATCCAAGCCGTCCGCATGACCGCGGCCGCGAACAGGAGCAAAGCGAGGCCCAGGGCGAAGTTCTGGTAACTCCTCACCCCCCACTCAAGCCAGCGGATCGCCTCGGCGCCCGCGAAGCGCGCCGGCTTCTCGGCGTACGGGGCGCTCGCCCACGCGTTCACGGCCTGTTTGAGGGCGACCCCGTCCACGGCCTGCAGGACGCCGTACAGCGCCAGTGCCGCCACCGCCGAAGCGGCACCGAATCGCCCCGCCCATCTGGCTGTTGCAGCTTGGACGTCCAGGGCGAAGAACAGGGCGAGCAGCCCCGCGAGGAGCACTGCCATGCCCGCGAACTGGCCGAGGTGCACGACCGTCCAGGTCCCGCTGTCGGCGTACTCGGTGAACACGGCGGGGTGATTGTTCGCGTCCCCATCGGTGTGGAACTGGGTGACCACGATGTACAGGAGTTGTCCCACGAGCAGCAGCGTGGCGGACAGACGCAGCGACGAGCGGCGCGCCAGGGTTTCGGTGTGCGCGAGGGTGGCGCTGAGAGCAGGCAGTGTGCTGGGCACGGCAGTCCTCCAGGTGGCGTGCGGAATGGGCGGAGTCATGGGACGAGGGCGTATCCCGCCTCGTCGACGACGGCAGCGATGTCGGCGCGATCCAGGGGGCGAGAGGTGGTGACGGTGACCAGCGTCGGCCCGAGGGTGGGTGCGTCTCACCGGGGAAATCGCCGGGTTTTCCGCCAGGGTCGACCCGGTCGGTGACGGTGCGCTCCGTGGCTGCCGACGACGTCGATGGCGACGGACATGGGCCCGACACCGGTGCCGACGAGCAGGAAGCCGGGCAGCCCGAAGCCGGCGTCGTCGGTGCGGCCGGCGCCGGCGGCCGGCAGCACGCCTGCGGCCGACCACGGCACCGAGGATCATGGCGTGGGCGCCGGAGCGGCCGAGTTGTGCGCGGCCAGCGCATGGAGCGACCGGTGTCTGTGCGAGGGGGCGGCCGGTTCGGCGGCGGAGTGGGTCGGTTCGGCGGCGGGGTGGGCCGACAGGGCTCCTCCTCGGAATCGGGAGTGGTGGCCAGTTGCCTGGCTCGCCGCACGTGATCACTCGCGTCGGGGTTTTCGCCGGGGCGTTCGGTACCGTTGGGCTCGTGCTGGCCGGACGGGATCCTGAACGCGCGGCGATCGCCGCCCTGCTCGACGCCGCCCGCACCGGCAGCGGCGGCGCGCTGGTGGTGCGTGGCGTCGCCGGGGTCGGCAAGTCGGCGCTGCTGGCCGACGCGTTGGCAACCGCGTTGGACCTGCGGGTGCTGCGCACCTCCGGTGTGGAGTCCGAATCGCCGCTGGCCTTCGCCGCACTGCAGCGGCTGCTGTGGCCGCTGCGTACCCGCATCGATGCCCTGCCGGCGCCGCAGGCCGCGGCACTGCGCGCGGCGATGGGTGAGACAGAGGGCGAGGGCGACCGCTTCCGGGCTTTCCTCGGCACGCTGAGCCTGCTCGCCGACGCTGCCGAAGAGGCGCCGCTGCTGGTCGTCGTCGACGACGCGCACTGGCTCGACGACGCGTCGGCCGCGGCGCTGCTGTTCGCCGCCCGCCGACTGCAGGCGGAGCGCGTGGCGCTGCTGTTCGCCGCCCGCGACGGCGACGCCCGCCGCTTCGACGCGGGCGACCTGCCCACCATCGTGCTCGGCGGCGTGACCGGTGCCGACGCCCAGGCGCTGCTGTCCGAACACACCGGGACCGACATCGATCCGGCGGCTCGCGACCAACTGGTGGCGGGCACCGGCGGCAATCCGCTCGCGCTGGTCGAGTTGGCCGGGGTGCTCACCGCCGACCAACTGACCGGCCGGGCGCCGCTGCCCACCCCGCTGCCGCTGACCGGCGGCGTGGAGCGCGCATTCCTCGACCGCTACCGCCGCCTCGACGAGTCCGCGCAGCGGCTCCTGCTGGTCGCCGCGACCGACGACACCACCCGCCTGACTGTGGTCCGCGACGCCGCCGAGCGCCTCGACGCCGCTGATACCGCCTTCGACGCGGTGGAGCTGTCCGGGTTGCTGCGCGTCGACGGTGACGCCGTCTCCCTCTACCACCCGCTGGTGCGCTCGGCGGTCTACAGGGCGGCCACCAGCGCGCAGCGCCGCGCCGCGCACCGTGCCCTCGCCGAGGTACTGACCGGCGACCCCGAACGGCGGGCCTGGCACCTGGCCGCCGCCGCCGACCGGCCGGACGAGGACGTCGTCGCCGCCCTCGACGGGGTCGCCGAGCGTGCTGCGGCCCGCGGTGGCCACGAGGCGTCGGCCGCCGCGTGGGCCCGCGCCGCCGAGCTCACCGCCGGCGGTGAGGCCCGCGGCCGGCGGCTGTACCTGGCCGCGTCCTCGGCCTGGCTGGGCGCGCACCCTTCGCGTGCCTCGGCACTCGCCCAGGCCGCCGCGGCAGACGTGACCGATCCGTCGGCGCGTGCGCAACTGCTCGCGCTACAGGGGCAGATCGAGTGGAACACCCGCTCGCTGAACGACGGCTACGACCTCATCCTGCAGGCCGCCGAGGTCGCCGCCGACGGGGACACGGCACTGGTGGCTCAACTGGCGATGCTCGCCGCGTCGCTGGCGGCGTTCGGCGCCCGATCCCCGCGCGCGGTGGACGCGACCGCGCTGGTGGCCGAGCCCGCGCCGGACACGCCGCCCCGAGTACGGGCCGCCTGGGTACTCCTGCACGGCTTCGGCGCCGTCGCCCGCAGCGACTGGGCGGCCGCCGCGGAATCCTTCCGGTCCGCGTTCGGCCTCACCGACGCCGTCCCAGTCGAGGACCACCTGCTGCAACCCAACCTGGGCATCGCCGCAATGCTGATCGACGATGACGAACGAGGACTGCGGCTGCACGAGCAGCAACTGACCGCCGCCCGCCGCGCCGGTGCGCTGAACATGGTCGAGCACGCCCTCACGCGCGGCGCCCACTTCCAGATCGCGACCGGCGCCTGGCCGAAGGCCGCCGGTGCCGCCGCCGAGGCGCTGCCGCTGGCCGTCGGCACCGGCCACCCGGGGCTGACCGCACTGCCCACCGCGCAACTCGCCCTGGTCGCGGCGCTGCGTGGGGACGACGTCACCGACCGCCACCTGGACAAGGTCACCGAGATCCGGGACAAGCACCCGGTCGGCATCACCGACGGCCTCGTCGCCGACCTGACGCACTGGACCCGCGGGCTGCGCGCGGCCACGCAGCCGGCGACCGCGCTGCACCACCTCGAGCAAATCGAAGGGCCGGTCTACCGCCGCCTGGCGGCCCTCGACCTGTTCGACGCCGCCATCCGCGGCAACCGCCCCGGCCTCGCCCGCACCTGGCTGACGGAGCTGGAGCAGTTCGCCGCGGGCACCGGGCTGCAGGGCGCGACCGCGGTCGTCGAACACGGCCGTGCCCTGCTCGCAGCCGACAGCGACGCCGAGGCCCACTTCCAGCGAGCACTCGCCGCGCACGCCGGCTCGCCGCGGCTGCCCAACCGGGCCCGCACCCATCTGGCCTTCGGCGAACACCTGCGCCGCGCCCGCCGCCGGGTCGACGCCCGCGAGCACCTGCGCACCGCGCTGGCGCTGTTCGAGGGCCTCGGCGCCACCTCATGGGCTCAGCGGGCCGCGCAAGAGCTGCGCGCCTCCGGCGAGAGCGTCCGCCGCCGCGACGTCGCCACCGCCACCGAGCTGACCCCGCAGGAACGCCAGGTCGCCGCCCTGGTCCGGCAGGGCCTGTCGAACCGGGACGTGGCCGCGCAGCTGTTCGTCAGTTCACGCACCGTCGACTTCCACTTGAGAAACTGCTACGCCAAGTTGGGCGTCACCTCGCGCGCCGAGCTCACCGCTCTCCCACTCGACCTCTGACCGGCACGGACCCGCACCTGAGCCACAGCCGGTCGTCGTCGGCGGGCCCACCTTCCACCGGGGATACGAGCCCGCCCGAGTTCAGGGCCGGTGCCGCGCAAAACCGACGTAGGCGTAGGCAAACCCCTCGCCCGCGCGTGGCGCCCGGGTCCAGGACCGGGTGGTGAAGGTGCGGAGCCGGCCTTCGGTGAGCGCGAAGCGGGGCAGCGAGAGTCCGAGTTCGGTGTGCAGAACCTCCAACACACGCCGCTCGCAATCCAGTTCGGTGTCCTCTGGACGGAACAGCCGTGCAGGGTCCAAGACCTCGGGTATCGCGCCGGAGCGCTGGATCTCCGAACCCCGCACGGTGAACGCGTAGATATCCTTGCCCTGTTCGGCCACCGACAGGTGGAACGCGGCCGGATGGTCGCCCGGGGACGAGCGCCTCGGGTCGCGCCACACCACCACCGCGCGGCCGGACGAGGAGGCGGCCGGTGCGGGAGACAGGAACAGCTTGTTCAGGTGGCGGTGGGAGTGGCCGTCGAAGGCGAAGGCCCACGCATCGGCGGTCCGGCCCACGGCGACCACGGCCCGGTCCTCCCAGAGTTCCACGCCCTCCCGCTCGTGGGGCTCGGGTGCCCGCCAAAATGCCCTGCGCAGATCCGTGGGCGCGGTCAGTTCGGCGCCTTCCTCACCGATCAGGCCGGGCAGGCGGGCGGGGTCGATCCCCTCGACCCAGACACAGCGGTATCCGTCGAGCGGCCGCCAGTTGGCCGCGGGATCCGTCAGCCAGGCGAGGCCCGGCGGGTCGAGATCGGGCACCGGTTCTGGAGCGGTTCCCGTCTCCCCGGCCCGCGGTGTCGCGAGGATTTCCCGCCCGCGCTCCGGGGTGATCAGCGGACCCAGGACCGGATCGGCGAGCAGGCCGATCGGAGCGATCAGCGAGGGCCCGGGCGCCTCCCACAGCGGCAGCGCGTCCCGCAGCACCCGCCACGCGGCGTCGGTCGCCCCCCAGCGGGCCGACTCCCGGGACTCGGTGACGGCCCGGCCCCATGGACCGGAAGGCGCGTAGCGATAGGTGCCGTCGCATCGTGCTCAGTACGGCCTCGGCGGTCTTCCGGGCGGCCCCGCGGGCGCTCATCATCCCGAGCCAGTGGTCGTCCCCGCCCAGCCGCCATCCGCCGCGTGCCGGTGTCATGGCCTCCACGGGCAGAATCTCGGGCGTACAGCGCGGGTCGGCCACCAGGTTGCCGTAATCCCGGGAGCTGTGCGGAGCCAGCAGAAGCCGGCGCTGGTTCAGCAGGACGGCGCTCCGCGGCCTTCCGAAGGACAGCGCCTCCTCAAGGAGGGGAAGGGCCTCCTCGTACCGTCCGCTCAGGGCCAGCAGCCGGGCCTCCTCCACGTGGACGTCCTGGGCGCGTGTGGTCGCGTTCACGAAGTCGGGTCTCTCCACCCGGGCGGAGTGGAAGCCGCGGTACATGGCCTCCATGTACGCGCGGAACGACGGGTAACGGTCCGGCAGTTCACCGCTCCAGCCCTTGTAGACGTACAGCGCCCACTCGCCGTCCTGGTCACTGTCGCCCGGGTCGAGCAGGGCGTACGACATGTCGGAGTCCGTCTCCAGCTGTAGCGCCCGTTGCCACATCCCGGCCAACAGGACGTCCTCCTTGCGCGGGTCGTCGCCCAGATTCTCCTCGTACATCGGGGTCATGTCGAACGGATCCTGGAACCAGTCGATGTCCGCGGCGCCGCCGAGCTGATGGACCCCAGCCGTCTGCTCCACGTTCCACCCGTCACTCACGGTCAGGAACTCCCGGTACGAAGGCGGCGATCGCCGCCTCGTCCGCCCCGGGCCTGCCCAGGGGAACGACGGTCTGCCCGCCGTCCTCGTCTTCGTCCCCGTCGGCGCGCGGAACCCACTCCTCCTGCCAACGTCCCAGGAAATCCTGCCAGTTGAAAGACCCGCCACTCATGGCCGGATGGTGTCATCCGGCACTGACAACGGCGCCTCGCTCAAGGCCACGATTACTCCGGGCGAGCTTCTGCTCCGGTAAGGCTCCCCGGGGCCGGCTCCCGGTCTCTGCCGGCTCATGGCGTCGGCAGGCGCGGCCGGTGGCGCCTCGCTTTGAGAGAAGTCGTGGCCAGCACTCACTCGGCCGACACACCGGAGGAGCGAAGCCGGGCACTGGGTTCTAGCGTTCGAAGAGTGCCCCGCGCTGACAGGACGCGGGGCTCGGGCGGCCCCGCACTCTGCGCCCTGGGTAGGGGCCGCCCTCGACTCTGCACGCACGCACGTCCGTCGGGGGTGAGCAGGCCGAACACGATGTGGCAACGCGAGGGCCGGACGGCCCGCGCGGTTCGCCGATCGCTGTGCTCGCCGGGCGGGCGCACACCCGCTGGTCCAGGTGGCCCGAAGGCTGCCGGTCAGCCCCTGCGGAGGAATTCACGTGTGGTGTTGCGCAGTGCGGCGACGTGCGAATGGTTCCGCTTGGCCGGGAGCCACGCCAGAGCTGTGGTCAACGGTGGGAGGTCTTCCACCTCGACGTAGGCGATCCCAGGCCGTGGGTAGAGGATCCTCGCGGCTTCGGGCGGCAGTTGGATCCCTTCTCCCATCACGATGGCGAGCAAGGAGCTTTCGTAGTCGACCATCATGAGGTGCTGGTGTTCGCCTGTGCTGCGCGTGCGTAGCGTTCGGCGAGGAGGGCGAAGGCGGTAGCGAGCTGAGGTGGGCTTACGTCGTCGAATTCGGTGTCGTAGCGGCCGAGGGTGGCGGCGAGTCCGGTCCATGACCAG
Source organism: Streptomyces sp. NPDC093064 (assembly GCF_044754605.1). Lineage (NCBI taxonomy): Bacteria > Bacillati > Actinomycetota > Actinomycetes > Kitasatosporales > Streptomycetaceae > Streptomyces > Streptomyces sp. NPDC093064. The sequence goes on from NZ_JBIVPK010000024.1 coordinate 122,016, forward strand.
GAGCCGAGGATGACACGGCATCGGTTGGGGCCGAGTTCCTCGACGATGCCGTCGGGGGTGAAGGGGGCGACGGCGTGTGCGGACAGGTGGAGGATGGCCTCGCCTCGGCACGGCCAGTCGGCGGTTGTGCCGTCCGTGCCGCGGAAGCGGCCGGTGATGAAGGCGGATACGTCGTCGTTGGGAAGCGGCCTCGGAGTGAAGCGTGGTCCGTTGGGGGTGCGGACGCTGATGCGGTCGGCGCGGAAGGTGCGCCATTCCTCTCGGTCGAGGTCCCAGGCGAGGAGGTACCACTTGCCGCGCCACGTGAGGAGGTGATGTGGCTGTGCCCGGCGTGGTGGCGCGCTCGTGCCGGCTGCGCGTTGATAGTCGAAGCGCAGCTCCTCGCGGGCGCGGATGATCTCGCCCAGGGCGAGCAGCAGCTGCGGGTCGGCTGTCGTCGCAGTGTGTGTACCGGCGGGATGTACCGCGGTGACCTGGAGTGCGTCGACGCGGTGCCGTAGGCGCGTGGGCATGACCTGACGCAGAGTCGCCACGGCGCGCGAGGCGTCCTCGCCGACGGAGCCATCGGCGGCCGCCGTTTGCAGAGCGAGGGCCAGGGCAACGGCCTGGCCGTCGTCGAAGAGCAGTGGAGGCAGTTGCGCGCCGGCGCCCAGACGGTAGCCGCCCGCGGGGCCCTTGGCCGTGTGAATGGGATAGCCCAGTTCGCGCAGGCGGTCGATGTCGCGGCGTACGGTGCGGACGGTGACGTCGAGGCGCTCGGCGAGAGCGTCGCCCGACCAGTCGCGGTGCGTCTGCAGCAGCGAGAGCAGGGCCAGCAGTCGGGAGGACGTTTTCGGCATGGAATCATTCTGCCGCCAGTAGAGGACACTTCCTGTCCGCTACCGGTGGAATGGTGGATCTCGCATGAAAGGCCGGAGCGGCAGCTTTCGGCCGGGGCGGCGGCTGCCCGGTCGCGCCCGCGTCATCGGTTGCGAGGAGAAGCGCCATGTCTGTCACGACCACCACTCACCTGAACTTCCGGGGCCAGGCGCGCGAGGCGCTGGCTTTCTACCAGTCCGTGTTCGGCGGCCGGTCTGTCGCCGTGACCTACAAGGACGCGGGTGCGGTACAGAACGAGAGCGAGGCGGACTGGGTGATGTGGGGTGAGGTGGCCGGCGGCAACGGATTCCACGTCATGGCCTACGACGTGCCCTCCCAGCTGCCCTGGGACCAGGGAAAGAACCCGTTCTTCGTCTCTGTGCGCGGGGACGACGCCGACGAGGTCAGCGCCCTGTGGGACAAGCTCGCCCAGGGCTCCACCATCGTGCGCCCGCTGGGCAGGGCCCAGTGGGCGCCGCTGTATGGGATGCTCACCGACCGCTTCGGCGTGACCTGGGTTCTGGACGTCACCGCGCCCTCCAACGGCTGACCCATCCCCGCCGACACGTCCCCCCGGCCGCGCATGTACCGCTCGCGGCCCGGGGGCTCCTCCTCATGCGAAAGTGACGATCAGCATGCTCATGCGACAGCTCGGACGGACCGGCATCAAGGCCAGCGCCTGCTGCCAGGGCACGGTCCCCAAGCACCTCGCGGCACACCTCGACGGTCTCCCTGCCGCGGCCTGGTTCCCATGACCGTCCTCACCCAACGCGATCTCAATCGGGCCACCCTCGCCCGCCAGCACCTGCTCGAACGCAGCGCCGCGACGGTCACCGACGCCGTGGCTCACCTGTGCGGGCTGCAGGCACAAGAACCACAAGAGCCGTTCATCGGGCTGTGGTCACGGATGCAGGCCTTCGCCCCCGACCAGCTCGACCACGCACTGACCCGGCGGCACGTCGTGCGCACGCACCTGATGCGCCGCACGATCCACCTGGTCACCGCCACGGACGCACTCCACTGGCGCTCCCGCCACGACACCATGCTGCGGCAGCGGGTACTGGGCACCTACCGCCGCGATCTGGCAGGCATCGACCTGGACGAACTCGCCGCTGCGGGGCTGACCGCCATGGCCGACGGCCGGCCTCGCACGATGGCCGAACTCGTGTCCGTCCTGGAGGACCGCTGGCCCCAGCCGTCCCGCCGCGCACTGGGCGAACTGCTGATCGCGGCCCTGATCCCCATGGCGCAACTGCCTCCGCGTGGCCTGTGGCAGACCACGGCGGGTGTCCGCAATCTGCCGCTGACCACATGGCTCGGCAAGAACATCGCGCCCCTTTCCGGGGACGACGCCGACCTCGTCGGCCAGCAGCTGGTACGCCGCTACCTCGCCGCCTACGGCCCTGCCGCCACGGCCGACATCCGCGCCTGGAGCGGTCTGGCCGGCCTGCACAAAGCGGTCCAGGCCATCCGCGAGGAACTCGTCGGGTTCCGAGATGAACGCGGACGTGAACTGCTCGACCTGCCCGACGCCCCACGGCCGGAGGCCGACACCCCCGCACCCATTCGCTTCCTGCCCGCCTTCGACAACGCGATCCTCGGCTACGACGACCGCAGCCGCATCATCGACGACGCACACCTCGGCCTCTCCGTAGCCGGCCGGCGCGTCGTGCTCGTCGACGGACGGGTCGCTGCAACCTGGGCCACGGACGGCGAACGCGTACGGGTCACGCCGCTGAGAGCCCTGTCGTCTCAGGAAAACTCCATGATGCGGAAAGAAGCCGAGCTGCTGGCGGATTTCCTTGGCACCGCCGAGTGCGTCGAGGCCGTGCCGTAGCTCCGCCGCAAGCGGCGATCCTGACCTGGTAAGGACATACACCTCGGTGTACTCCTTGCCGCGCGCCTCCCTGTCCGGACGCGGTCCCGTTCACCGCTCGTCCTCCCAGTCGTACTCCGGCGACGGCAGCGGATCCGTGACCCAACCTGCCGCCAGCACGAGCCGCGTGTGGCGGTGCAGGGCGAGGAAGCCGAAGGGCCGGTCGAAGTCGGCGCTGATCCTGGTGGTGACGTAGCGGCCGGCGGTCGGGCACGCCCGCGCCGGCTACGCCGAACGCCGTCACCGCGGCGGCCTCGAAACACAACGCGCCGAACTTCGCCATCGTGCTCTGCTCGGCCGACCCGATGGCGAGCGGCGAGCCACTGATGCCGGGGAAGTGCCCGCGCGAGGTGTCCCGTACCTCCGTGAGTCCGAACAACCGGTGCAGCTTCAGCAGATCGTGGCTCGCCCTCAGGTCATACGCCACGGTCGTCACGTCCAGCGACGGCGGCTTGGGCCGCGTAGAGCGCACCTTGTCCACGCGCAGACCGGGTCCGACGTTCCCGTAGGGCAGCCGTGGCCCCGGGACGACCACGCACCGGTTGGCAAGGATATCGATCCCCGTTCCCAGCACTCGCCCCCGCGTCATGCCCTCCTCACCGAGCAGCAGGTGCACGTCCAGCGCGTTGCTCCCCAGCACCTTCAGCTCGGTCACGTGCCCGTCGGGCGTCTCCGCCAACCCGACCCGGTCCAGCACGGCACTGGAGCGCCGCAGGCCCAGCAGCGGCTTGGTGTCCCAGGGCTCGTACGCCGTCTCCAACTCCACCTCGTGGAAGGGGCTCAGCCACTCCGTACGCATGGCCAGCGCGCTTGCCAGCACCATTTCGGTGCGCTCGGACAGCGTGACCGGCATACGGTCGATCAGCCCGCCGGTCCGCTTCACGGTCCAGGCGTCCAGCGCCCGGTGGTCGGCCGCGAGGTCCCCCGTGAGCACCCCGTGGGCGTCGGCCGGCAGGCCCGCCTCCCACTCCTCCCGCAGTTCCAGCGTGCGCTTCGTCCACAGTCCCAGGGCTGTGTTCAGTCCCCGCATGGCGCTCATGGCGCCAAGCAACTCGCGTGCGGCGTCCGCCGCCTGCCCGGCGGGCAGCCCGAGAGCCTCCGCCAACTCGGCCCGCGCAGCACCCGCGGCCCCGTCAGCCAGGTGGGCCAGCAACGGCCACACCCCCGCCGCCGAGAACGCGGTGGCGGCCTCCGAGACAGCCGCCCACCGCGCGGTCAGCCCGTTCACCGCACGGACCGTCGCTGTCGCGACGCCCATTCCGCTCCCCCATCGTCAGCGCACTCACAATGCGCCCGGTCGTACGCCGGTTCAGCGTCGCCGCCGCCCGCACGCAGCACGGTACCGGTGTCCATGAACACCGCTCGGCAAAAGAACTCGGCCCGGCTTGGGGCGCGTTGAGGGATCTGTGCGCGTAAGCCGCCTACTCCGCCGCCACGATGCGTTCGACCGCGGCCGTCACCAGTTGTTCACGCTCTGCTTCCGTGAAGACGTCCGGCAGGGTGAGCTGCTCGACGATCAGCCAGTTCAGAGCCAGAATGAGCAGTTTGACGGCCATGGCGTCGCCGGGGAGGCCGGAGGCCTCGTGGTAGGCGACGTTGGCGTCGACGTCGGCCCGGACCCGCTCGGTGAGGACCTTGCGCAATTCGGGGCGGCGGGTGGCCTCAAGGCGGAGTTCGAGCAGCGCGAGGTAGCCGGTGCGGAAGCGGGCGACGCGGCCGACGAGTTCACGCATCAACTCCGCGTAGGTTTCCCGGTCGCGGCCGGCCGCCTGCTGGCGGGCGATCGTGGCCTCGTCGGGCTGGAGCCGCTCGTACACGCGGGCGCCGGCCTGGGTGAGCAGGTCGTCGCGGCTGGTGAAGTAGTTGGACGCGGTGCCGGCCGGTACAGCGGCCTCGCCGTCCACCGCCCGGAACGTCAGACCTCGCGCGCCTTCCCTGGCCAGCACCTCGATCGCGGCGTCAACAAGGGCGGCACGCCGCTGATCGTTTCGCCTCACCATTGACATCACTCCATCTGTAGTACTACGTTCAAACTACTCCACCTAGAGTACTACGTATGGAGCCATCAGAGATGCGAAAGCTCGTGTACTACGTCGGTGTCACGCTCGATGGCCGCATCGCCGGCCCCGGCGGCGAGTACGACTTCTTCCCCGCCGGCGACGAACAGCAGACCGCCGCCTACTTCTCCTGGACCAACACGCTGTACCCCGAGACCGTTCCGACCGCCCACCGCGCCGCCGTGGGCCTCACCGACGTGCCCAACCGGCGCTTCGACACGGTCGTCATGGGCCTCGGCACCTACCGCCCCGCCTTCGACGCGGGGATCACCAATCCGTACGCGCACCTGCGCCAGTACGTGGTGTCCAGCACCCTCAAGCCCGACACCGACCCGGCCGTCACCGTCGTCCCGGGTGACCCACTCGCCCTCGTCCGCGAACTCAAGCGGCAGGAGGACACCGGCTTGGACATCTGGCTCTGCGGCGGCGGCAAGCTCGCAGGCGCCCTCCTGCCCGAGATCGACGAACTGGTGGTCAAGAACTACCCGGTGGTCGCCGGCGCCGGAATCCCGGCCTTCGACGGCACCTTCAACCCCACCGTCTTCCATGTCGCCGAGCGCACTGCCTTCCCCAACGGCGTCACCCTCACCCACCTCACCCGCGGCTACTGAGATTGAACTCGTGATGTCAGCCAGGTCGACAGGTGGGCACGCCGCAGGGCTTGCGGCTCCACTCGTAGGCCCCCGGCGCCGTCGTGATGACTTCACTGGGCCAGGCATGCCTCACCTGTTGCAGACGTTCTTGATGTTCATGGACCCAGTTCTCTTCCGGGCGGATTCCCAGGAGCGTGGTGAGACGATCCGGATCTTCGACCGTTACCGACAGCCAGCCGTCTTCGTGCATGTGAAGGGTGAGGCTCAGGCCACGATCTCCTCCGATACTGGCTTGCCGGCCTGGGGCGAGGTCAGACAGGTCGTGTTGCCAGGCATCGAGGTCCTGCTGGAAGAGGTGGACGTCCAGCCGAGCGTCGATGAAACTCGCGGATACAACCACGTCGGCGCGCAGGATGTCGTGGCCGGTCAGGATGCCCGGCTGGAAGCGGCCAGTGACGCGCACGATACAGCGGTTCCCGTCTGCGTCCTCCAGGTGGATCAGATCCACAGGGGCAGATTTCGTCATCGGGTACTCGCTTCCACAAGGATGGGGTGAGCTTGCATCCTCTCTCATCGCCTCGTGAGCAACGCGGACGGCCGAGGGCGGAGAGCGTCACCACGGTTCCAGCGTCGACGGGCCCCCGCTGCGTGCCCCCGGTGCGAGAGAAGCCGCAGGTCAGCGGCGGCAGAGACGTTCTGCAGCGGCTCCGCCGGCACCGCACAGGAATGAGAGGCCGCGGAGCCCTTCCCCCAAGCGCTCAGGCTGCGGCTTCGCCGGGGTCCTCGTCCTCATCCTCGTCATCCGAGGAGCCGCCCCGCTCGTGACCCGCAACGGGAACAACGCGCCCGTCAGCAAGGGTCCTCGTGTGCCCGCCCACCGAGTGCTTGACGGGGGTTTTCCGTCGCTCGTCCACGGCCGCGGGGTCGGCGACCGACCCGGTGTCCTCGGCGTCCTCGGTGTCCTCGGCATCCTCGGTGGCGTTCTGTTCCATGGCCTTCCTGACGACCACGACAACGACGGCCAAGGCCACACCGCCCAGGACGGATCCTTCACAGTGGCTCTGCCCTGAAAGGTAGGGGTCGCGGAAGGGTTGAGCGCTTCCTGCCGCTCCCACTCCGCCTCGGCGCGGGCTGTTCGAGATCCTCGGAGATCGCCTTGCAGTCGACGACGTACGTGCCCGTCGGTACCGGCTTCCCGGTGGGAGATTCCGGCTTGCCCGTGTACGGCCCAGCGTCGAGGGCGGAGGCGGCGGCGATGCCGGCCATGCACAGCCCCGCCCAGACGGCGATGATCCACCGGCGGGCGCTCAAGAGCCGACCATTCCGACGGCGAGGCGGACGACGGTGAGCACAGCGAAGGTGAGCATCGCAGTACGCGAGACCTTCATCGAAGCTCCTTTCTCAAAGAGATCGGTACAGCGAGCTCCTGCTTCTGCCAACCTGCCGCCAATGCACGTTAGTAGTCGGGTCGCCCGGGGGAATCTCGCCCCCGGGCTCCCACGGAACCGTACGTGACAGTCTCCCGTCATACGGCTCTTGTCGTTCTGGGCCTCGCCCCTGCCGGGGCCGTCCAGGTCCAGTGAGCGAAGTACTTCGGGCGCCGCGTATGACCACGGGCCAGCCGCCGCAGGGCCTGTTTCGTCCCGACCCTGTACTTCTTCTGGATCCACCGCAGCAAGTAGGTGTTGATGCGGTCGAGCAGCGGATACAGCACTGAGCGGTAGAAGCGCCCGTAGTAGTTCATCCATCCCCTGACCACCGGATTGACCGTCCGTGCCAGGTCAGATGACTCCTGCGCGGTGCGCCGGTGCAGTCTCCAGGACCGCACCGTCCTGCTCAGCCTCTTCAGGGCTTGGTGACTGATGGCGGGCAGGAACGCGGTGAACATCACCCCGTGTCTGTCCTTGGCACCTCGGCGCCGGAACGTGAACCCCAGGAACGTGAACTCCGTGACCGGAAACCCAGGGCTTGATCAAGTTCCCTCGGTTCCCGGGTTGTTGGTGATGCCCAGGAGTGGAAGTGCTCGTTGGGGTTGGTCGCGGATTGCGCGGGTGGTC
>NZ_JBIVPK010000025.1:0-126591 GCF_044754605.1 Streptomyces sp. NPDC093064
ACAACACCACCGCCAAGCCCTACCGCTGGACCTACGACGCCAGCCCAGTCAAAGCCGCGTGACACCTCCACGAACTAACGCGGAGCAGCACTAGTGCACACCACTGACAACGCAGAGAACTCCGCCGCGCTGCGCGGCTCCGCACCAGGGATGAGCTAACCCCATCCTGAAGGACGGCGCTTACGCTGAAGAGATCCGGTCAACCGAGCGTCCGCGCGCACGCTACGGTGGACCGGCCGACGCACTCGGCATCAACCAACCCGCGTACGACGAGGTGGGGGCACAGCAGCGCCATGGCACAGGGCACGGTCCAGGTGACGCACACCGGCACATCGCGGTGGCGGCGCCGCACGGGTGAGTACACATCGCTCGCCGCCGCCCTGGAGGCCGCGGCCGACGGTGACGTGCTCACCGTCGCCCCGGGCACCTACCGGGAGAACCTCGTCGTACAGCGGGCGGTGACCCTGCGCGGCCCGGAGGGCGCCCCGGGCTCGGTGCGCATCGCCCCCACGGAGGGGGTGCCCCTGACCGTGCGTGCCTCCGCGGTCGTCCAGGACCTGCACGTCGAGGGCCAGGACGCCGCCGCGCCCGCCCTGTTGGTCGAGGAGGGCGCGCCGGAGCTCAAGGACGTGCGGATCGTGACCCGGTCCGCGGCCGGCATCGAGGTGCGCGGCGGCGCCCGGCCCACCGTGCGGCGCTGCACGGTCGACAACCCGGCCGGTATCGGCATCGCCGTACTCGACGGCGGCGGTGGGGTGTTCGAGGAGTGCGAGGTCGTCGCGGCCGGGCAGTCGGGCGTGGCGGTCCGCGGTGGCGCCCACCCCCGCCTGGAGAACTGCCGCATCCACCACACCTCCGGCGCGGGCCTGACGGCGACGGGTGACAACTCCGCCCTGGAGGCGGTGGGTTGCGAGGTCTACGAGGTCCGGGGCAGCGGCGTCCAGATCACCGGCCGGGCCACCGCGCACCTCACCGACTGCGATGTGCACCGCACCGCTGCGGACGGTGTCACGCTCGACACCGACGCCGTGCTGACGCTGGCCGACTGCCGCATCCACGACATCCCGGAGAACGCGGTGGACCTGCGTTCCCGCTCCGTGCTGACGCTGACGCGGACGACGGTGCGTCAGTTCGGGCGCAACGGCCTGTCGGTGTGGGACCCGGGCACGCGCGTGGACGCCAACCAGTGCGAGATCTTCGACAGCACCGGCGACTACCCCGCGGTGTGGGTCAGCGACGGCGCCACCGCGGTGCTCGACTCCTGCCGGGTGCACGATGTGCCCGACGCGCTGTTCGTGCTGGACCGCGGTTCCCGCGCGGACGTCGTCGACAGCGATCTGTCCCAGGTGCGCAACACGGCGGTGTCGGTGAGCGACGGCGCCACCGCGCAGCTCGACGACTGCCGGATCAAGGACGCGGCCACGGGCGCCTGGTTCCGCGATCACGGCAGCGGCGGCACGCTCAACAACTGCACCGTGGACGACACCCAGACCGGCGTGATCGTCACCAAAGGCGCCGACCCCACCATCGAGCGGTGCACGGTCACATCCCCCGCCGAGGCCGGCTTCTACGTCTCCGCCGGGGGCCGCGGCAGCTTCCTGGGCTGCCGGGTGACGGGCAGCGGCGGCTACGGCTTCCATGTGATCGACGGCTGCCGTACGACGCTGAAGAAGTGCCGTACGGAGCGGTGTGCCCGCGGGGGTTACGAGTTCGCGGACGGCGGGCCGGACGCCGGGGCCGGGTCGGGCCCCGTGGTCGAGGACTGCACCAGCGACGAGAGCGGCGGCGTGCGCCCGCTCGTGGCCCGGGAGACGGCCGTGCAGTCCGCGCCCCCGTCCACCGGCCTGCTGGGCGCGATCCCCGGGCAGCGCACCACCGAGCAGGAGCCGCTGGTGACCGCCGGTGAGCCGGAAAAGCCCGCGCGGACCGCGAAGGACGTCCTCGGCGAACTCGACACGCTGGTCGGCCTGGACAGTGTCAAGCAGGAGGTGCGCGCCCTGACCGACATGATCGAGGTGGGCCGGCGCCGTCAGCAGGCCGGGCTGAAGGCCGCCTCGGTCAAGCGGCATCTGGTCTTCACCGGCTCCCCCGGCACCGGCAAGACCACGGTCGCCCGCCTGTACGGCGAGATCCTGGCCTCCCTCGGTGTCCTGGAGAAGGGGCACCTCGTGGAGGTGTCCCGCGTCGATCTGGTCGGCGAGCACATCGGATCCACCGCGATCCGCACCCAGGAGGCCTTCGAACGGGCCCGCGGCGGAGTGCTGTTCATCGACGAGGCGTACGCGCTCTCCCCTGAGGATTCCGGGCGCGACTTCGGCAAGGAGGCCATCGACACGCTGGTGAAGCTGATGGAGGACCAGCGGGACGCGGTGGTGGTGATCGTCGCCGGCTACACGGCGGAGATGGAGCGCTTCCTGTCCGTCAACCCGGGTGTGGCCTCCCGCTTCTCCCGCACCATCACCTTCAGCGACTACGGCCCCGACGAGCTGCTGCGGATCGTGGAGCAGCAGGCGGAGGAGCACGAGTACCGGCTGGCTCCGGACACGGCCGAGGCCCTGCTGGCGTACTTCACCGCGGTCCCGAAGGGCCCCGCGTTCGGCAACGGCCGCACGGCGCGGCAGACCTTCGAGGCCATGGTGGAGCGGCACGCCGGCCGGGTCGCCCAGCTCGCCGAACCGAGCACGGACGATCTGACGCTGCTCTATGCCGAGGACCTGCCCGCGCTGCCCTGAGAGCCGGGCCCGTCCGGCGGCTCCGGACCGGTGTCCGCTTCTCCGGCAGGGACGTCGGGCTGCCCGTGGCGGGGCCCTGGCAGGTCCGGGCGCAGCCGGGCCAGCAGCCGGCGGCGTTCCTCGTCGAAGGCCGGGTCCGCCTGGTAGTCGGAGTGGCCCAGGATCGGGGCGGGCAGCGGATGGCGTGCGGTGCGGCCGTAGGCGAGCGGGTCCTTGAGCGGGGCGCGGTCCACCTCGGGGCCGCAGTCGCCGGGCAGCCGGACCGGGCCGCCGATGGGGTCGGTGAGCCGGTACAGGTTGCGCCAGCAGTCCACGTCCCGGTGCAGGGCGCCGAGTGCGGCCGGGCCGAAGTGGGCCGGGAACCAGCGTCCGTAGAGCCGTTCCAGCGGGGATCCGTAGGTCAGCAGGGCGACGCGCTTGCGGACCGGCGGGGTGAGCTGCCAGGCCGCGGCGGCGGCCAGCACACTGCCCTGGGAGTGCCCGGACAGCACCAGCCGTCCGCCGGTCGCCCGGGTCCAGGTCGCCATCCGCCAGGTGAGGTCGGGCACGGCGCGTTCGGCGTAGCAGGGCGGGGCGAAGGGGTGGGCGGCGCGTGGCCAGAAGGTGCCGACGTCCCACAGGATGCCGATGGTGCGCCGGGCGGAGGCGTCCTTGTAGGCGCGCCGGCCCCAGGTGACGAAGAGTATGAAGCCCAGTCCGATGAGCCAGGAGCCCAGTGCCTGCGCGGTCTGGGCCGCGCCGTGCAGGACGGGGTGGGTTCCCGCCGCGGCCCCGGCCGGTGTCCGGTCGGTGCCGAGGGCGCCGACGAGTGCGCCGGCGCCCAGGAGGAGGGTGACGGCGGAGGTGGCGCCGACCAGGAGCGGGCCGTCGTCCGTGAGGGTGGCCATCGCCCGGGTGCGGGCGATCCGGCGGGTGCGCTCGGGGTCGGCCGGCTCGCCGGGGTGGTCGCGTTCCACCGTGGGGCGTTCGGCGCGGGCCAGCCGCCGGGCGCGCCGGGCCAGCCGGGCACAGAGCGCCAGCAGTACGACGAGGAGCGGCGGGATGACGGAGGCCTGCCAGGTGAGCAGGACCGGCGGGCCCGGGATCGAGGCGCCGGTGCCGTCCAGCCAGTCGGCCACGCGCTGGCAGACTCCGCCGGACATCACGCCGCCGAGGGCGCAGGCCAGCATCGCGACCGCGGGTCCGCCCAGGCCGCGCAGCGCGGCCCGCGGGTCGGGTCGGGTGCGGTACAGCGCGTGGGCGACGGCGGCGAGGGCGACGACCAGGAGGCCCTGGCCCAGCGCGATACCGCCGAAGGCGGTGTCGCCCGCCAGCCGGCCGGTGGACTGCCAGCCCGGGCGCGACCATCCGGCGTACACGGCGGTGAGCAGGAGCAGCAGGAGGGCGCCGAGCGGCAGCCGCCGGACCACGTGGCGGTCCAGTTGACGGTCGAGCAGGTGCTCGGTGCGGCCCCGGCGGCAGACGACCCAGACGACGGCGGCGGACCAGACGAACAGGGCGGTGAGCAGGAGCCGGCCCGCCGCGTCGAGGGCCTGGACGCCGCCGGGGCCGCGGTCGAGGGCCGCCGTGGGCACGGCGATCGTCGCGGCGACCGTCAGCAGGCCCGCGGCAGTGTGCGCGGCGCGCAGCCGGGCCACCAGTCGACGCCCGTACCAGAAGCCGGGACGGCTCAGGGATCCGTTGCCGGAGTCGTCCTCGGGCTCCGGGTCGCGGGAGATCGGCTGCTGGGACTCGTAGGCGCTCCAGGTGCGGTGCGCCAGGTACCACAGCAGCCAGGTGAGCGCGGCGGGCACCAGGGCGGCCAGGGCGAGTCGGCGGCCGGGCGCGCTCCACCAGCCGCCGGCCGCGGGCGACAGGAAGCCCAGCCAGGAGTGCCGTGCGGCACACGCGTGCGTGCCCGCGCACTGCCAGGCCGTCAGATCGAGGGCGACCTCGCAGGCGGCGGCGACGAGCAGCGCTGTCAGGGTCAGACCCGCCAGCCGCACCAGCAGTCCGTACAGGCTCACGGCGCGCGGGCGGCCGGGGGCGCCGGGGCGCATCCAGTGGGCGAGGTTGACGACCATGAACGGCAGCAGCAACAGCCACAGGGCGCGGGCGCCGTTGCCAGAGGTGAGGTTGCACCAGACGTACGCCTCGGGCACCGGCGTGCCACGGTGCTCACGCTCCTCGTCCGGACGGTTCTCGGCGTCGACGTCCTCCGCGCGCCGGAAGACGGCCGCGGTGTCGTCGCCGGTGATCCGCACCGTGCGCGGGGCGTCCAGCATCTTCTCGGGCGTGGTGCCGCCGACGCCGTGGACCAGGAGTTCCAGGGTGCATCCGGTCGGCTGGTCGGGTGCGGCGGGGCCGTCAGCCCCGGCGGTCTCCGGTTGCCGCTGCGCACGTTCCACTGTTCGCACTTCCCCCGTGACGCGTCCTTCGGTCTGTGTCCGTGCGGACACCAGGATCGCCTCCCGTGGCACGCGGCACACCCCTCGTCACCGAATCTCCCCGATCCGGGGGACGAGAGGCGCTTATGAGGAGGGCAACGATGTCATGCGCGCGTCGGTCGGGCGATGGCGCGGAGGAAACCACCCCGTGAAAGGATGGGTGGTCCGCGCACCGGAGGACATGACGGACCTTCTCTTCGCCGGCGGATGCGCGGGGCGGGTCGGACGGCTTGAGGCGAAAGGAACCGGAGCGCACGTGAGTGAGAATCAGAACCTCCTCGCGGAGCAGCGGCGCGCCCTGATCCTGGACGAGGTCCGGCGCCGCGGCGGTGTCCGGGTGAACGAGCTGACCCGGAAACTCGGCGTGTCGGACATGACGGTGCGCCGCGATCTGGACGCACTGGCCCGGCAGGGCGTGCTGGAGAAGGTGCACGGCGGCGCGGTTCCCGTGGTGGAGGCCAGTACGCACGAGCCGGGCTTCGAGGCCAAGTCGGGGCTGGAACTGACCGCCAAGGAGGACATCGCGCGGGCGGCGGCCCGGCTGGTCTCGCCGGGCACGGCGATCGCCCTCTCGGGCGGTACGACGACGTACGCGCTGGCCCAGCACCTGCTCGACGTGCCCGATCTGACGGTGGTGACCAACTCGGTCCGGGTCGCCGACGTCTTCCACTCGGCGCAGCGCACCTCCGGTCAGCGGCAGGGCGCGGCGACGGTCGTGCTGACCGGCGGGGTGCGCACGCCGTCCGACTCACTGGTGGGTCCGGTGGCCGACCAGGCGATCGCCGCGCTCCACTTCGACCTGCTGTTCCTGGGTGTGCACGGGATATCGGCCGAGGCGGGCCTGTCCACGCCGAACCTGGCGGAGGCCGAGACCAACCGGCGGCTGGTGCACTCGGCGCGCCGGGTGGTGGTGGTCGCCGACCACACCAAGTGGGGTGTGGTCGGCCTGAGTTCCTTCGCCGCGCTGGACCGGATCGACACGCTGGTGACGGACGCGGGGCTGCCCGCGGAGGCACGCGCCGAGATCTCCGAGCACCTGCGGCTGGTGGTGGCGGGCGAGCCCGGGGACGAGACGGACATCTGAGGGAACGTCGGCGAGGGCCGGCCGTACCCGGCCGACCGCCCGCGCCCCTTCCGCTCCCCCTCCGGGGCCGGCCGGTCCGAGGATCTGGGCCGTCCGGCCGTACGGCCTTCTCAGGCCGGCCACTCCCCGGTCGTCAGGAACGACTCCAGCGCCTGCCTGTACGGGGTGCTGTCGAGGCCCTGTTCGGTCAGCCAGGCGTCGGAGTAGTACTTGTCGAGGTAGCGGTCGCCCGGGTCGCACAGCAGGGTCACGACGCTGCCCCGGCGGCCCTCCGCCAGCATTTCGGCGACGATCTTCAGAGCGCTCCACAGGCCCGTTCCGGTGGAGCCGCCCGCCTTGCGGCCGATGGCCCGCTCCAGGGCGCGTACGGCGGCCACGGCGGCGGCGTCCGGCACCTTCATCATGCGGTCGATGACCCCGGGCACGAAGCTCGGTTCCATGCGCGGCCGCCCGATGCCCTCGATGCGCGAGCCGCGGTCGCAGGTGACGTTCGGATCGCCGGTGGTCCAGCCCTCGAAGAAGCACGAGTTGTCGGGGTCGGCGACGCAGACGCGCGTGTCGTACTGCATGTAGTGGACGTAGCGCGCGATGGTCGCGGAGGTGCCGCCGGTGCCCGCGGTGGCGACGATCCACGCCGGCTCCGGAAAGCGCTCCAACTCCAGCTGCCGGAAGATGGATTCGGCGATGTTGTTGTTGCCGCGCCAGTCCGTGGCCCGCTCGGCGTAGGTGAACTGGTCCATGTAGTGGCCCCCGGTCTCGGCCGCGAGGGCGGCGGAGGCCTCGTACATCGTGCGCGGGTCGTCCACGAAGTGGCACCGCCCGCCGTGGAACTCGATCAGGCGGCACTTCTCGGCGCTGGTCGTGCGCGGCATGACCGCGATGAAGGGCACGCCGATCAGCTTCGCGAAGTACGCCTCCGAGACGGCCGTCGAGCCGCTGGAGGCCTCGATGACCGGGCGGCCCGGGCGGATCCAGCCATTGCACAGCCCGTACAGGAACAGCGACCGCGCCAGCCGGTGCTTGAGGCTGCCGGTCGGATGCGTCGACTCGTCCTTCAGGTACAGGTCGATGCCCCACTCCTCGGGCAGCGGGAAGCGCAGCAGATGCGTGTCGGCCGAGCGGTTGGCGTCGGCCTGCACCTTGCGGACGGCTTCTTTCAGCCAGTCCCGGTATCCGCTGTCGCTGCGGTCGACGTCGAGGGTGTCGCCGGTCCGGCGCTGCTCGGTGGTGCTCACGGCGGGGCTCCTTACGCTATGCGCCGGCGGCGTCCCGCGCGGCCGGACACGCTCGATGATAGACACCTTCAACACGCTTCTCACCTGCATAAACGCATCTTTGAGCGGCTCAAGGAGATGCTTGGGATCACACCTCGCCGGGGCCGATCCACGGCGAGGGGGCGCACGGGTGGGGGCGCATTCGCGCGAGTGCTCCGGGCGCCACCCGCGAGCGCTCCCCGCGCACTGGTGCTCCGTGCCGAAGGCGTGCAGACTGCACCGCGGCGGGACGAAGCGCCCGTCGTGACACACGGGATCGCGAACGAGCCGGGCCGGCTCGTGGACCAGGCGGAGCGGGAACCGGCGACACGCACGAAGGAGCGGGGAAATGGCCGAACCGGAGTTCACGGCCACGGGCGTACGCATCGACAAGCGGCTGCGCTCACTCACCCGGGCCGGACGGGTCCGGATCCGCGACGGCCGGCTGGAACTGCTGACCAGCAACGGCAGTGAGATCGACAGCGCGCCGGTGCAGTCGGTGCGCGCGTCCCAACCCTGGTACGCCCCGGACGACCGGGCGCTGGCCGACCTGGACGGGCAGCGGTACCTGCTGACCCTGGGCGACCACGACCCCGCACCGGGCGAGCCGGGGCCGCCCGCGGCCCGCCGGTTCGTCGAGGCCGTCCGTCGGGCGGCTCGCCGCGGCGGCTGAGCGAGGCGAGTTGCGTCACCCCACCCCGTGGGCCACGCTTGTCTCACGTCACTCAGGGTTTACCGGCGATAACGCTGCGAACCAGCCCGCCGGCCAGACAGCAGGCGGCAATGTCACGCAGGCGTCCTGCTGCATCCGAAACGTCGTGTTCTTCCGGACCTCAACGTCGGGGAGTCGCAGCCGTGATCAGTCACCCAAGCAGGCACTGCACGGTGGAGCTCCAAGCCCTGCCGTCGCGGATCGGCCAAGTCCGCAGAATCGTATCGGCGCACTTGCGCTACTGGCATCTGGACCCTCTGATAGACCGGGCCGCGCTCGGTGTGACGGAGCTGTTGACCAACGTCCACCAGCACGCCCGACCCGACAAGTTGTGCACCGTGGAGCTCGAACTGCTGCTCGAGCGGCTCACGGTCTCCGTGCGCGACCACGACCCTCGACTCCCCGTGGTGGAGAAGATGGGTGACATCGCGCCGCTCGCCACCGAAGGGCGAGGGCTGGCGATGGTGGCCGCGATGAGCGAGAGCTGGGGCGCGCGGCCGGACGGCGAGCAGGGCAAGGTCGTCTGGTTCACCCTGCCGACCGCCGCCCCCTCGGTCGCGGCGCCGGCCCGGGTGCCGACGCTCGTGACCGCGGAGCAGTCCGCGCGCCGCTTGGCCGAGGCCGCCTCCGCGCTCGACGGCGTCCGTCCCGTACGGCCGGTCCACGCGCCGGCCGGGTCCGCCGTCGTCGGCTGACCACGTCCGCCGTGGTCGGCCGACCACGTCCGCCATGGTCGGCCGACCGCGTCGGCCGACGGGGGGCGGCCGGGGCGGTGACGGGCCGTGGACCGTGAGGGGCCGCAGGCCGTGACGGGCCGTGGACCGTGAGGGGCCGCAGGCCGTGACGGGCCGCAGGCCGTGACGGGCCGCAGGCCGTGACGGGCCCGGGACGGCGACAGGCCCGGGACGGCGACAGGCCATGGGCCGTAGGCCATACGGACCCAGGACGGTGACGGGTCGTAGGCCGTTACAGGCCAGGGTGACGAGCCACGGGCCGTATGGCCTACGGGCCCAGGGCGGTGACAGGCCGTTGACCGTACAGGCCCAGGGCGGTGACGAGTCGTGGGCGGTGACCGGGTTGCGGCCCGGTCACCGCCTGGTGGTGTGCCGGAGTCCCGCGGAGACCGCTGGGCCCGAAGTCGCGGTGACCGCTGGGCCCGGGGTCGCAGCGACCGCGGGCCGGAGTCGAGGTGACCACCGGGCCGGGGTCGCACCGGGCCGGAGTCGGCAGTGACCGCCAGGCCGGCGTCGCGGTGAGACCCCGGCCCCGGTGTTCACTCGGTGGCGATGGCCCGCAGCACGTCCAGCCGGGCGGCGCGCCGGGCCGGGCGCAGCCCCGCGAGCCCGCCCGCAGCGATTCCCACCAGTGCCACCACGAGCAGCTGCGCCGGCGGTACCGCGAAGGCGAACGCGGTGCCGCTCTCGCCGTCGGACGCCTTCACCAGCACCCAGCCGAGGAAGGCGCCCAGGGCGAGCCCGCCCGCCGTGCCGAAGGCGGCGACCAGGACCGACTCCCAGCGGACCATGGCCCGCAGCTGGGACCGGGTCTGGCCGACGGCCCTGAGCAGACCGAGTTCGCGGGTCCGCTCGTGGATCGCCAGGGTGAGGGTGTTGGCGATGCCGAGGAGCGCGATGAACACCGCGAGGGCGAGCAGCGCGTAGACCAGCGTCAGCATCATGTCGATCCCGGCCGCCGAGGACTGCGCGTACTCGTCGCGGGTCTGCACCTGCGGGTCGCCGTACCGGGCGGCGACCCGTTCGACGGCTGCCTTGCCAGCCTCCGCGCTCACGCCGGGCCGGAGGGAGACGGCGACGAGCCTGTCGGAGTCCTGGGTGCGGTGCGGGGCCCAGGCGGAGCGGCTGACGACGTAGTCGCCGGCGAGTTCGGACCGGCCGTAGACCGCGCGGACGGTGAAGGTCCGCGTGGTGCCGTCGGTGAAGGTGAGCCGTGCCCGGTCCCCCGTCGTCAGGCCCCGCCGGTCGGCCTCGTCGCGGGTGACGGCGATGCCGTCGGTGCCCAGGCCGTTCAGGAAGCCGTCCACGGTTCCGAGGTCGAAGGTGCGGGCGAGCGCGACCGGGTCGGTGATGGTCAGGGCCCTCCCCTCGCCGTCGACCTCGGCGACGCCCCGGCCGAGTCCGACGGCCGTGTCCACCTCGGGCAGTCGCTGGATCGCCCCGGCCAGCCGCGGGCTCAGGCCGCTGCCGCCGGCCCCGAAGGAGGGGGTGCTCACGGCGAGGTCGCCGGCGAAGGACCGGGAGACGGTCTGGTCCATGGTGGCCTTGAGCGAGGCGCCGAAGACCGTGAACAGCGACACGACGGCGACCCCGATCATCAGCGCGCTCGCGGTGGCCGCGGTGCGCTTGGGGCTGCGCAGCGCGTTGCGCCGGGCCAGGCCGCCGGTGATGCCGCGCAGCCGGCCGAGGGGGCTGCCGAGCAGGCGGACGGCGGTGGCGGAGGCGACCGGGCCGAGCACCACGAAGGCGGCCAGGGCGAGGACGGCGCCGACTCCGGCCGCCCATACGGACGGGGAGACCAGGACACCGGCGAGGGTCACCGCGACGGCCGTCGCGGCGAGGACCGCTCCCGCCACGGCGCGCGGGCGGGAGGCGCCGGAGGTGTCGACGGCCGTCTCGCGGAGCGCGGCCATGGGTGCGGTGCGACCGGCCCGTACGGCGGGCGTCAGCGCGGAGCCGAGGCAGACCACGACACCGACCACCAGCGGCAGTGCCATCGACAGCGGCCGGACGACCAGGCTGCCCTCCGGGAAGGGGAATCCGATCGCCGGGAACAGCGCCTGGAGCCCGGCGGCGATCCCGATACCGCCCGCCAGCCCGGCGGCGGTCGCGGTCAGCGCGACGGCGCTCGCCTCGACGAGGGTGGCGGCGGTGACCTGGCGGCGGGAGGCGCCCAGCGCGCGCAGCAGCGCGTTCTCGCGGGTGCGCTGGGCGACGACGATCGCGAACGTGTTGTGGATGGAGAAGGTCGCCACCAGCAGCGCGACGCCCGAGAACACCAGCAGGAACGTGGTGAAGACGGTCAGGAACTGGCTGGAGACCATGTCGGTGTTCTCCCGCGCCGCCTCCTGGCCGGTGATCGCCTCGACGCCCTTGGGCAGCACGGGTGTCAGCCGCCGCACCAGCTCGGCCTGGCTCACCCCGGGCCCGGCCCGCACCCCGATGCTCGCCGCCTCTCCGGGCCGGGCGGTCAGGTACTTCTCGGCGTCGGCCTGGGTCAGCCCGGTGAAGGTCACCTGCGCCATGCCGTCCTCGCCGCCGAAGGTCGCCAGTCCCACGATCGTCACCTTGACGGGGTCGGGGGTGCGCAGCGTCGTGGTGTCGCCGATCCGCAGGCCGCCCTTCTTCGCGGCGCCGCGGTTGACGACGGCCTCGCCGGACCTCGCGGGGGCGCGCCCCTCGGCGAGCCGGTACGGGTTGAGCTTCGGGTCGGTGATCCAGTTGCCGGCGAGAGTGGGCGGGCCCTGGCCGCCGATGGGTTCGCCGTCGCGGCCCAGGAGTTGGCCCGCGCCCTGGATGTCCGGGGCGGCGGCAGCGACACCGGGGAGCCGCTCGACGGTCCTCACCAGCGCGGTGTCCACCGGCCGGCGTACGCCCTGGCCCTCGCCGGCCGCCGTGATGACGTCGGCGCTGCGGACGACGGCGTCCGTGCCGTCGGTCGCCTTGCCGAACATGGAGTCGAAACTGGCGCGCAGGGTGTCGCCCATGACCAGGGTTCCGGCCAGGAAGGCGACGCCGAGGAACACGGCGAGGAAGGTGCCGGCGAAGCGCCGTCTGTGGGCGCGCAGGGAGGAGAGGCTCAGGCGCAGGGAGGCGTTCATGTCCGCACCTCGAAGGCCTTCATCCGGTCCAGGACCCGGTCGGCGGTCGGGGACTCCATGCGGTCGACGAGGCGTCCGTCGGCGAGGAAGAGCACCTCGTCGGCGTGGGCGGCGGCGACCGGGTCGTGGGTGACCATGACGACCGTGCGGTCCGTCTGCCGCACCGCACGGCCGAGCAGGCCGAGCACCTCCTGGCCGGAGCGGGAGTCGAGGTTGCCGGTGGGCTCGTCGGCGAAGACGACGTCCGGGCGGGCGGCGAACGCGCGGGCCACCGCGACGCGTTGCTGCTGTCCGCCGGAGAGTTCGGAGGGTCGGTGGTGCAGGCGGTCGCGCAGGCCGACGATCTCGACGAGCGCGTCGATCCACTCGGGGTCGCCCCGGCGGCCCGCCAGGTCGAGGGGCAGCGTGATGTTCTCGGCGACGGTCAGGGTGGGCACCAGGTTGAACGCCTGGAAGACGAAGCCGACGCGGTCGCGGCGCAGCAGGGTCAGCCGGCGGTCGTCGAGGCCGCCCAGTTCGGTGTCGCCGATGTACGCGCTGCCGGAGGTGAGCGTGTCGAGCCCGGCCGCACAGTGCATCAGGGTGGACTTGCCGGAGCCCGAGGGGCCCATGATCGCCGTGAAGCGCCCGGCCGGGAAGCCGACGCTCACGCCGTCCAGGGCCCGTACGGCGGTGTCGCCGGCGCCGTGGATCTTCACGGCGTCGACGACCCGCGCGGCCGCCCTGGTGGCGGATGTGGTGGGTGTGGTGGAAGAGGTGCTGGAGGTGGGCGTGGTGGTCACCGGGCACCGCCGGTGCGGCCGAACTGCTCCTCAAGCACCGACAGCCGGCGCCAGTACTCGTCCTCGTCGATCTCGCCGGAGGCGAAGCGGCGGCCGAGGACGGCGAGCGGCGAGTCGGCGGCGGGGCGCCCGTCCGGGCCGCGCCAGGGCCCGGTGTCCATGCCGCGCCAGGGGGCGCCGCGGCCGCGCCGGGCGGTACGGCGCAGGAGGGTGACGGCGCCGACGACGACGGCCGCCCAGAACAGCGGGAAGAAGAGGATCCACGGCCCGGGGCCGCCGTCCCAGTTCGCCAGGGTCTGCATCTTGGTTCATCTCCCTTGAGGGGTCTGCCGAGAGGCTGCGGAGAGTTCTCCGGTGCTGCATCGACAGTGGCTCGGGGAGGGGCTCCGGGTCGTCGTACGGCCAGCGGCAGTGCGGCTACCTCCCGGGGAGTACGGGGGCGTGCCGCGGCTGCTCCGTGCGGCCTGTCTCGGCTCGCCGGGCGGATCCGGCGCGGGCCGCGGTCCGGCGGGCGGGGAGACGCGGCCTACCGCGCGGGGAGTACCGGGGGCGTCGGGGACGGGTCAGGTCAGGGCTGCCAGCGGGTCGTCCAGGACCGGTTGCCAGGCCAGTTCGGCCGCGCCGACCAGGCTGTTGTGATCGAGGGTGCAGGAGAGGATCGGGACGACGCCGCTCCGGCCCCACAGGCTGCGGTCGGCGACGACGGCGCGCAGACGGTCGGGGGCGGCGTCGAGCAGGGTGCGGTGCAGTCCGCCGAGGATGATCCGGTCCGGGTTGAGGATGTTCACCAGCCCGGCCAGGCCCAGGCCCAGGCGGTCGACGAGGGTCTCGACGGCCCCGCGGACGGCCGGGTCGTCGTACTGGTCGCGGATCAGGTCCTCGGCCTGTCGCAGCAGGGACACCTCGGGGCCCGGTTCGCGGCCCGCGGCGGTGAGGAAGGCCAGCGGGTCCGTCTCGACGTCCAGGCAGCCGCGGCTGCCGCAGTGGCAGGGACGGCCCTCGGGGTTGACGGTGAGGTGGCCGACCTCGAGCGCCAGGCCCGAACTGCCCGTGTGCAGCCGCCCGTCGAGGACCAGCGCGCCGCCCACGCCCCGGTGCCCGGTCGCCACGCACAGCAGGTCGCGGGCGCCGCGCCCGGCGCCGTGCCGGTGCTCGGCGAGCGCGGCGAGGTTGACGTCGTTGGCGGCGAAGGCCGGTCCGGTGATCCCGGCCGCGCGCACGCACTGCGCGAAGATGCGCCGGACCGGCGCTCCGGCGGGCCAGGCCAGATGGAGCGGGTTGAGGGCGAGGCCCTCCGGCTCGGCGACCGCGGACGGCACGGCGAGTCCGGCGCCGACGCAGCGCCGGCCGGTCGTGCGCAGCAGTTCGGCGCCGGCCTCGACAACGGAGCCGAGCACTTTGGCCGGGTCGGCGTCGACGGTCCCGCAGCCGGGCGCGGTCGCCACGATCCGGCCGCCGAGGCCGACCAGGGCGGCACGGAATCCGTCTGAGTGCACCTGCGCGGCGAGGGCGACGGGCCCGTCCTCGGCGACCGCCAGGCGGTGTGAGGGGCGTCCCTGGGAACCGGCCGCCGCGCCGGGCCGGGCGTCCACGCGGATCAGGCCCAGCGCCTCCAGTTCGGCGGCCACCGCGCCGGCCGTCGCCCGGGTCACCCCCAGCTCGGTCGTGAGGACCGCGCGGGTCGGGGCGCGCCCGGTGTGCACGAGTGCCAACGCGGGCCCGAGCGCGCCGCGCCCCCGGTCCAGCCGGGTCCTGGAGGTGCTCCCTTCCCCCGCCGTCCGGGGGTCCGCCTTGCCGCTCATGGGGGCGAGTCTCCCATGATCCGTACATCCGGTGACCAGCGACTCGTCCGGCGGGCCGGGCTAGAAGCCGCTCACCCTGAGGGTGATGTTCAGCCGTCCGGTCAGCCCCAACTCGGCTGGTGCCGTGCCCGGATGGACGCGCGGCACCCCGTGGTACGCGAGGCGGGACGGCCCGCCGAACACGAACAGGTCTCCGCTGCGCAGTTCGACGTCGGTCCAGGGCCGGGTGCGGGTCTCGGTGTTGCCGAAGCGGAACACGCACGTGTCGCCGAGGCTCAGCGACACCACAGGCGCGCCGGACTTCTCGTCGCTGTCGCGGTGCAAGCCCATGTGCGCCTCGGCGTCGTAGAAGTTGATCAGGGCGATGTCGTACGGCGCCGGGCCGGCCGCGCGGGGGCCCAGCGCGTCGGTCACCGCGTCGCGGGCCAGCTCGTCCAGCCGCGCGGGGAACGGCTTCACCGGGGCGCCGTCGCCGTCGACGGCGGTGCCGGCGTAGCCGTACGGGTACCAGTGCCGGCCCAGGCAGACCTGCCGGGCGGTCATCGTGCCGCCGCCGGGTGTGCGCACCGTGCGCAGGCCGGCCGGCGGGCGGGCCCACTCCCGGCAGGCGGCGAGCAGCGCGCGCTGCCGGGCGGGATCCAGCCAGTCCGGCAGGTGCACGGCGCCCGGCGCGATCTGCCTGCGATCGCGCGGGAACAGCTCGGCGTCCATGCTTCCCATCCTGCCGGACACGGGGTGAGCTGCGGCTCCGCTAGCCTTGACGGGCCATGAAAGACCGTATGACCACACCTTGGGGCGAGCTGGAGCTCGCCCGGTTCCCGCAGGACCCGCGTGACCGGCTGCGGGCCTGGGACACCGCCGACGAGTACCTGCTGGGGCACCTCGACGAGCAGGGGACCGATCTGTCCGGGACCGTCGTGGTCGTCGGCGACCGCTGGGGCGCCCTGGTCACGGCGCTGGCCGCGCACCGGCCGGCGCAGATCACCGACTCCTTCCTCACGCAGGAGGCGACCCGCGCGAACCTCGCCCGGCGCGGCGCGGAGCCCGGCGCGGTGCGCCTGCTGACCACGCAGGATCCCCCGCCCGGCCGGATCGACGTGCTGCTGGTGCGGGTGCCCAAGAGCCTGGCGCTGCTGGAGGACCAGTTGCTGCGCCTGGCGCCCGCGGTGCACGAGGGCACGGTCGTCGTCGGCACCGGGATGGTGAAGGAGATCCACACCTCCACGCTGACGCTGTTCGAGCGGATCCTCGGCCCCACCCGGACCTCGCTCGCGCGGCGCAAGGCCCGCCTGATCCTCTGTACGCCGGACCCCTCGCTGGAGCGGCCCGCGAACCCGTGGCCGCACACCTACACGCTGCCCGACGGCATCGGCGCCGCCTCCGGGCGGACCGTCGTCAACCACGCGGGCGTCTTCTGCGCCGACCGGCTCGACATCGGCACCCGGTTCTTCCTGCGGCACCTGCCCGACGGCGACGGCCGCCGGGTGGTGGACCTGGGCTGCGGCAACGGCGTCGTCGGTACGGCGCTGGCGCTGGCGAGCCCTGGCGCCGAGGTGCTGTTCACGGACGAGTCGTTCCAGGCCGTGGCCTCCGCGGAGGGGACGTACAAGGCGAACGGCGTGCCGGGGCAGGCCGAGTTCCGGGTCGGCGACGCGCTGGCCGGGGTGCCGGCCGGCAGCGTGGACCTGGTGCTGAACAACCCGCCCTTCCACTCGCACCAGGCGACCACGGACGCGACGGCCTGGAGGATGTTCACCGGGGCGCGGCGCGCGCTGCGCCCCGGCGGCGAGCTGTGGGTGATCGGCAACCGGCACCTCGGCTACCACGTCAAGCTGCGCCGGCTGTTCGGCAACAGCCGGCTCGTCGCGAGCGACCCGAAGTTCGTGGTGCTGCGGGCCGTCAAGCGGTAGGTGCCGTACG
This sequence comes from Streptomyces sp. NPDC093064, assembly GCF_044754605.1. Lineage (NCBI taxonomy): Bacteria > Bacillati > Actinomycetota > Actinomycetes > Kitasatosporales > Streptomycetaceae > Streptomyces > Streptomyces sp. NPDC093064. Next base: position 16,547 of record NZ_JBIVPK010000025.1, read on the forward strand.
GCGTGAGCCGATCACGCCGACGAGCCGCTCCACCTCCCCCACCATCGCCTCGCGGCCCACGCTGAGGTACTTGCGGGAGTCGACCGCCTCCGGGTGCGCGGCGAGGAAGTCGCGGATCGCGGCGGTCATCGCGATGTTGAGGGCGGTGCCGACGTTGACCTTGGCGATGCCCCCGGTGACGGCGGCGCCCAGTTCGCCGTCGGGGACTCCGGAGGAGCCGTGCAGGACGAGCGGCACGTCCAGCGCTCCGGCGAGTCGCTTGATGAGGTCGTGGTCGAGGGCGGCGGTGCGCTCGGTCATGGCGTGGGTGCTGCCGACGGCCACGGCCAGGGCGTCCACCCCGGAGCCGGTGACGAACGCGTGGGCCTCGGCGGGGTCGGTGCGCGCGCCGGGGGCGTGGGCGTCCAGCGGCGGCGCGCCGTTCTTGCCGCCGACCTCGCCCAACTCGGCCTCGATCCATAGCCCTTGGGCGTGTGCCCAGGCCGCGGCGGCGCTGGTCGCGGCGAGGTTCTGCGCGTACGGCAGCCGGGAGGCGTCGTACATGACGGAGCTGAAGCCGGCGTCGGCCGCCTGGCGCAGCAGGTCGTCGCTCTGCACATGATCGAGGTGCAACGACACGGGTACGGTGGCGCGTTCGGCCGCCGCGGCGGCGGCGCGGGCGAGTGGCAGCAGCCGTCCGTAGCGGAACATGACGGCGTTCTCGCTGACCTGGAGGATGACGGGGGCGCCGGCCGCCTCGGCCCCGGCGACGACGGCCTCGACGTGTTCCAGCGTGATGATGTTGAAGGCGACGACTGCGGAGCGCGCGGCGGTGGCGCGGGCGACCAGCTCGCCGGTGGCTGCAAGCGGCACGGTCTGTCCTTTCCGGTGCCGGATCGGTATGACGGGGCGTCAGGGGGCGAGGATCACCGAGCGGGTGAGGTGGCGGGGCTGGTCAGGATCCAGGCCGCGGGCCGCGGCGACGGCGACGGCGAGCCGCTGGGCGCGGATCAGTTCGGCCAGCGGGTCGAGTTCGCCCTCGATCCACAACGCGCCCGTGGCGCGGACCTGTTCGGCGAGCCCTTCCGGTGCCCGGCCGAGCATCCAGGTGGCCGTTCCGTCGGTGGTGACGCTGATCGGGCCGTGCCGGTACTCCATCGCCGGGTAGGCCTCGGTCCAGGACAGCGAGGCTTCGCGCATCTTCAGCCCGGCCTCGTTGGCCAGTCCGACGGTCCAGCCCCGGCCCAGGAAGGTGAACTGCTTGCAGTCGACGAGCCGTTCGGGCAGGGGATCGGTCAGGGCGGTGCGGGCGTCGACGACGACCTCGTCGGTGTGCAGTCCGAGGTGGGCGCGCAGCAGGGTGAGGGCGGTGGTCGCGAACCGGGTCTGCACCACGGAGCGTTCGTCCGCGAAGTCGAGGACCACGACCTCGTCGGCGGCGTCCATCACGGGGGTCTCGGGGTCCGCGGTGACCGCCGTGGTGCGGGTGCGCCCCTTCACCTCCCCCAGCACGTCGAGCACTTCGGTGGTGGTGCCGGAGCGGGTGAGGGCGACGACCCGGTCGTAGACGCGGTCGTAGGGGAACTCCGAGGCGGCAAAGGCGTCCGTCTCCCCCTGCCCCGAACCCTCGCGCAGCGCGGCGGCGGCCTGGGCCATGAAGTACGACGTGCCACAGCCGACGATCGCGACCCGCTCCCCCTGGGCCGGCAGCGCCCGGCCGTGGACGGCGACGTCGGCCGCGACACGGGCCCAGCACTCGGGCTGACTGGTCAGCTCGTCCTCGACATGGCTCATGGCCCCTCCTCCTGCTCGACACGGATGCGTGTTTGTGCAAGATATCGCCGACTTTCAAACAAAATCAAGCATCCAGAGGGGTACCGAGTGCGCTAGGGTCGCGGGAGGTACCCAGGGAACGGAGGAGGCGGATGTCACGCGACGCCCGCTGGAAGGCGCTGCTGGAGCTGCTCGTCGAGCACGGCCGGCTGGACGTCGAGGAGGCGGCGGCCGGACTGGGGGTGTCGGCCGCGACGATCCGGCGGGACTTCGACCAGCTCGCCGAGCAGCAGATGCTGGTCCGCACCCGGGGCGGCGCCGTGGTGCACGGCGTCTCCTACGAGCTGCCGCTGCGCTACAAGACCGCCCGCCACGCCTCCGAGAAGCAACGCATCGCCAAGGCCGTCGCGGATCTCCTGGCGCCCGGCGAGGCGGTGGGCCTGACGGGCGGCACCACCACCACGGAGGTGGCCCGCGCCCTGGCGGTGCGCGCCGACCTCGCCTCCGGCTCCCCCGCGCTGACCGTGGTGACCAACGCGCTCAACATCGCCAACGAGCTCGCCGTCAGGCCCCAGTTCAAGATCGTGCTGACCGGAGGGGTCGCGCGACCGCAGTCGTACGAGCTCATCGGGCCGCTGGCGGACGGGGTGCTGAGTCAGGTCACGCTCGACGTGGCGGTGCTCGGCGTGGTCGGCTTCGACGTCGCGCACGGCGCGGCGGCGCACGACGAGGCCGAGGCCGCCGTCAACCGGCTGCTGTGCGAGCGCGCCGAGCGCGTCGTCGTGGCCGCCGACTCCAGCAAGCTGGGCCGGCGGGCCTTCGCCCGCATCTGCTCGGCCGAGTCGGTGGACACCCTCGTCACGGACGCGGCTGCGGGGCCGGAGACGGTGCGCGCGTTCGAGGAGGCGGGCCTGCGGGTGCTGGCCGTCTGACGTCGCCCGTCCCGCTGCCACGTCATATCCGCACGAAGCCCACACCGCGGGCGTCGTTGCAGCCGCAGGGGGTGGTGCGGCCGTCGTCCGGCGGTCCCTGGTGGGCCTTGAGCGCCACGCTCATCAGGCTCATCAGCAGATCCACGTCGGCCGAGGCGTCGAGGCGGAGCGTCACCCACGAGGAGCCCGGCACGACGCGGACCGCGGCGAAGCGCCGCAGGTCGCCCTGCAGGCGGCGGATCGCCCGGGCGGTCAGGTGGAGGTCGACGTCCCGGTCGGAGTGGAAGTGGGCGATCTCCCCGCTCGCCGAGCTGAGCGCCTGCCCGCTTCCGCAGCTCGGCACCGCCTCCGTGAGATCGGGCCAGGTTGCCAGCTGGGCGAGAGCGCGCGCGGCGAGCGTCATGGTTCCATCATGGCGCGCTCACCGTACGGCAACGGCCCCGTCTGAAAGCCTTAACCGTTCCGTGTCCGAAGGCCCGGCGCGGACCGGCGGTCCGTGCGCGAAATCGGCCGTGCCGCCGACCCCGGCCGCCCCTTTCCGGGCTCCCCGGAAGCCTTGGGTCGCACCTGGGGGCACACTGGGCAGTAGGGGCCGTCGATGCTCACGAGGGGGTGTCGAAGGTGACACGTCGTGCGCGAGTGTGGCTGTGGCGATGGCGGCGCAATCCGCTCAGGCGGACCAGCGACGTGGTGGAGGCGTGGATCCTGCTCGTCGCCTGGGTCCTCGCCGTGGCCGGTGGTGTCCTCGCGGGTGTGCTGACGGCGGGCGCGATGCAGCGGTCTGCGGACCGGGTCCGCGCCGAGACCCGCCCGGTGCCGGCCGTGGTGACGCAGGAGGCGGCCCGCGGGGGCATCCGGCCGGTGAGCAGTTCCCTGGGCTGGGGCACGGTCCGCTGGACGGACGCGGACGGCTCGGCGCACACGGGCCGGACCAGGGTCCCGGTCTCCGCGACACCAGGCGCCCGCGTCACGGTGTGGACGAACGGGCAGGGCACGCTGGTCCCGCCGCCGGCCTCACGGGCCGACATCGCCTTCCAGACGACCCTGGGCGGACTCTGGGCGGGATCGACCACGGTGGGCGTCGTCTTCGGCGGCGCCAAGCTGGCCCGGACCCGGCTCGACCGCCGGCGCTTCGCCCAGTGGGACGAGGAGTGGGCGCGCGCGGACACGCCTTGGGGCTGGAAGACAGGCTGAAGGCGGGTCGAGCACGAGGTGGGGCACCCAGGTCCTGTCGTCACATTCCCGTCGTCGCCCGAAGGGCGGCTCCGCGGCGTCCGGTGCGTGCTCTCGGCGTGCCGGGCGGAAGTCCTCGTACTGGACGTACTTGGGCTTTCGCCCGGTGTGGCGAGAGTGCATGGCAGGCGTCGCGGGGCAGGCGGGAATGTGACGACAGGGCCTGGAGGGCCTCTCGTCTGGATCATGCCGGGCTCGCGGGGCCCTGGCCCCGGAACTGATCGCCGTACACTTTGAGCCCGAATGACCGGGCGGGCGGCACCGGCCCGTCCGGTCCCGGCGATCAGAGCGAGGGAGTGCCCGTGCCCGGCCACCGTTCCATCACCGAGGCGGAGAAGCTCGCGCAGGCCAAGCTCGGCGGCATCCGCGTGCGCCGGGAGCAGATGGCGGCGGTCGCCAACATCTACCGGGCCGCCTCCGCGGTCCGCCAGCACCTGGAGAACTCGGTGCTGCGCGGCTCGGACCTGACCTGGACCGCGTTCGTCGTGCTGTGGGTGGTCTGGGTGTGGGGCGAGTCGGAGACCCGGCACGTGGCCGAGGAGGCCGGCATCTCCAAGGGCACCCTGACGGGCGTCTCCCGCACGCTGGAGTCGCGCGGGCTGCTGCGCCGCACCGGGCACCCCACCGACGGCCGGCTCGTCCTGCTCTCGCTCACCGCCGAGGGCGAGGAGTTCATGAGCCGGGTCTTTCCGGAGTTCAACGAGGAAGAAGCCTTCGTCACCTCGCAGTTGAGCGGCGAGGAGTGCCGGGGGCTGGCGGAGTTGCTGCGGCGTGTGGTCCTCCAGGTCGAGGAGCACGGCGAGGAACGCCGCCGGTCGCTGCTGGACGGCGCGGACCCGGCGCCGCGCCGCAGCGGGCGCCGCGCCAAGGGCTGACCCGCCGGTTTGCGCGCCGCGCCTGGCGGGCCGGGGCGCTCAGGCACGGGCCGCTCCCACCAGCGCCTCGAACAGGCGCTGCTGCGCCGGATCCTCGTGTGCGGTGTCCTCGGGATGCCACTGCACGGCAGCGAACCAGCCCGTGCCGCCCGCGCGCTCCACGCCCTCCACGGTGCCGTCGGCGGCCCGTGCGGTGACCGTCAGGCCCTCGCCGAGCCGGTCGATGTGCTGGTGGTGGTAGCAGGAGGCCTCCACCTTGTCGGCATGGGTGATCCGGGCCAGGGCCGAGCCGGGGGCGAGGGACACAGGGTGCCGGACGTGCCGATGGTCCCGACCGGGGCCGCCCATGTCCTGGTGCAGCGTGCCGCCCAGCACGGTGTTGACCACCTGGAGGCCACGGCAGATCGCCAGCAGCGGCAGCCCGGACTCCAGGGCCCGGCGGGCCACCTCCAGGTCGAAGGCGTCCTGGAGGTCGTCGACGTCGTAGACGCTGTCGTGGGCGTCGGCGACGCCGTACCGGTGCGGCGCCAGGTCGCCGCCGCCGGGCAGCAGAACGCCGTCGAAGCGGGCGAGCCGCGCGGCGACGTCGTGCTCGGCGGGGTCCGCCGGGTGCATGCCGGCCGGTTCGCCGCCGGCCCGCCACACCGCCTCGATCAGGGCCCGGGCGTTGACCTCGGCGGCGAAGCGCAGCGCGGAGGTGGTGGCGCAGAAGCGGGCGGGGATCGCGATCAGGGGACGCACGGGGGTTCGGCTCACAGCTGGATCCAGGTGGTCTTCAGTTCGGTGTACTTCTCCAGGGCGTGGACGGACTTGTCCCGGCCGTTGCCCGACTGCTTCATACCGCCGAAGGGGACGGTGAGGTCGCCCTCCTCGTAGCAGTTGACCCAGACGGTGCCGGCCCTCAGTGCCCGGGAGACCCGGTGCGCGGTGGACAGGTCGGAGGTCCACAGGCCGGCGGCGAGGCCGTACTCGGTGGCGTTGGCGAGCGCGACCGCCTCGTCGATCCCGTCGAAGGCCAGCACGGACAGGACCGGGCCGAAGATCTCCTCGCGGGCGAGCCGGCTGCGCGGGTCGACGCGGTCGAAGACGGTGGGCTCGGCGTAGACGCCGCCGGTCTCCGCCAGGATCCGCCGGCCGCCGGTGCGCAGGCGGGCCCCGTCGCCGGTGCCCTGCCGGACGTGGTCCAGTACGCGGCTCAGATGGGCCTCGCCGACCAGGGCGCCCATCTCGGTGGCCGGGTCCAGGGGGTCGCCCACCCGCAGCTCGCGTGCCCGGGCCACGACCGCCTCGGTGACCTCCTCGGCGATCGAGGAGTGCACCAGCAGCCGGGAGGGCGCGGTGCACATCTCGCCCTGGTTGAAGAAGATGCCCCAGGCGGCGGTGGCGGCGGCCTTCGCCAGGTCGGGCGCGTCGGGCAGCACGATGTTCGGCGACTTGCCGCCGAGCTCCAGCCAGACCCGCTTGAGGTTGGAGTCGGCGGAGTAGCGCAGGAAGTGGCGGCCGACGGCAGTGGAGCCGGTGAACGCCAGCACGTCGACGTCCGGGTGGAGGCCGAGGGCCCGCCCGGCCACCGGCCCGTCGCCGTTCACCACGTTGAGCACCCCGGGCGGCAGCCCTGCCTCGGTGGCGATCCGGGCGAGCAGCAGCGCGGACAGCGGCGCGTTCTCCGAGGGCTTCAGTACGACGGTGCAGCCGGCCGCCAGCGCGGGCGCGACCTTCCAGCCGGCGAGCGTGAGGGGGAAGTTCCAGGGCACCACCGCGCCGACGACACCGGCCGGCTCCCGGGTGACCAGGGCGAGCGCGTCCGCGGTGGTGTGCGGGGACTCGTCCGTGAGCTTGTCGGCGAGTTGCCCGTACCAGCGGAAGGTGTTGATCACGGCGCGCAGTTCGATGTCGTGGGCGTCGCTGATCGGCTTGCCCATCTCCAGGCTCACGGCGAGGGCGAGCTCCGCGCGCCGCTCCTGGAGGAGATCGGCGATGCGCAGGAGGACCCGGCCGCGGTCGGCGGGCGCCCACCGCGGCCACGGTCCGCTGTCGAAGGCACGGCGAGCGGCGGCCACGGCGGCGTCGACCTCGGCGGGGCCGGCGTCGGCGGCCTCGGTCAGCACCTGGCCGTCCCGGGGCGAGACGACTCGGAAGGCGGCGCCGCCACCGGCCTCCTCGCCGCCGTCGATGTGGTGCGCGCGAGGGGGCTGGAACTCCTTGGCCCGGTGGAGCCATTCGTCGTGGGTGACAGCGGACATGCGGTCCTCCAGACCACGTTGATCGTGCGTCGTCTCAGGGCGGGTGAGGGGGGTTACGGCGTCGCCACGCGCCGTCGCCTGACCCGTTCGTTGACCGCGCCGAGCGCCAGTACCACCGGCACCAGGAGGGTGAGGCACACGGCCGTGCCGGTCGAACCGCCGATCAGGGTGGTGAAGTTGGCGAGGATCAGCCAGATCGCGCCCGCCAGGCACAGCACGCCCAGCACCGGGGCGACGAGGGTGTTCCACACCCGTCTGTCCAGGCGCTCGCGGCGGAAGAAGACGACCACCGACACCGAGGTCAGCAGGTAGAGCAGCATCATCGCCAGGACGGCCACCCCGCTGAACCAGGAGAAGAGGGTCAGCACCGGGTCCTTGCCGGTCAGCGCGAACGGGACGACCAGGGCCACGGCGACCATGGTCTGCACCCAGCCGGCGGCGGCGGGCGCGTGGCGGGAGTTGAGCCGGCACAGGCCCGGTGGCAGCAGCCCGTCGCGGCCGAGCGAGAACAGGTATCGGTTGGCGGAGTTGTGGAAGGTGAGGATGCCCGCGAACAGGGAGGTGGCGAGCAGGATCGGCAGCACCTGGTTCACCCAGCCGCCGAACTCCGCGGCGATCGGCGCGAAGACGAAGCCGGTGGAGTCCCCGCTCGCCAGCGCCTCGCCCGCGGCCGCCGACGCCTTAGAGGCGCCGTAGGCGGAGATCAGCATCCAGGAGGTCAGTGCGAAGAAGCCGGTGACCACGAGGACGGACAGGTAGGTGGCCCGCGGGACGGTCCTGCTGGGGTTGCGCGCCTCCTCGCCGTAGATCGCGGTGGCCTCGAAGCCGAACATGGAGGCGACGGCGAACATCACGGCGACTCCGGGTGCGCCCTGGAGCGCCGCGGTCGGCGAGAAGCTGTCGGTCATGCCGAGCCCCTCGGGACCGCCGCCCTTGAACAGCGTGACCAGTCCGAACACCAGCAGGATGCTGAACTCGGCGGTGACGAAGACGGCCAGTACGCGGGCGCCCATCTCGATGCCGGCGGCCCCGAGCACCTTCACCACGGCCATGGTGGCCAGCGCCCAGACCCACCACGGCAGGTCCAGGCCGGTGTGGTGGGCGACCAGTCCGCCGACGATGGAGCCGTACAGCCCGTACATGGCCGCCTGGATGACGCAGTAGGAGAACAGGGCGAGGCCCGCGCTGCCGGCTCCGGCGGTACGGCCGAGCCCGGTGCCGATGTAGGTGTAGAAGGCGCCGGCGTCGACGACGTGCCGTCCCATGGCGACGAAGCCGACCGAGAACAGCAGGATCATGGCGCCCGCGAGCACATAGGCGGCGGGGGTGCCGGCTCCGTTGCCGATGGCTACGGAGATCGGGGTCGCCCCGGCGATCCCGGTCAGGGGGGCCTGCGCGGACAGGACGAAGAAGAGGATGCCCAAAACGCCCAGCGCATTGGGCTTGAGCGTGGCTGTGGTGGATGTGTCCCGTACGGTCCGCTCCGCGGAGGCCGTCTGACTGTCCACTCGGATCACCTGCCAGAGAAAGGAGGGTCGTTTCAGGCCAAACGAGTTGCCTCATCGTGAGGGCGCAACTATCCGTTTGACAAGGGGGTGAGGGTGGGGAATCCGTGCGGATCGGCGATTCCTGTGCCGCCGTGGCCTGCGGTCCGTGGCCACGCCGGTCGCGCGTAGGAGTCAGGCCTCGTCCGGGTCGGCGGCGAGCTGCTGGAGCATTTCGCGCAGCCGGGCGAGGGCCTCTTCGGTGACCTCGCGCTCGCCGAACACGAGCTGGTGCAGGACCAGGCCCTCCAGGGCCGCGAAGACCAGCCGGTACAGGCCCCGGTCGACCGGCCGTGCGAGCATCTGGGACAGCTCCCGCCGGGTGGCGCCGAAATACTCCTCGTACAGGGCGCGCAGGTGCGGCATGAGCTCGGGACGGCGGCGCGCCTCCAGCAGCAGCTCGTACTGGAAGGCCTGGAGGTCCGGGCCGGACTCCACCATGTCCGACAGCCCGGCGGAGAAGTCCGCGACCCTGCCCGTGCCGGGTTCGAGCGCGCTGCTGTTCAGGGAGGAGCGCACGGCGTGGGCGAGCGCCTCCTCGATCAGGGCATCGCGCGAGCCGAAGTGGTGCACGACGAGCCCGTGGGTGACGCCGGCCTCCTGCGCCACGGCCCGGTAGGTCAGCTTGCGCAGCCCCCCGCGGGCCACCACCCGCACGGCGGCGTCGAGCAGCGCGTCCCGGCCGGCCCCGTAGTTCCGCACCCGCTTACGCGACCGCCGCCCGGGACCACCGTCGCCGGCCGCACCGGACGCCGCGGCCTGGCCTGACTCACCGACCTCACCGGGCTCCGCCGACCCTTGAGGCTCGTCCACGGACGGTCCGGGTTCCACCGCCCCCGCGAAGGCGGCAGGCTCTGGAAGGCCCGCGGGCTCTCCTGGCCCACCAGGCTCGCCGGACTCGGCGGCAGGCAGAGCCCCGGAGGACGACCCCGCCGACCCGGCTGACGCGCCAGAAACCGAAGCATCCCTGGACCCGTCGGCCTCGACAGACCCGGCGGCACGCACAACCCCGGCGGCCCCCACCGACCCGACTGACCCGCCGGAGACCGCAGAATCCCCCAACCAGCCCGGCTCGGCGGACCCGGCGGGCGCCCCCTTCCCCGCGGTGGGCGCGGGGGCGGCGGGGCTGCCGGGAGCCGTGGGGTCCGTGCTCTCCGCAGGTGCCCCGGACTCCGCTGCCTCGTCTGGCTGTCCGGGCTCGGTCATGGCACCGACCCTATCGACCACGGGCCGTTCAGCGGCGCGGTGGACGGATGCCACGGAATTCCCAGTCGCCGCCGAGCGCGGTGGACAGCACCTCCTCGGACTCGGTGGGCTGGGCGCCGACGTCGGCCCGGATCGGGGTCGGGCCGGTGACGACGTGGTTGGTGAGCCGGCCCAGTCCCTCGACCTCGACCTCGACGACGTCGCCCGGGCGGACGGGACGCGAGTTGGCGGGGGTGCCGGAGAGCAGCACGTCACCGGGGTGAAGGGTGATGGTGCGGGCGATGTCCGCGACCAGGTAGTGCATGTCCCAGGTCATCTCGTCGGTCGAGCCGTCCTGGACGACTTCGCCGTTGACGTAGGTCCGCAGCCGCTTGCCGTGGAAGTCCCAGTCGGTGACCAGGCCGGGGCCGAGCGGGCAGAGGGTGTCGGAGCCCTTGACGCGCAGCATGGAACCGGCGTCGGTGTCGCGGAAGTCGTGCAGGCCGTAGTCGTTGGCGACGGTGTACCCGGCGATGTACTCCCCCGCCTCGGCCGGCGAGATGTTGCGCGCCGTCCTGCCGATGACGATGGCGACCTCGCCCTCGTAGTTGAGCCACTTGCAGCCCTCGGGGCGCACGATCGCGCCCTTGTGGGAGTTGAGGGCGGAGGTCGGCTTGTGGAAGTACGTCGGGGTGTCGGGCAGGCCGATCCGGAACTCGTCGACCCGGCTGCGGTGGTTGAGGTGGACGGCGATCACCTTGGAAGGGACCACCGGGGGCAGGTGCCGCGCGTCCTCGGTCTTGACGCGACGGCCGTCCCCGGCGACCAGTTCGTCCCCGTCGACGGTGACCTGGACGGCGGCACCGTCGAGCAGGATGCGGCGGTACTCGGGCATGAGGGGCCTCTCTAGGCGGTCGGGTGGGGGGCGGGGGACGTGGGCAGACCGGTGCCGGTCCAGCCCTCGGCCGGACGGTCGAACCACAGGTGGACCTGGCCGGTGCCGATGGAGTTCTCGTACTCGCCGTACTGGCGGGCCCTGGCGACGCAGCCCCGCTCGCCGAGCGCGCCGGCCATCATCAGGTAGTGGGAGAACTTCGCCTCGGGCTTGTACTTCCAGAACTCGTCCATGGTGTCGAGGACCCGGTCGTGGCGGCCCTCCTTGAACCAGGCGATGCGCTCGTGGTCCGCCTCGCGGGCCTCGGGTGTGAAGATGTGGGCCGGGTCGCTGACCTCGTGGTCGCGCAGCTCGCGCAGCGGCCAGAAGGTGTGCGACAGGGCGCCGGAGGCGATGAGCAGGACCCGGCGGCCGGGGGTGGCGGCGATCCCGTCGGCCAGGGCGCGGCCAAGGCGCAGGTGGTCCTCCATGTCGCCGGTCTGGCAGACGCCGATGGTCACCCACCGCTTGTCGGGCAGTCCCTCGCCGAGGAACTTCCACAGGTTGATCGTGGCGTAGTAGATCGGCAGGTACTCGTCGTCGATCGCCGTGATCCAGGTGCCGTGCTTGTCGGCGAACGAGGCGATGTTCCGCGCGAGTTCGGGGTCGCCGGGGAAATCGAAGGGCATCCGGCACATGCCGCGCGGCAGCTCCTCGGAGGTGAACAGGCCCGCGCGCCGGTGCTGGGCGGTGACGACGAACTCGACGGTGGTCGCCCAGTGGGAGTCCAGGACGACCACGGTGTCGTATGCGTGGGCGGCGTCGCGTGCGAAGACGTCCTCGCGCAGTTGCTGCAGGCCGGTGACGAGGGTGATCTCCTTGCCCTCGTTCAGCTCCAGCCGGGTCTCCTTCGGCAGTACGACGGTGGGGACGTGGGCGAGCAGCCCCGCGCCGACGATCTCACCCATGGTCCTTCCATCCCTTCGGGGCGGTGACGGTGTTCTTCAGGTCGCAGTAGAAGTCGAAGCTCCAGGTGCCGCCCTCACGGCCGACGCCGGAGTGGCGGGAGCCGCCGAAGGGCGCCTGGAGGTCGCGGACGAAGAAGCAGTTGACCCAGACGGTGCCGGCGACGAGCCGTGCGGTGACGCGCTCGGCGCGCTCGTGGTCGCCGGTGGCGAGGGTGGCGGCCAGGCCGAAGCGGGTGTCGTTGGCGAGGCGGACGGCCTCTTCCTCGGTGCGGAAGGTCTGGAGGGTCAGCACGGGGCCGAAGACCTCCTCCTGCACGATCTCCGAGTCCTGGGCGACGTCGGTCAGCAGCGTCGGCGCGTAGAACCGGTCGTCCTTCCGGTGGCCGCCGATGACGGCCCGGGCCCCGGCCGCGAGCGCCCGCCGCACGAAGCCGTCGATCTTCTCCAGTTGGCGGGGGTGGATGTTGGGGCCGATGTCGGTGGCCTCGTCGCGCGGGTCGCCCTGCACCAGCCGGGAGGCCTTCTCCGTGAAGCGCCGGGTGAACTCCTCGGCGATCGGCTCCTCCACCAGCAGCCGGGTGGCCGCCAGGCAGACCTGGCCGGCGTTGTCGTACTGCTCCACCGCGAGGTCCACGGCGAGGTCGAGGTCGGCGTCGGCGAACACCAGCAGCGGGGACTTGCCGCCGAGTTCGAGGCTGAGCGGGGTGAGGTTCGCGACGGCCGACGCGGAGATGCGCCTGGCCGTCGGGACGGAGCCCGTGAAGCTGATCCGGCGCACGTCCGGGTGCGAGGTGAGCGCGTCGCCGATCTCCGAGCCGAGGCCCTGGACGACGTTGAGGACACCGGCCGGGAGCCCGGCCTCGGCGGCGATGTCGGCGAGCAGCGAGGCGGTCAGCGGGGACCACTCGGCGGGCTTCAGGATCACCGTGTTGCCGGCGGCGAGGGCCGGGGCGACCTTCCAGGTGGCCAGCATCAGCGGCGCGTTCCACGGCGTGATCAGCACACAGGGACCGGCCGGGTCCCAGCTGACGTGGTTGGTGTGGCCGCGACCCGCGGCGGAGCCGCCGATGTACGTCGTGAAGTCCTCGTGGTCGAGCCGGAGCAGCCAGTCGGCGAAGAAGCGGAAGTTGTGCGCGACGCGCGGCATGACACCGCGGCGGTGGGAGCGCAGCAGGGCGCCGTTGTCGGTGGTCTCGACGATCGCGAGTTCTTCGAGCCGCTTCTCCACGCCGTCGGCGATGGCGTGCAGGAGGCGGGCGCGTTCGGCGCGCGGGGTGGCGGCCCAGCCGGGGAAGGCGGCCTTGGCGGCGGCCACGGCGGCGGCGGCCTCGCTCGCGGTACCGCGGGAGATCTCGCCGAGTGCGGCGCCGTCGATGGGCGAGACATCGGTGAAGGTGCCTGCGGAGGCGACGCGTTCGCCGCCGATCCAGTGCCGGGTGTCGACGGCGACTGAGGCGACGGTGGCGGTGTGGGTGTCGGTCATGTCCGGTCTCCAGGATGTTTCGTCTGCGGGTGCGTCACTCGGCTCCGGACGTGCCGGACTCCAGCAGGCGGCCGCCGTCCCACACCACGCCGACCTGGCGGTAGTACGCGGCGATGGGCTCGCGCACCTCCAGCCGGGCCAGTTCCTCGGTGGGCGCCTCGAACAGCTCCAGGTCGGCGTCGCCGACCCACGGCTGCCCGCCCTCGAAGGAGGCGGCGCCGGACTCGATGAGCTCGTCCAGGGCGAGGCCCTTGCCCTTCTCGATCGAGGGCAGCCAGCGGTGGTGGGCCATGGGGTGGCCGTTGACGAAGCCGTTGGTCTCGGACGGCTCGCGCAGGGTGACCACGGCCTGGGCGATACGGCGGTCGGCGGCGGCGAGCGTCGCGCCGAAGCGGGCGCCCGCCTCGATCCGCGGAGCCGGCCCGTAGGGGTGCGGGCGGGTCTGGTGGATCGAGCCGAGCTTCTTCGGATAGCCCTGGTGCAGCCCGCGGGCGATGGCGAAGTCCTTGTCCACCCAGATGTGGACGCAGCGCGTGTACGTCTGCTCCTTGTAGGTGCAGCGGACGAGGGCGAAGGCCTCCTTGTACTGGGCGCGCACCGGGTCGATCAGCTCTTCGCCAAAAGCCGCGCAGGACTGCCAGTCGGCCCAGATCAGCGCCACGGCGCCGGGGTCATCATCGGCGAGTTCCAGCGGCTCGGGCAGCAGTTCGCGCACGCGTGCCGGGTCGGTGCGGTACTCGACGGTGAGCAGGTCGCCGGAGTAGTGCCACGGCGGGGAGGGGATCAGCGACGAGGCGCCCGTCGCCGTCTTGGGGTGGAAGAATCCGCGGACGGTGGTCATGGCAGGCGTTCCTTACGCGGTGAGGGCGGGCGGCTTGAGCAGTTCCGCGCGGTGGCGGGCGGCGGCGGCCGCCGCGGCCTGGCCGCCGAGGGCGACGACGCCGACCAGGCGGCCGTCCCGGTGGTACCCGGCGAGCACGTCCCCCTCCGGATCGCCGTCGAGGATCCGTACGTCGCCGAGGCCGAGCCCGGGCGCGCCGAAGGACTGGAGGCGGAAGTCGTGCTGGTCGCTCCAGAAGGTGGGCAGCGGCGCGAACGGGTCGAGGCCGGCGTCGGCGCCGCCGAGGTGGGCGGCGAGCACGCGGGCGGCGTGCTTGGCGGTGTCGGTGGGGATCGACCAGTGCTCGACGCGGCGCGGTACGCCGTCGTAGCGGGCGTTGGGGAAGCGCGCGACGTCGCCGACCGCCACCACCTCGGGGCGTGAGCCGACGCGCAGGTGCTCGTCGGTGAGCACCCCGTCGGTGAGGTCGAGGCCGTTGCCGTCGAGCCACTCGGTGTTGGCGACCGATCCGACCGACTCCACCACGACGTCCGCGGGGAGCACGGTCCCGTCGCCGAGCAGCAGGCCGGTGACCCGGTCCGCGCCCTCGAAGCCGGCCACGCCGGTGCCGAGCGCGAAGCGCACTCCGCGTTCCTCGTGCCGTTCCAGCAGGGCCCCGGCGAGCAGTTCACCGAGCGGTGCGGCCATGGGCAGGGGCAGCGGGTCCACGACGGTCACCTCGGCGGCGCCGAGGGCGACGGCGGTGGCGGCGACCTCGCAGCCGATGAAGCCCGCGCCCACCACGACCACCCGGACGCCCGGGCGGGTCAGGGCCGCGCGCAGCTCGCGGGCGTCGTCGATCGTGCGGACGGTGTGCCGTCCGCGCAGGGGTCCGGGGCAGCGCAGGCGGCGGGGCCGCATCCCGGTGGCGACGACGAGTCCGGCGTAGGACAGGGTCTCGCCGTCGTCGAGTTCGACCAGGCGCCGGTCGAGGTCGGCGGCGGCGACCCTGGAGCCCAGGCGCCATTCGGCGTCGGCGACGGCGGCACGGGGCCGGAAGGCCAGCGACTCGAAGGCCGCCTTGCCGGCCAGGACCTCCTTGGACAGCGGCGGCCGGTTGTAGGGCATGTGGGGTTCCTCGCCGACCAGGGTGATCGGGCCGGGGTATCCGGCGGCCCGGAGCTGCTCGGCGGCGCGCAGGCCGGCCATGGAGGCGCCGGCCACGACGACGGGTGCGCTCACGGCTCAGTCCTCGATCCGGATGGCCTGGAGCGGGCAGACGTCGGCGGCCTCCTCGACCTCGTCGCGCAGCGCGTCGTCGGGGTCGCCGACGTAGGCCAGACGGCCGGTGTCGTCGAAGCTGAAGACGTCGGGGGCGGCGAAGACACACTGACCGTGGTCCTGGCACTTGTTCATGTCGACGACGACCTTCATGGCCGGTCCTCCTGGTGCTGAGGGCGTCGGGCGGGGGAGCTGGGAGGGAATGGGGCCCGGACCGGATGCGGCCGGGCCCCGGCCAACGGGGTGGGTGACACCGCACCCCGAACTCGTTTGGCGTCAAACAACATAGGAAGCGGCCGGTCCCTGGTCAATAGCTATCCGGATGGATAAATTTTTGCGGCCGGCCTCTTGCGGCGGGGTGACAGGGTCCATACCGTTTGGCCTCAAACATTGAGCGGCCCCTGCTCCTCCCCGCAGTGCGGCGCCGCCCGTCTTCCCCTCTCCCAGCGCCCGCTCCGGCCTGGGAAGCGCCCCACATTCCCCAGAGGAGACCCCGGTGAGCGCATCCGACTCCCCATCCGTCCACCGGCACCAGGACCGGCTCGCCGCCGAGGGCGTCGACGTGGTCCGGGTGACCTACCCCGACCTCATCGGCACCGACCGCGCCCGGGACGTCCTGCTGGAGCACCTGCCCTCGGCCTGCGACCACGGACTGTCCTTCTGCCGCGCCGTCTACCACACCAGCCCGCAGGGCGACGTCGTCCCGGTCGCCGGCGGCCTGGACGCGGGACTGCCCGACATCTGCGTACGACCGGATCTCGACACCCTCGTGTCCCTGCCCTGGGAACCCGGCGTGGCGAGCTGCCTGGGAGACGTCACCGACCCGGCCACCGGGCTGCCCGCCCCCGAATCACCCCGCGACCTGCTCCGCGCCGTCCTCGACCGCTGCCGCGAGCACGGACTGCACCCGGTGATCGGCCCCGAGCTGGAGTACTTCCTGTGCGAGCCCGCGCCCGGCTCCCCGCGCGGCTGGCGCCGCTACAGCGACGCCCGGGGCGTCGTCTACACCGCGGGCCTGCGCGCCGACGACGACAACCACCTGCTGCGCACCCTGCGCCTGCTGCGCGCCGCCGACCTCGGCGTGAGCAGCGGGAACCACGAGTTCGACGGGGGCCAGTTCGAGATCAACCTGACCCACTCGGAGGCGCTGTCGGCCGCCGACCGGGCCTTCCGCTTCAAGTCGGCGGTCAAGGAACTCGCCCGCAAGGAGGGACGCCTGGCCACCTTCATGGCCAAGCCGTTCAACGACGCGGGAGGCTCCGGCTTCCATCTGCACCTGTCCTGCGAGGACGACGACGGCGACAACGTCTTCGACGACCCGGCGGCGCCGTACGGCCTGTCCGCGACCGCCCGGCACGCCGTCGCCGGCATCCTCGCCCACGCGCCCGCGCTCGCCGCGCTGGCCAACCCGACGGTCAACTCGTACAAGCGCTTCGGCCCGGACACCCTCGCCCCCTGGCTGATCGACTGGGGCCTGGACAACCGCAGCGCCATGGTCCGCATCCCGCCCGAGCGGGGCGCCGGCTCCCGGCTCGAACTGCGCCTCGGCGACGCCGGCGCCAACCCCTACCTGCTCATCGCCGGGACCCTGGCCGCCGCCCTGCTCGGCGTCCTGGCCGGCGAGGAACCGCCGGCCCCGCTGGACGGATACGGCTACGACACCGACCGGTCCGCCATGCTCCCGGCCACCCTGTCCGCCGCGCTGGACGCCCTGGAGGCGGACACCGCGCTGGCCGGCGTCCTCGGCAAGGACTTCACCGCCTCCTACCTCACCTACAAGCGCGACGAGGTCGAACGCTTCGGACGGCACGTCACCGACTGGGAGTTCACCGAGTACGCCTACCACCTCTGACCGAACCCGCCCCGCCCGTGGCACCGCGCCCCTGCCCCCTGACGCCGCATCCCGCCGGCACCGAGCCCCGTGACGCCGAGGAGAAACCGCCCATGACCACCCCGATCCTGTCCGACGCCGTCCGCGAGCCGCTGCCGCTGGCCGACGTGAACCTCGCCGACCTGGACAACTTCACCGACGGCGTCACGCCCTGGCGCATGTTCCACACCCTGCGCCACGAGGACCCGGTGCACTGGCAGCCCGAGGAGGCGCCCAACTCCGGTTTCTGGAGCGTGACCCGGCACGCGGACATCGCCCGCGTCGACCGCGACGCCGACACCTTCACCTCCACCCGGTTCGTCAACCTCGAGGAGGTCGACGACGACCAGATCAAGAAGCGCGCCTCCATCCTCGAACTCGACGGGGTCCGCCACCGCGCGCTGCGCAGCCTGATCCAGCGCCAGTTCGGCGCGAACGTGATCAACAGCTACGGCGACTTCCTGCGCGGCCTGACCGCGACCACCCTGGACGCGGCCCTGGCCAACGGCACCTTCGACTTCGTCAAGGAGGTCTCCGCCGACTTCCCCATCAATGTGCTGGCCCGGCTGCTCGACGTGCCCCCGGAGGACAACCAGCAGCTCATCGACTGGGGCAACCGCATCATCGGCAACACCGACCCGGACTACGCCGACGTGCTCCTGCACAGCGAGGAGAGCGAGAAGTACCGCGACCTGCCCTTCCGCTCCCCCGCCTCCCTGGAGGTCTTCGCCTACGGCCGGGAGCTGGCCCGGCAGCGGCGCGGCGGCGACGGCACCGACCTGGTCTCCCGGCTGGTCAACGGCACCCCGCGGGACGGCGTCCCGCTCTCGGCGCAGGACTTCGACAACTACTTCCTGCTGCTGGTGGTGGCGGGCAACGAGACGACCCGCCACACCATCAGCCACTCCATGCTGGCCCTGCTCCAGCACCCCGAGCAGCTGGCCCGCCTCCAGGAGGAC
Organism: Streptomyces sp. NPDC093064; assembly: GCF_044754605.1. Classification (NCBI taxonomy): domain Bacteria; kingdom Bacillati; phylum Actinomycetota; class Actinomycetes; order Kitasatosporales; family Streptomycetaceae; genus Streptomyces; species Streptomyces sp. NPDC093064. The sequence goes on from NZ_JBIVPK010000025.1 coordinate 34,566, forward strand.
CCCTCGCTGATCCCCACCGCGGTCGAGGAGTTCCTGCGCTGGGCCTCACCCGTGTACCACTTCCGCCGCACCGCCACCCGCGACGCCGAACTCGGCGGCAAGCGGATCAAGGAGGGCGACAAGGTGGTCATGTGGTTCGCCTCCGGCAACCGCGACGAGGAGGTCTTCGGCAACCCGTACGACTTCGACGTCACCCGGCAGAACAACGACCACGTCACCTTCGGCAAGGGCAGCCCGCACCTGTGCCTGGGCAACCTCCTGGCCCGCACCGAGATCCGGATCATGTTCGAGGAGCTCATCCCGCGCCTGGCCGGCATCCGTCTGGCCGGCGACGTGCCCCGGGTCCGCTCCAACTTCGTCAACGGCATCAAGAGGCTGCCGGTGGCGGTGACCCTCGCCTGACGGGCGCAGGCGGTCCCGCCCCACGGCAGCCTGCCTCATCAGGTCATCCGGCCGGGGACCTCCGGGTGTTCGACCCGGCAGACCAGGGCGTCCTTCTCGACGTCCGCCACGATCGTGTCACCGGGGTCGGCGGAGTCGCTCAGCAGCAGGGAGGCGATGCGGTTGTCGAGTTCGGCCTGGATGGTGCGGCGCAGCGGACGGGCGCCGAACTCGGGCTGGTGGCCGTGGGCGACCAGCAGTCGCTTCGCGGCGTCGGTGACCTCCAGTTCCAGGCCCTGGGCGCGCACCCGCCGGCGGCTGTGGTCCAGCAGCAGGTCCAGGATCCGGTCGAGGTCCTCCTTGCTCAGGCTGTGGAAGATGATGATGTCGTCGATGCGGTTGAGGAACTCGGGCAGGAACCTTCCGCGCAGGTCCTGCATCAGCTGGTCCTTGATGGCGGCGACGTTCCCGTGGTGGGCGAGGATCCGCTGGGCGCCGATGTTGGAGGTCATGATGACCACGGTGTTGCGGAAGTCGACGGTACGGCCCTGGGCGTCGGTGAGGCGGCCGTCGTCGAGGACCTGGAGCAGGGTGTTGAAGACGTCCGGGTGGGCCTTCTCCACCTCGTCGAAGAGCAGCACGCTGTAGGGCTGGCGGCGCACCTTCTCGGTGAGCTGGCCGGCCTCCTCGTGGCCGACGTAGCCGGGCGGGGCCCCGACGAGCCGGGAGACGGTGTGCCTCTCCTGGAACTCGCTCATGTCGAAGCGGACCATCCGGTTCTCGTCCCCGAACAGCAACTCGGCGAGCGCCTTGGCCAGCTCGGTCTTGCCGACCCCGGTGGGGCCGAGGAACAGGAAGGAGCCCACGGGCCGGTTCGGGTCGCCCATGCCGGCGCGGCTGCGGCGCACCGCCTGCGCGATCGCGGTGACGGCCTCGTCCTGGCCGACGACCCGGGAGTGCAGCGCCTCCTCCAGCTTCAGCAGCCGCTCCTTCTCGCTCTCGGTCAGCTGGGAGACAGGGATGCCGGTACGCCGGGACAGCACGTCGGCGATGTCGTCGACGGTCACCTCCAGCACGCCCTCGCGGCGCTCGGCCAGGCCCTCCAGCTCCGTCTCCACCTCGGCGATCCGGTCCTTGACCTCGGAGGCCCGTTCGAAGTCCTCGGCGGCGATGGCCTGGTCCTTCTCACGACGCAGCTTGGCCAGCCGGTCCTCGCGCTCGACCACCTCGGTGGACCGGCCCAGGGACCGCAGACGCACCCGGGCGCCTGCCTGGTCGAGCAGGTCGATGGCCTTGTCGGGCAGGAACCGGTCGGTGACGTAGCGGTCCGACAGCTCCGCCGCGGCGACGAGGGCGTCGTCGCTGTAGCGGATCTGATGGTGGGCCTCGTAGGAGTCACGCAGACCCTCCAGGATCTGCACGGTCTCCTCGACGCTCGGCTCGGGCACCATGACGGGCTGGAAGCGGCGCTCCAGGGCGGCGTCCTTCTCCACGTACCGCCGGTACTCGTCGAGGGTGGTGGCTCCGACGACGTGCAGCTCACCGCGGGCGAGGGCCGGCTTGAGGATGTTGCCCGCGTCCATGGAGCCCTCGCCGGTGGCTCCGGCGCCGACGACGGTGTGCAGTTCGTCCAGGAACAGGATCGTCGACTCGGAGGCCGCCTTGACCTCGTCGATGACGTTCTTCAGCCGCTCCTCGAACTGGCCCCGGTACTGGGCGCCCGCCACCAGTCCGGTGAGGTCCAGGGCGACCACCCGCTTGTTCTCCAGGGTCTTCGGCACGTCCCCGTTGACGATCCGCTGGGCCAGCCCCTCGACGATGGCGGTCTTGCCGACGCCCGGCTCGCCGATCAGGACGGGGTTGTTCTTCGTGCGGCGGGAGAGGACCTCGACGGTCTGCTCGATCTCGACGGCCCGCCCCACCACCGGATCCAGCTTCGCGGCCCTGGCCTCCTCGGTCAGGTCGCGCCCGTACTGGTCCAGGGTCGGGGTGTCGCTCGGGGGCTCGGCCCCGCCGGGCGCGGTGTCGGGGCGGGAAGCCGTGTCGGCGCTGCGGCGCAGCTGGTCCGCCTCGATGCCGTGGGCGCTCAGGGCACGCGCCGCCGCGGCCCCCGGGGTGTCCAGCAGCGCGCCGAGGATGTGCTCGGGGCCGATGTACGACACTCCGGCCGCCCGGGAGTGCTCGTAGGCACGCAGCAGCACCCGCTTGGCGGCCGGGGTCAGGCCGGGCTGCGCGGAGGGGGTGCCGCTCTCGCCCGGCAGCGCCTCGGCGAGGGCCGCGCCGAGCCGGTCCGGGTCGGCTCCGGCCTGGGCGAGCAGGCCGCGGGCCGGCTCCACCTGGGTGCACGCCCAGAGCAGGTGCTCGGTGTCCAGGTCGGAGCTGCCGTCCTCGGCCGCCCGCCCGGTGGCCTGGTTGATCAGCTCGCGCGCGGAGTCGGTCAGCAGCCGTCCGATCGGCACGCGCTGCACCTGCGGGGGCGCCGCGCCCGGCGTCATGCCGAAGAAGCGGTTGAGGATCTCGGAGAACGGGTCCGGGCCGCCGAAGGAGGCGCCGAAGGGGGACATCGTCATGATCGCCGTCCGGAACGTGGGCAATGAGTCACCTTCCAGCCCAACCCGCCGAATGGAGTACCGCAACGCGGCCTACGCCGGTCCGGTGCCGCAGGCGGCTCTCCCCGGAGCCGGGCCGCGTCCGGCAGACTCCCGGCATGGAGACCGCCGCGCACCTTCACGCACTGGACCGCCAGGGCCGTCTGCTGGCGGCCGCCGCCGAGCAGGCGGGGCCCGACGCCGCCGTGCCGGCCTGCCCGGACTGGCAGGTACGGGACCTCCTGCGGCACACGGGCGTGGTGCACCGGTGGGCCGCCGGCATCGTCGCCGACGCCCGCACGTCACCGCGCCCGATGGACGATCCGCCGGATATCGACGGCGCCGCGCTGGTGGCCTGGTACCGGGCCGGTCACCGCCTGCTCGTCGAGACGCTGGCCGCGGCGCCCGCCGACGTGGACTGCTGGACGTTCCACCCGGCTCCGTCCCCGTCCCCGCTGGCCTTCTGGACCCGGCGGCAGGCACACGAGACGGCGGTCCACCGCCACGACGCCGAGGCCGCGCGCGGCGGCACCCCGGACATCCTCGGCACGGCCTTCGCCGTGGACGGCATCGACGAACTGCTGCGCGGCTTCCACGCCCGCTCCCGCAGCCGGGTCCGCAGCCGCGCACCTCGGGTCCTGCGGGTGCGCGCCACGGACGCGGACGCGGTGTGGACCGTGCGCCTGTCCGACGATCCACCGGTCACCACCCGGACCGCTTCCACCGCCTGCGACACCGAACTCTCCGGCCCCGCCGAGCAGTTGTACCTCGCCCTGTGGAACCGCGTCCCCGTACCGAACGTGACGGGAGACCGCTCCCTCGCTACGTTGTGGCGGGAGACGTCGGGGATCGTCTGAGCCTCGCCGCGCCGCCCTTGCCCGCCGGGCACGCGGCTGTTTGACTCCCTGCATGAAGGCTCACGGGGGACGGCGGAGTCAGGCCGAGCGGGACGCGATGACCGTCGAGATCGGGTACGCGCTGTGCAGCGCGGCGTTCGCGGCGGTGGTGGTCTGCGGGGCCGTGGCCGGCCCGGTGCTGCTGTTCGATCTGCCGCGGGTCGTCTCCACGGTGCTCCTGTGGGCCGGCCTGGTGCTCGCGCCGGTCGTCTTCACCGTCCGGGTCGTCGGCGTGCTGGTGCGTTTCCGGCAGGCGTCTCAGCCCAGCCATCCCGGTCGTACCAGGCCCGATTCGTAGGCCAGGACGACCAGTTGGGCGCGGTCGCGGGCGCCGAGTTTCACCATGGTGCGGCTGACGTGGGTCTTGGCGGTGAGGGGGCTGACGACCAGGCGGCGGGCGATCTCCTCGTTGGACAGGCCGATGCCGACCAGGGCCATCACCTCGCGTTCGCGTTCGGTGAGCTGCGCGAGGGCGTCGGCGGCCGCCGGTTCCTTGGAGCGGGCGGCGAACTCGGCGATCAGGCGGCGCGTCACGCCGGGCGACAGCAGGGCGTCGCCGCCGACCACTGCCCGTACCGCGCGCAGGAGTTCGTCGGGTTCGGTGTCCTTGACCAGGAAGCCGGAGGCGCCCGAGCGGATCGCCTCGAAGACGTACTCGTCGAGTTCGAAGGTGGTGAGCATGACCACCTTGACGTCCTTCAGGTCCGGCTCGCCGGTGATGCGGCGGGTCGCGGCCAGTCCGTCGAGCAGCGGCATGCGGATGTCCATGAGCACCACGTCGGGGCTCAGGTCGCGCACCTTGCGCAGGGCCTCCTCCCCGTCCGCGGCCTCCCCGGCGACGTCGATGTCCGGCTGGGCGTCGAGCAGTGCCTTGAAGCCGGCCCGTACCAGCGACTGGTCGTCGGCCAGCAGTACCCGGATCACCGGTTCTCCTCCTCGGTCGTCAGGGGCAGTACGGCGAGCACCCGCCAGCCGCCGTCGGGGCGCGCTCCCGCGTCGATGGTGCCACCCAGGGCGGCGGCGCGCTCACGCATCCCCGCCAGGCCGTTGCCGCTGCCGCCGGCGTCCGCCCCGGTCGCGGGCCCGTCGTCGTCGATGCGCAGCCGCAGCGCGCGGCGGTCGTGGTCGAGGCGGACGCGCGCGTGCCGCGAGCCCGAGTGGCGTACGACGTTGGTGAGCGCCTCCTGGACGATGCGGAAGGCGGCGAGGTCCGTGCCGGGCGGCAGCCGGGGCGGTGCCCCCTGGACCTCGACGGTGAGGCCGGCGGTCGCCGCCTGGTCCACCAGTTCGGGCAGCCGGCCGAGGCCGGGTGCGGGGGTGCGCGGGGCGTCGCCGGGGGTGCGCAGGGTGTCGAGCACCTGACGGACCTCCCCCAGCGCCTCCTTGCTGGCGGCCTTGATGGTGGTCAGCGCCGTGCGCGCCTGCTCCGGGTCGGTGTCGAGCAGGGCGAGGCCGACGCCCGCCTGGACGTTGATGACGGAGATGCTGTGCGCGAGGACGTCGTGCAGTTCACGGGCGATCCGCAGGCGTTCCTCGTCGGCCCGCCGCCGGGCGGCCTGGGCGCGCTCGGCGCGTTCCTTGACCCACTGCTCGCGGCGCACACGGGCCAGCTCCGAGACCGCCACGACGGCCACCACCCAGGTGGCGATGGCCAGTTCCTGCCCCCAGGAGGAGGCGGTGGCCCCGGGTGGCGGCAGCCGGCGGTACAGCCAGAGCGCGATCAGCGCGTGCCCGGCCCACAGCATGCCCACCGATGCCCATGCGGCCCTGCGGTGCCCGGCGACGACGGCGCTGAAGCAGCTGACGGCGACGGCCAGGAAGACGGGTCCGTACGGGTATCCGGCGGCGTAGTAGACGAGGGTGGTCGCCGCCGTGCCGAACACCACGAACGCCGGATACCGCTTGCGCCACAGCAGCAGCCCCGAGGTCACGAGCAGCAGCGCGAGCCCGTAGCCGTCCAGGGGCTCCCGGTGGCCGTGCTGGTTGCGGGCCGCGAAGTGTGTGCCGACGAGCGCGAAGGCGGTGAACAGCGCGGTGGAGAACCAGGGCCAGTGGCGGCGGGGCGCCCCCTCCTCGTCGGCGCGGTGCCACCACGGGGGGCCGTGCCGCCACCACTGCGGCGGGCCGCCTCGGCGTACGCGCTGCTCCGTCATGACCGCCACGCTAGACGGCCGACGCCGCCGGGGGCGTCAGCCGGACGAGGTGATCACGCGTACTTCCCGGGGAGTACGCGCCCTCGCGGGTGCCCGGGAGCACGCGCCTTCGCAGGTGCCGGAAAGTGCGGGCCCTCGCAGGTGCCGGGAAGTGCGGGCCCTCTCGGACGCGCGGCCGGTCACGGCGGCGGTCAGGTCACCAGGCCGATCCCGTGTGCGAGCCGGACCACCGCGTGCCGGAAGAACGGCTCTCGGTCCTCCACCACCCGGTTGAACTGCCCGAACAGCTCGAACCCGACCAGCCCGAAGAGCTGCGCCCACGCGGCGACGAGCGCGGCCCCCACCTCGGGCGGCAGGCCGGGCGCGAGGTCCGCGGTCATCCGCTCGGCCTCGCCCCGCAGCTCGGCGGGGAGCGGTGGCGCGGTCAGCCCGTACCGCTCGTGGGCGTCGCGCAAGATGCCGATCAGGACCAGTCCGACGCGGGACGCGGCCGGGACGGTCGTCCTCGGGGCGGTGTAGCCGGGCACGGGGGAGCCGTAGATGAGGGCGTACTCGTGCGGGTGTGCGAGCGCCCAGCCGCGCACCGCCTCGCACACGGCGGTCCAGCGCGCCAGGGGCTCGGCGCCGGACGCTTCCGCGTTCGCGGCCTCCGCGGCCTCGCCCACGGAGTCGTAGGCGTCGATGATGAGCGCGGTCAGCAGGTCGTCACGGCTCGGGAAGTACCGGTACAGCGCGGAGGACACCATGCCGAGTTCGCGGGCCACGGCGCGCAGCGAGAGTTTCGCGGCGCCCTCGGCCGCGAGCTGTCTGCGGGCCTCGTCCTTGATCGCCGCGCTGATCTCCGTCCTGGCCCGGGCGCGGGCTCCCTGTGCGGTGCTCATGCGGACCAGTGTTCCATGAATTCAGAGCATTGCACACAAAAAAGAGCAGTGCTCTTGCTTTGGATCACCGATCCACCCCACACTGTTCATCAAGCGAGAGCACTGCTCTCCCGAACCCGTGGGGGTCATCGTGTCGTCGTCTTCGTCGCCTTCGTCGTCTTCGTCCTCGTCGCCGTACTACCTCAAGGGCAGCCCGATGGCCGTCCGTCTCAACGGCGTCATCGGCTGGCTGGCCCGCCACGGGCTGAGCCTCGCCGGCTCGGCCCAGCTGTCGGTCCGCGGTCGCAAGAGCGGCGAGCCGCAGCGCATTCCGGTCAACCCGCACACGTACGAGGGCGGGCAGTACCTCGTCTCGGCGCGCGGCCACTCCCAGTGGGTGCGCAACATGCGCGCGGCGGGCGGCGGGGAACTGCGCGTCGGGCGGAAGGTCCGCGAGTTCACCGCGGTGGAGCTGCCCGACGCCGAGAAGCTCCCGATCCTGCGCACCTACCTGGAGAGGTGGGGCTGGCAGGTCGACGGGTACTTCAAGGGCGTGACGGCGAAGTCCTCCGACGAGGAGATCACCGCGTCCGCCCCCGACCACCCGGTCTTCCGCATCACGGTCAGGAACTGACCGGGTCCTCGGCGGCGGGCGGGGCCGGCCGCCGGTCCAGCGCGGTCAGGGCGCGATGGGCCATGGGGTGGGTGCGGACGATCTCGCCGAGCGAGGTCGAACCCCGCGTGATGTCCTTGAACGCCTTCCAGGCGGGCCGGAAGCCGGTCAGGACGGCGTGGAAGATCCCCGGCCGGCGCTCGAACACCGCGAGCATCCGCTTGCCGACGGCCATCTCCACGCCCAGTCCCGCCTTGATCGCGAAGGCGTAGTTCAGGGCCTGGCGCCGGGTGTCCACCGCGTCGTGCGCCTCGGCGACGCGCACCGCCCACTCCCCCGCGAGCCGACCGGACCTGAGCGCGAAGGAGATGCCCTCGCGCGTCCACGGTTCGAGGAGTCCGGCCGCGTCCCCGCACACCAGCACCCGCCCGCGCGAGAGCGGCGAGTCCTCGGCCCGACAGCGGGTCAGATGCCCCGAGGAGATGCTCGGTTCGAACCCCGCCAGGCCCAGCCTGGCGATGAAGTCCTCCAAGTACCGCTTGGTGGCGGCGCCTTCGCCGCGTGCCGAGATCACCCCGACGGTCAGCGTGTCCGCCTTGGGGAAGACCCAGCCGTAACTGCCGGGCATCGGGCCCCAGTCGATGAGCACCCGCCCGCGCCAGTCCTCGGCGACGGTCTCGGGCACCGGGATCTCCGCCTCCAGGCCGAGGTCCACCTGGTCCACCTTCACCCCGACATGGGCTCCTATCCGGCCGGCGCTGCCGTCGGCGCCGACCACCGCGCGCGCGAGCACCGTCTCACCGCCCTGGAGCACCACGGCGACCGTACGCCGGTCCGGCACCGCCGAACCGTGCTGCTCGACCCGGGAGACCGCGGCGCCGGTCCGCAGCTCGGCGCCCGCCTTCTGCGCGTGCCCGACCAACTGCTGGTCGAACTCGGGCCGGTTGATCAGCCCGAACAGCATCTGCTTGGAGCGGCGGGTGCGGGTGAAGCGGCCGTTGTGGGAGAAGGTCACCGCGTGCACGCGGTCCTTCAGCGGGAGCTCGAAGCCGGGCGGCAGCGAGTCGCGCGAGGGGCCGATGATCCCGCCGCCGCACGTCTTGTACCGGGGCAGCTCCGCCTTCTCCAGCAACAGCACGCGCCGCCCCGCGACCGCCGCCGCGTAGGCGGCCGAGGCCCCCGCGGGTCCCGCGCCCACCACGACGACGTCCCACACCTGCTGCACGTCGTCCGCCGAAGAGTTCTCGCTGCTCACGATGGTCTACCGCTCCCGATCCAAGCCGCCTGCCGCTGCTGTCTCCCGCATCCTACGGCGGCCCCGGCGGTGCGCCGCTGTGGGAGGATCAGCAGCGTACGTACCCCGTACACCGGGTCGCGCCTACGCTGACACGATCATCCGGAATACAGAAGTGCTCGGAAGTATCACTCTGGTACTCACGAGTGCGCCTTCGCACCTACAAGGAGCGTGCCCATGTCGTCGAATCCGGTCGTCGAGACCGTCGCCTCCCTCATGCCCAGGGCGCGGGCGGAACTCGCCGAACTGGTGGCCTTCCAGTCGGTGGCGGACTTCGACCAGTACCCGAAGAGCGAGAGCGAGGGCGCCGCGAACTGGATCGCCGACGCGCTGCGTGCCGAGGGCTTCACGGACGTGGCGCTCCTCGACACCCCGGACGGCACCCAGTCGGTCTACGGCTACCTGCCCGGCCCTGAGGGCGCGAAGACGGTCCTGCTCTACGCCCACTACGACGTGCAGCCGCCGCTGGACGAGGCCGGCTGGACCAGCCCGCCCTTCGAGCTGACCGAGCGCGACGGCCGCTGGTACGGGCGCGGCGCCGCCGACTGCAAGGGCGGCCTCATCATGCACCTGCTCGCGCTGCGTGCCCTGAAGGCCGACGGCGGCGTCCCGGTCAACGTCAAGGTGATTGCCGAAGGCTCCGAGGAGCAGGGCACCGGCGGCCTGGAGCGCTACGCCGAGGAGCACCCCGAACTCCTGGCGGCCGACACCATCGTGATCGGCGACACCGGCAACTTCCGCGTCGGTCTGCCCACCGTCACCAGCACCCTGCGCGGCATGACCCTGGTCCGCATCCAGGTCGACACCCTCGAAGGCAACCTGCACTCCGGCCAGTTCGGCGGTGCCGCCCCGGACGCGCTCGCGGCGCTGATCCGTGTGCTGGACTCGCTGCGCGCCGAGGACGGCTCGACGACCGTCGACGGCCTGTCCGGCGACTCCGTCTGGGACGGCCTGGCCTACGAGGAGGAGCAGTTCCGCAAGGACGCCAAGGTGCTGGAGGGCGTGGAGCTGATCGGCTCCGGCACGGTCGCCGACCGTATCTGGGCCCGCCCGGCCGTCACCGTGCTCGGCATCGACTGCCCGCCGGTCGTCGGCGCCACCCCGTCCGTGCAGGCCGGCGCCCGCGCCCTGGTCAGCCTGCGGGTGCCACCGGGCGTCGACGCGGGCGAGGCGACCAAGCTGCTCCAGGCCCACCTGGAGGCCCACACGCCGTGGGGCGCCCGGGTGAGCACCGAGCAGATCGGCCAGGGCCAGGCCTTCCGCGCCGACACCACCAGCCCGGCCTACCGGGCGATGGCCGACGCGATGGCGGTCGCCTACCCCGGTCAGGACATGCAGTACGCCGGTCAGGGCGGCTCCATCCCGCTGTGCAACACCCTCGCCGCGCTCTACCCGCAGGCCGAGATCCTGCTGATCGGCCTGAGCGAGCCGGAGGCGCAGATCCACGCCCTGAACGAGAGCGTCTCCCCCGAGGAGCTGGAGCGCCTGTCGGTGGCGGAGGCCCTGTTCCTGCGCAACTACGCGACCGACTGAACGAACACCCACACAGCCCCCGGCAGCACAGGGCCCTCGCTTCGCAGCGGGGGCCCTGTACGGAACGGCGGACGGCAGACGCGCCCGAGCCGACGGGGACACGCCAGACGCACCGAGGACACCCCCGAACCGCCGAAGACAAGCCGGACTTGTCCGAGCGCCCGGCAGGGCCCCGCTGTGGCCGGCGGCCGGTCAGTCGACCGGGACGCCGGCCTCCAAGTACGCCGCCCTGCCGCGCTCGCGGGCCCGCAGTGCCCGGCGCAGCCGGGCGTAGCGGACGGGTGGGAGCAGGTCGGCGGCCTCCCGCTCGGTGACGAAGCGGCAGGCGCGCAGCTCGGGTCCGGGCAACAGAAGGCGCTCGGCCGCCGCGGAGTCCAGCCGGCCGCCGTCGAAGAGGAAGCGCAGACCGCCGAAGGCGGGGGGCGCGGGCGACTCCCAGTCGACGACGAGCAGCCGGGGCACGTCGTCCAGCCGTATCCCCGTCTCCTCGGCGACCTCGCGCATCCCCGCACGGGCCGGGGCCTCGCCGGGTTCGACGACACCGCCGGGGAACTCCCAGCCGGGCTTGTAGGTGGGGTCGACGAGCAGCACGCGGTCCCGTTCGTCGAACAGGAGCACCCCGGAGGCGACGGTCTCGGCAGTGGGCTCCGGGGTCTGCACGATGTCGCAGACGGGCACGGCACCGCTGCTGACGGCCTCGACGATGCGGACGGCCGTCTCGTGCGGGGTGAGGGCGCTGGTGTCGACGGGGTGGGCATCTGCGGTGAGCCAGGAGGCCATGGCAGCCCGGTAGGGCTCGATGTGGTCGTAGGACCACTGGCGGACGCGTATCTCGCCGTCGGGCAGGTCGGGAGGGACCTCCCGATGGGCTATCCGCTCCCGCAGGATCGTTTCGGCCGGGGCCAGGAGGATGTGCCGCACGGCGATACGGCGGGCGGCGAGCCCGCCGAAGATCTCGTCGCGGTGCTCCTGGCGCAGCAGGGTCATGGGCACCACGAGGGTTCCGCCCAGTTCGGCGAGCATCGCGGCCGCCGTGTCGATCACCATGCGCCGCCAGATCGGCAGATCCTGGTAGTCGCCGACCTCGGCGAGGTGTTTGGGCGGCAGCAGATACGTCAGCGCACCGCCGATGACCTCGGGGTCGAAGAGCGTACTGTTCGGGATCAGTTCGATCAGTTCCCGTGCGGTGGTCGTCTTCCCCGCACCGAAAGCGCCGTTGATCCAGACGATCACGGGTCCCCCTCTGCTGTCGGCCCCCTGTGGCTTGCCCGCTCCACCCTGCCACGGAAACCAGCCCCAGTTGAGGGCTGCCCACAGGACGGCGCCGGCACCCCCGCGACGGGGGCGCCGGCGCCGCGCCGGACCGACGGGCGTCAGCCGCGGTGATGCCCGGGCGCGTCGTCGTCCGTGGTGAGGCCTTCCTGACCGACGACCTGGTCGACGGTGCCCACGATGTCCTTCACGCTCCGATCACCGAGCCCGTCGCGGTCGACGGCGTGCGACGGAGTGATGGCGGCCACGACGAATCCGGTGGCCAGGGACGCGAGGGCGAGCATGCTGCGCTTCTTCATGCTCGGTTCAACTGCGCCGACCGCCCGCGGGTCACGCTCGTGCGCCCGACGGGAGCACTCAGGAGCACTCACCCCTTCGTCGACCCCAGCGTCAGGCCCGCGATGAAGTGGCGTTGCAGGAGCAGGAAGACCAGGATCGTCGGAAGGGCCACCAGGACCGATCCGGCCGCGAGCAGGTTGTAGTCGGTAAAAAACTGTCCGCGCAGGTTGTTCAGGGAGGAGGTGATCGGGAGCTTGCCGGGGTCGGAGATGAAGATCAGGGCCCAGAGGAAGTCGTTGTAGACCCAGGTGAACTCGAGGGTGGCCAGGGCCGCGAGGGCCGGGCGGCACAGCGGCAGCGTGATGCGCCAGAACCGGGTCCACACGCCGGCGCCGTCGACGATCGCCGCCTCCAGGATCTCCTGGGGCAGCGTGCGCATGAAGTTGGCCAGGACGAAGACGCAGAAGCCCAGCTGGAAGCCGATGTTGACGACGATGACGGCCCAGTACGAGTCGTACAACGTCAGTGAGTCGGACATCCACCACGGAAACGGGATCCTGTTGAACAGGACGTAGAGGGGCGTGACGATCACCTGCTGCGGAAGCAGGTTGCCCGCCGTGAAGAACATCAGCAGGACGAGGCCGCCGCGCAGTCTCAGCCGTGAGACCGCGAACGCCACGAACGCCGACAGGAACAGCGTGACGATCACCGCGGGCACCGCGATGATCAGCGTGTTGGCGAAGTACCTGCCCATGCCGGACTCGGTGTAGGCCTGGCGGTAGTACGCGAAGGACAGATGGCTGGGCCAGGAGAAGTAGCCGTTCTGCGCCGTGTCCTGGTACGGGCGCAGGGAGGCGTAGACGGCGAGCAGCAGCGGCGCGACGAACGCCAGCGACACCGCCGCCAGGAAGATCTGCACGCCCCAGCGGCCCCGCCGCCGGTGCCCCGCCGGCCGTGCGGACGCCGGCGCCGGGCGGTGTACGGGCGCGGTGGTGCGGATGTCTGCCGTCATCGGTCGCGGGCCCCTCGCAGCTCTTGGACCAGGAACGTCACGATGCACCCCAGGGACACGGTGAGCAGGACCACGGCGACGGCGGAGCCGAAGCCGATGCGGCTCGCCTCGCCGATGATGTTGTCGGTGATCAGCACCGACAGCAGTTCCAGGCCGTTGCGGCCCTTGTTGACCGCGTAGACGATGTCGAAGGCGCGCAGCGCCTCGATGACCGTGATGACGCCGACGACGACGTTCACCGGGCGCAGGGTCGGCAGGACCACGCTGAAGAACGTCTGGCGTTCGTTCGCCCCGTCGATCGCCGCCGCCTCCTTCAGCACCGGATCGACGGACTTCAGCCCGGCCAGGTAGAGGATCATGACGTAGCCGACGTGTCGCCAGCTCGCCGCGATCATCATCATCCAGATGTTGAGGTGGGAGTCGCCGAGCCAGTCGATGGGGTCGGTGTGGTTGCCGAGGAGGGTGTTGACCGCGCCCTGGTCGGTGCCCAGCAGCAGTTGGGCGATGAAGCCGACGATGGCCAGCGAGAGCACCACCGGCAGGTAGAGCACGGACTGGTAGAAGCGGCTGAAGCGGACCCCCCGGTCGATCAGTACGGCCAGGAACAGCCCGAACGGCGTCGCGATCAGTCCGAGGAAGAGCAACCAGAGGACGTTGTGGCGGACCGCGGGCCAGAACGGCGGGTAGTTCTCCGCGAGGTTCCGGTAGTTCTCACCGCCGGCCCAGTGGATGTCCCCGATGCCGTCCCAGGAGGTGAAGGACAGGCCGATGGAGGCCAGCGTCGGACCCCAGACGATGGCGACGTCGAGCAGCACCGGTAGGCCGAGCAGCACGACGAGGACGGCGAGGTCGCGGCGGGTGAACCGGTGCAGCCGTGGCCGTCCGGCGCGCCGCGGGGAGGTGAGCGCCACGGAAGATGTCCCCCAGTGATCAGCCGACGGGCTGCGAGAAGATGGTCTTCTTCTGCCGTTCGACGCTGTTGCACAGCCCGTCGACGTCCTTCGGGTTGCCGATGAAGTCCTGGATCGCCTGGATCATCACGGTGGAGGCGAAGTCGGGGCGGGTGTCGCGGTCCAGGAACTGCGAGATCTGCCGGGCGCCGGAGACGAGTTCGGCGGACTTCTTCTGCAGGGCGCTGTACTTGGAGGTGTCGGCGCCGGAGTTGACGGCCACGTTGTTCGGGTCGTACTGGAGGTAGATGTCCTCGGCCTTCGGTGTGCCGAGCCACTTGAGCAGGTCCTTGGCGGCGGCGACGTTCTTGGACTTCTTCGCTACGAGGAAGCCGTCGATGGGCGCCTCCACGGCGTCCTGGCCGTACTGCGGGTCGATCTCGGGGAACGCGAAGAAGTCGATGTCGTCACGCTCGTTCTCCGGGAACTGGCTGCCGGGGTGCGGCATGCCGAAGACCGCCATGCCCGTCTTGCGCTGCTGAAGGCTCTGCCCGGCCTCCTCCCAGGTCCGGCCGAGGGCGCCCTTCTGGTAGTACGGCATGAGTTCGCGCCAGGTGTCGAAGACCTTCTTCACCCGGTTGTCGGTCCACGCTTCCTGGCCCGCCATCAGGGACTTGTGGAAGTCGTATCCGTTCAGGCGCAGATTGATGTAGTCGAAGGTGCCCATGGCGGGCCAGCCGTCCTTGTCGCTGAAGGCGACCGGGGTGCCGTCCTTGGACATCTGCTTGGCCAGCGCGATGAACTCGTCCCAGGTCTTGGGCTGTTGGTAGCCCTTCTGCTGGAACAGGCTCTTACGGTGGAAGACGGCCCACGGATAGTAGTAGTACGGCACGAAGAACTGCCGACCGTCGTGGGTCGACTGCGCCTTGAGGGCGTCGGAGAACCCGGAGAAGGACGACCACACGTCGCTGATGTCGGTCAGCAGCCCCTTCTCCGCGAAGTACTGCATGCGGTACCCAGCGAACCACATGAAGACGTCGTCGGGCCGGCCCTGGAGATACCGGTTGATGTTCTCCTGGAAGTCGTTGTGGTCCTTGGTGTTGACCTTGACCTTCTTGCCGGACTGCTTCCGGTAGGCATCGAACGCCGCCGCGTACGCCTTCTTCGGCACCGCGTCCGAGGCGTTCGACCCGACGCTGACCTCGTTCTTGCCTCCGCCGGGGCCGGAGCCGCAGGCGGACAGCAGGGCGGGAAGCGTGACCGCGCCCGCTCCGACGGCCGCACCCCGCAGAACACTGCGCCGGGAGATCGGATGTCCTGCTTCATCTGTCGGCGGGACGAGCCGGTTGAACGATGACTGCGCCATGTCCCCCTCCTCGGGGTGTCACCCAACACAACCGAACGAGAGGGTTGGATCTCACCGCCAACCGGCTATGGAGTCAAGGGGCCTGACGGGATGTCCAACAACCGTTACCGCTTCTCTTCCAACAGAGTCCGACAGCTCCTACCATAACCGCGCACCGATGACGCGGACATGATGTCATCCCATCTTTCGCGAGTTCGGAGGAGCGTTCTTATGCGTCACCCGCACACGCGCACCGCCCGCCGCACAGTGGTCGGGGCTCTGGCCGCAGGACTGCTGTGCACCGCGGGACTCGCCGTCCCAGCCGTCGCCGTCCCAGCCGTCGACGCGCCCACCGCGCCCACCGCCGCGGCCCCCGCTCGGGACTCCGTCACGCCCACGCGGGCCGACGGGCTCGCCCTCACCCCTCCGATGGGCTTCAACAACTGGAACTCCACGCACTGCCGGGCCGAGTTCGACGAGTCCATGGTCAAGGGCATCGCCGACCTCTTCGTCGCCAAGGGCCTGAAGGAGGCCGGGTACCAGTACGTCAACCTCGACGACTGCTGGGCCCTGCCCGCCCGCGACGCGAACGGCAAGCTCGTGCCCGACCCGGTCCGGTTCCCGAACGGCATCAAGGCTGTCGCGGACTACGTGCACTCCAAGGGACTCAAACTGGGCATCTACACCAGCGCCGGTACCAAGACGTGCAACAGCGCCGGATTCCCCGGCGCGCTCGGCCACGAGTACAGCGACGCCCAGCAGTTCGCCGACTGGGGCGTGGACTACCTCAAGTACGACAACTGCAACAACCAGGGCGTGGACGCCAGGCTGCGGTACACCACCATGCGGGACGCGCTGGAGGCGACCGGCCGGCCCATCGTCTACAGCCTCTGCGAATGGGGCCAGAACAAGCCCTGGGAATGGGCATCCGACCTCGGGCACCTGTGGCGCACGACCGGTGACATCAGCGACAGCTGGGGCTCGATGCTGTCGATCCTGAAGCAGAACCTGCCGCTCGCCCCGTACGCCGGTCCGGGCCACTGGAACGACCCCGACATGCTGGAGGTCGGCAACGGCGGCATGACGGACACCGAGTACCGCACCCACTTCTCGATGTGGTCCGTGATGGCCGCGCCCCTCCTCATCGGCTCGGACCTGCGCAAGGCCTCCGATGCGACCTTCGACATCCTGGCCAACAAGGAGGTCATCGCCGTCGACCAGGACCCGCTGGGCAAGCAGGGCGCCGTCCTCTCCTCCGAGGGCGGCCGCTGGGTCGTGGTCAAGGAGATGGAGGACGGCAGCCGCGCCGTCGCCCTGTTCAACGAGACCGGCAGCCCGCAGCGCATCGCCACCACCGCGCAGGCCGTGGGCCTGCCCGACGCGGCCGCCTACACCCTGCGCGATCTGTGGCGGCACCGCTCCTACAACACCGCGGGCACGATCTCGGCGACCGTTCCGGCCCACGGCACCGTCCTGGTCCGGGTCTTCCCCGACCGCCGCTGGGCCGTGAACCCGCCCGCCGTCGAACTCGGCCTGGACGGCGCCCCGTTGCTGGAGGCGGGCAAGCCGGCGACACTGACCACGACCGTCACCGACCTGGGCCGTACGCCGGCCACGCAGGTCTCCGTGTCCCTGACCGGCCCCGAGGGCTGGACGGTACGGCCCGAGTCCGCGACCCACGCCGACTCGGTACCGACGGGCAAGGCGCTGAGCACCCGCTGGACGGTCACCGCACCGGCCGGAACACCGACGGGGTCGTACGACCTGACGCTCCGGGCGAGTCACCGCTCCCCCGGCGGCGCCCGCGCCGACAGCGCCCTGGCCTTCGCCGCCGGCGTGGTGGTGCGGCCGCCCGCCGGGACCTCGTACCTCAGTGACCTTCCCTGGCTCTCGGCCACCAACGGCTACGGCCCGGTGGAACGCGACACCAGCAACGGCGAGAGCGCCGCCCGCGACGGCCACCCGATCACCCTCGGCAAGGTGGTGTACGCCAAGGGACTCGGCGTCCACGCGGAGAGCGCCGTCGAGTTCTACACCGGCGGGACCTGCCGGACGGTCACCGCGGACGTCGGCGTCGACGACGAGAAGAACGGCAAGGGCACGGTCGCGTTCGAGATCTGGGCGGACGGCAGGAAGGCCGCCGCCACCGGGGTCCTCACCAACGCGATGGGCGCCCAGCCGCTGTCGGCCGACGTGACCGGCGCGCAGGTGGTCCGCCTCGTCGTCACGGACGGCGGCGACGGCATCGACTCCGACCACGCGGACTGGGCGGACGCCCGCCTGATGTGCTGAGCCGGCCGAGGAGGCGTTCCCCGGGGAAAGCCGCGCCGGGGACGCCTCCTCGCACGCGTCCGGCTCTCAGAGGGGGCCGAGGTCACCCAGCGGGTCCTCGTGCGCGTCCGGCCGCTTCCGCCCCAGGAAGAGCACCAGCGAGGCGGCGACGGCCACCAGCCCCGGCACCACGCTGAGCGGGCCCGGCCCCAGCGCCCACCAGCACACGACGAACAGCGGCGGCGAAACGGTGACCGCCACCAACGCGATGCGCTGGGTGACCCCGGCCGACCAGGCCGTCCGCAGCAGGCTCGGGTTCGCCCGCCACTGCAGGACCATGCTGAGCACGACCACGGATGTCGTCACGACGCAGGTCGGCAGGCCGATGCGCGGGAGCTTCTGCCACTCCACCCCGGAGCTCGGTTCGAGCATCAGCGCGCCTTGGACGAGCACCCCGGCGCCGATCAGGGCGAAGGCTCCACCGATCGTCCGGACGAGCGCAAAGTCGCGGGGCGTTTTCGCCCGCCACGGCCGGCCGTTCAACCGGAATCTCTCCCGTGTCACCCCGCGATAGTCGAAAGCCAGTCCGCCGCCGAACACGACGGCCATGATTCCCCACACCATCAGGAAGAGGGCCAAGGCGTTTCCGCCCCCGGCCGTACTCTGCTGTGCCACCACAAGTCCCCCTCCGGCTTCCGACGTGCACGGCCCACATCATGGACCGCGGCCGCCGTTTCAGACCCCGGCGGCCGTCACGCCCGTTCGCGCCGCGAGTGCTGCCGCCGCCGCTCCCACCAGTCCGGCATCCGTGCCCATCTGGGCCGGGGCGACCGTCAGACGCCGCACGAAGGAGAGGGTGGCGTAGTCGGCCAGGGCCCGGCGCAGTGGGGCGAGGAGCACGTCCCCCGCCTTGGCCACTCCCCCGCCGATCACCGCGATGTCGATCTCGACCAGGGTCGCGGTGGCGGCGATACCCGCGGCCAGAGCGCGGGCGGCGCGGGCGAAGGAGGCCACGGCGACCGGGTCCCCGGCGCGGGCGGCGGCGGCCACCGCGGCCGCCGAGGTGTCGCCGTCGGGGCCCGGGCGCCAGCCGTGGTCCAGAGCCCGGCGGGCGATGTTCGGGCCGCTCGCGATGCGCTCCACGCAGCCCCGCGAACCGCACGGGCACGGGTCGCCGTCGAGGTCGACGCTGATGTGGCCGATGTGTCCGGAGTTGCCGGTCGGGCCGGGATGCAGCCGCCCGTCCAGGACCAGGCCGCCGCCGACGCCGGTGGAGACGACCATGCACAGCGCGTTGTCGTGTCCCCGGGCGGCACCCTGCCAGTGCTCGGCCGCCGTGATCGCCACACCGTCGCCGATCAGCTCCACGGGCAGACCGCCGGCCGCGGCGCGGGCCCGCTCGACCAGCGGGTAGCCGCGCCAGCCGGGCACATTGACCGGGCTGACCGTGCCCGCGGAGGCGTCCACCGGGCCCGCGCTGCCGATACCCAGGGCCGTGGCACGCCCCCACAGCGGCGACGCGCCCAGTTCCCCGAGCACCCCCTCCACGGCCCGCATCACGGTGTCCCCGTCCTCCTGCGCGGGCGTCGGGCGCTGCGCGCGCACCAGGATGCCGCCGCGGCCGTCCACCAGCGCTCCGGCGATCTTGGTGCCGCCGATGTCCAGCGCAGCCACGAGGTCGGTGTGCATCAGAGTCAGATCTCCCCGTCAACCATGAGAAAACCAAGAGGTGGGCGCAGTCCGGCATCGCTGTGGGGGCGCGCAGTCCGGAGTATGCGATGGACAGTCTCTCGTGCATATGACAACGTTGTCCAGGTTCTATGCTCGACGCCACATCCTCATACGAACCCATGGACCGACGCATCCCTGTGGACGCGACTCGTCCCCGTGGACGACAGGACAGGACGCCGCACCGTGCCCGAGACCGCCCGTCGAGCAGACCGCCCCGCAGACCGCCCGAACCGCGCCTCCGGGAATCGCTACGGCAGCCGTCCGACCATGAAGGACGTGGCGGCACGCGCGGGCGTCGGTTTGAAGACCGTCTCCCGCGTGGTCAACGGCGAGCCCGGGGTCACGCCGGACACGGGGCGGCGCGTCCAAGACGCCATCGCGGCCCTCGGCTTCCGCCGCAACGACAGCGCGCGGGTACTGCGCAAGGGCCGCACCGCGAGCGTGGGACTGGTCCTGGAAGACCTCGCCGACCCGTTCTACGGGCCGCTGAGCCGCGCGGTGGAGGAGGTCGCCCGCGCCCACGGCGCCCTGCTCATCAACGGCTCCAGCGCGGAGGACCCGGAGCGCGAGCAGGAACTGGCGCTGGCACTGTGCGCACGGCGGGTGGACGGGCTGGTAGTGATCCCGGCCGGTGACGACCACCGGTATCTGGAGCCGGAGATCAAGGCGGGCGTCGCGACCGTGTTCGTGGACCGTCCGGCCGGGAGCATCGAGGCCGACGTCGTACTGTCGGACAACTTCGGCGGCGCCCGCGACGGCGTCGCCCACCTGATCGCCCACGGCCACCGCCGGATCGGCTTCATCGGCGACATGCCCCGCATCCACACGGCCGCCGAACGACTGCGCGGCTACCGGGCGGCGATGGAGGGCGCGGGCATACCGGTCGAGGACTCCTGGATGTCGCTGGGCGTCACGGACCCGGAGCGGGTGCGCCGAGCCGCCGAGACGATGCTGTCCGGCCCCGATCCGGTCACCGCGGTCTTCACGGGCAACAACCGGGTGACCGTCACCGTGATCCGCGTGCTGGCCGAGCAGACGCGCCGGGTCGCCCTTGTCGGCTTCGACGACTTCGAACTGGCCGATCTGCTCCAGCCGGGCGTCACCGTCGTCGCCCAGGACGCGGCGGCCCTCGGCCGGACGGCCGCCGAACGCCTCTTCCGCCAGTTGGACGGCAGCCTCCTCGCCCCGGAACGCATCGAGCTCCCGACCCGCCTGGTCACCCGCGGCTCGGGCGAACTGCCACCGTCGGACTGAACGGCCGCCGCCCACCCCGCGACCGGCGAACCGCACCGCGCCGCCCCACCCGCACGCCCTGACCGAGACCCGCCCACCGCCCCGGCCGGACGCGTCCCGGCACCCGCTTCTCCCGGCACCCCAGCGACTCTGCGCGCGGCACGGCCGGACCCGCCGCCGTCGCGCGCGGGGCGGGTGGGACACGCGACTGGACACCCGCGCCAGGTGGAGCATGCGGATGATCGGGGCGGGGGCCAGGGGCGGCGCGGAAGCAACGCGGAGGCGTGACCGCGGGGGTCAGGGCCCCGCGGTCACGCCCCTGCCGGTGCTCCCCCGCTACTGCGCCGAGGCGGTCAGGTCGCCGCGGCGCGGGGCGGAGAAGGACTCCAGGTCGGCACGGTTCAGGCCGGTGAGCTGGGCGACCTCGGCGGAGTCGAGGGCGCCGCAGTCCAGGCCGCGCAGCAGGTAGCCGCTGAGCGCCTTGGCGGTGGCGGGCTCGTCCATGACGTCGCCGCCGGCGCGGCTGACGTAGCGGGCCAGGCGGGCCGCCGCCTGCTCGAAGCCCTCGCGGTAGAAGGCGAACACGGCCGCGTACCGGGTGGGGATGTGGCCGGGGTGCATGTCCCAGCCCTGGTAGTAGGCGCGGGCCAGGGCACGGCGGGTGAGGCCGAAGTGCAGCCGCCAGGCGTCGTGCACCTTCTCGGTCGGGCCGACGGGCAGGACGTTGGTGGAGCCGTCCGAGACGCGTACGCCCGTGCCGGCCGCGGCGACCTGCATCACGGCCTTGGCGTAGTCGGCGGCCGGGTGGTCGCTGGCCTGGTAGGCGGCGGAGACACCGAGGCAGGCACTGTAGTCGAAGGTGCCGTAGTGCAGTCCGGTCGCGCGGCCCTCGGCGGCCTGGATCATCCGGGCGACGGTGGCGGTGCCGTCGGCCGCCAGGATGGACTGGCTGGTCTCGATCTGGAGCTCGAAGCCGAGGCGGCCGGGCGCCAGTCCATGGGCCTTCTCGAAGGCCTCGAGCAGCCGGGCCATGGCCGTGACCTGCTCGGGATAGGTCACCTTCGGCAGGGTGAGGACGAGCCCGTCGGGCAGGCCGCCGGCCGCCATCAGGCCGGTGAGGAAGATGTCGAGGGTGCGGATGCCCCGGTCGCGGACCGCCGCCTCCAGGCACTTCATGCGGATGCCCATGTACGGGGCGGCCGTCCCGTTCCCGTACGCCTCGGCGACCAGCCTGGCCGCGCGGGCGGCCGCCTCGTCCTCCTCCGCGTCCGGGCGGGGACCGTAGCCGTCCTCGAAGTCGATCCGCAGGTCCTCGATGGGCTCCCGCTCCAGCTTGGCGCGGACGCGGTCGTACACGGGAGCGGCCAGCTCGTCACTCAGGCCGAGGACGGCGGCGAAGGAGGCCGCGTCCGGGGCGTGTTCGTCGAGCGCGGCGAGCGCCTGGTCACCCCAGGAGCGGATGGTGCCGGCGTCGAAGACGTCGCCGGGCACGTAGACGGTGTGCACGGGCTGGCGGGTACCGGGGTCGCCCGGGTAGAGGCGCTCCAGTTCGGCGTCGACCGGCGCGAGGGAGGCACTGATCTCCTCGCTGACGGCGCCCGCGAGGCTCGTCGCCACGTTCTCCTGCTGGCCCTGACCCATCCCACACCCTCCTGTTTTCCGCCACACGGAATTAATAATCCGCAGTACGAAGTTATCCGTGGATCTTCCCGTGGGTCAACACCGTCTTTCGCGCGACCGCCCACGCCTTCATCCTGGCGCGCGGGAGGAGGGGATCACCTGCCGAAGCTCAGGGGGCGTGCCCCCAGGACGAGCCGAGGCCCCCGCGTCCCACCCGGAGAGGGCGGGGCACGGGGGCCTCGGTCGGCGTCTGAGGCTCAGCCCTTGCGGGCCTTGATCTCCTCGGTGAGCTGGGGGACGACCTCGAACAGGTCGCCGACCACGCCGTAGTCGACCAGGTCGAAGATCGGGGCCTCGGGGTCCTTGTTGACCGCGACGATCGTCTTCGAGGTCTGCATGCCGGCGCGGTGCTGGATCGCGCCGGAGATGCCGTTGGCGATGTACAGCTGCGGCGAGACCGACTTGCCGGTCTGGCCGACCTGGCTGGTGTGCGGGTACCAGCCGGCGTCGACGGCGGCGCGCGAGGCGCCGACGGCCGCGCCGAGGGAGTCGGCGAGCGCCTCGATGATCGAGAAGTTCTCCGCGCCGTTGACGCCACGGCCGCCGGAGACCACGATCGCGGCCTCGGTCAGCTCCGGACGGCCCGTCGACTCACGCGGCGTGCGCGCGGTCACCTTGGTGCCGGTGGCCTGGGCGGAGAACGTGACGTTCAGCGCCTCGACCGTACCGGCGGCCGGGGCGGCCTCGACGGCGGCCGAGTTCGGCTTGACCGTGATGACCGGGGCGCCCTTGGAGACACGGGACTTGGTGCTGTACGAGGCGGCGAACACCGACTGGGTGGCCACCGGACCCTCGTCGCCGGCCTCCAGGTCGACGGCGTCGGTGATGATGCCGGAACCGATGCGCAGCGCCAGGCGGGCGGCGATCTCCTTGCCCTCCGCGGAGGAGGGGACGAGGACGGCGGCCGGGGAGACGGCCTCGACGGCGGCCTGCAGGGCGTCCACCTTCGGCACGACCAGGTAGTCGGCGTACTCGGACGCGTCGTGGGTGAGTACCTTCACCGCGCCGTGCTCGGCGAGCGTGGCGGCGGTGTCCGCGGCGCCCGCGCCGAGGGCGACGGCGACCGGCTCGCCGATGCGGCGGGCCAGGGTCAGCAGCTCCAGGGTCGGCTTGCGGACGGCACCGTCCACGTGGTCGACGTAGACGAGGACTTCAGCCATGGGACTTCTTCTCTCCTGCTTGCGAAGGGGGGCGGTCGACGGGGGGCGGGCCTTAGATGAACTTCTGGCTCGCGAGGAACTCGGCGAGCTGCCTGCCGCCCTCGCCCTCGTCCTTGACGATCGTGCCGGCGGTGCGGGCCGGGCGCTCCGCCGCGGAGTCCACGGCCGTCCAGGCGTTGTCCAGGCCGACCTCGTCCTCGTCGATGTCCAGGTCGGACAGGTCCCAGGACTGAACCGGCTTCTTCTTGGCCGCCATGATGCCCTTGAAGGACGGGTAACGGGCCTCGCCCGACTGGTCGGTGACCGACACGACGGCCGGGAGGGACGCCTCGAGCTGCTCGGAGGCCGTGTCACCGTCGCGGCGGCCCTTGACCACGCCGCCTTCGACCGCGACCTCGGCCAGCAGCGTGACCTGCGGCACGCCCAGGCGCTCGGCCAGCAGCGCCGGGACCACACCCATGGAGCCGTCGGTGGAGGCCATGCCGGAGATCACCAGGTCGTAACCGGCCTTCTCGACCGCCTTGGCCAGCACCAGCGAGGTGCCGATGGCGTCCGTGCCGTGCAGGTCGTCGTCCTCGACGTGGACCGCCTTGTCCGCGCCCATCGAAAGCGCCTTGCGCAGCGCGTCCTTGGCGTCCTCCGGACCCACCGTCAGAACGGTGACCTCGGCGTCGCCGTCCCCGTCGTAGTTCTCGGCGATCTGCAGGGCCTGCTCGACCGCGTACTCGTCCAGCTCGGAGAGCAGACCGTCCACGTCGTCCCGGTCGACGGTCAGATCCTCGGCGAAGTGCCGGTCGCCAGTGGCGTCGGGCACGTACTTCACAGTGACAACGATCCTCAAGCTCACGCCGGCTCTCCTACTGCATCGTCTTCTCTGGGCTGCCTTCCTGCAGGCAGCATAGGCGCCTGAAGCGGCCGATCCCGGTCAGGGCGACCGCGCGCTCCGAGCGGAATATTACTCGTCAGTACACCCAGTTCATGCCCGCTGAGCAAGCGCTTTGAACTGTGACCTTCGCAACGCAGCGTAACCGGAACCCGACGGCTTCGCAGGAGAGAGCCGAGGTGATCAATCACGCAGCGCGCTGAAGCGGCCCTGGTGATAGAGGAGCGGACGGCCGGCGCCCGTGGGGTCGCCCAGGACGACCTCGGCCAGCACGATGCGGTGGTCCCCGGCGGGCACCCGCGTGACGACCCGGCACACCATCCAGGCGAGCACGCCGTCGAGGACGGGCACCCCCTCGGGACCCTCGCGCCACGCCGTCTGCGCTCCGAAGCGGTCGGCACCGCTGCGCGCGAAGGTGGCGGCCAGTTCCTCCTGGTGCTCCCCGAGTATGTGGACACCGACGTGGTCGGTCGCAGCTATGGCCGGCCAGCTGGAGCCGCCGGTGCCGACGCCGAAGGAGAGCAACGGCGGCTCGGCGGAGACGGAGGTGAGGGAGGTGGCGGTGAATCCGACCGGACCGGCGTCGCCCCGGGCGGTGATGACCGCGACGCCCGCCGCGTGCCGCCGGAAGACGGAGCGCAGCAGATGAGGGGAGGCGAGCTGGACGGTGGCGGAGGCGCCCAGATCGGAAGTGGCCGTCATGGAGCTCCCCTTCTGCTGGTCGGACGAGCGGGAACCGTGGCTGCTCAACAGTCCGGGCGGCGCGCGCTCGTGGGGCGGGCTGGGTCGACGCGGGGCCGCCCGAGAAGAAGGAGTTCCGAGGGCATGCAGTCAGGCTCACGATAGTTGGCGTACCCGGTCAAGTACGTCCCGGGATGTGGGAGCTGTCCCGCCGTCATGGACAGGGACCTCACAGCGCCTCCCCCAGGGCCGCGATGACGTCCGCCTTGCGCGGCTGTCCGGCGGCCCGCCGTACCACGCGGCCGTCCGCGTCGAGGACGAGCACGGTCGGCGTACTGAGGATCCCGAGTTCGCGCACGAGGTCGAGCCGGGCCTCGGCATCGACCTCGACGTGCGCCACCCCGGGGACCATCCCGGCCACCTCGCCGAGGACTCGCCGGGTCGCCCGGCAGGGAGCGCAGAACGCGCTGGAGAACTGAACCAGCGTGGCCCGCGCGCCGAGGCCCTCACCGAGTTCGGCCGCCCCGAGCCGCCTGCCCTCGTCGCATCCCCGCACGCCCGCTCTCCTGTTCCGCCGTATACCGCCGCCGTACCTTCACGAACGCGCCCGTGCGCGCCAACCGGTTCAGCGCGCCCGGAAGCGCGGAGATTCCCGGCGCCCGGGACGGGTTCGCCGAGCGGTGGCCGCGGCCGGCGGTCCGCGGACGCGGTGTGGCCCCTGTGGGCCGTCGGGCGGAATCTCACGGGTGACGTGACGAGGATCTCGCCTTGGACGGGCACGTGGACTGGCTCCCGGACCGTTCTTGGGGCACGATCTGCGACAGGCCGTAAACCTACGGCAGCGTAACTTCCGCCGGGATCCCCTTCCCTGGCAGACAGAAGGGTCCGTCCCGCTCATGGCAGAGCTCGTCTACCGCCCCGTCATCGGTCTCGCCCGCACGATGTTCAAGGCGTGGGACCTCAAGATCGACTGCCGGGGATCGGAGAACATCCCGCGCTCGGGCGGCGCCGTGCTGGTGAGCAATCACATCAGCTATCTGGACTTCGTCTTCAACGGGCTCGCGGCGCTCCCGCAGAAGCGCCTGGTGCGTTTCATGGCCAAGGAGTCGGTCTTCCGGCACCGGATCTCCGGCCCCCTGATGCGCGGCATGAAGCACATCCCGGTGGACCGCGCCAACGGTGAGGCTGCGTACGCGCGAGCGCTGGACTCGCTGAGGTCCGGCGAGGTGGTCGGGGTGTTCCCGGAGGCCACGATCTCGGAGTCGTTCACGCTGAAGAGCTTCAAGTCGGGCGCGGTGCGCCTCGCCCAGGAGGCGGGCGTTCCCCTGATCCCGACGGCCGTCTGGGGCACGCAGCGGCTGTGGACCAAGGGCCACCCGCGCAACTTCAAGCGCAGCCACTTCCCGATCACGATCCGGGTGGGCGAGGCCATGGAGGCCTCCCGGGAGCAGTACGCCGGCGCCATCACCCGCCGGCTGCGCGAACGTGTCCAGGAGCTCCTGGAGGCCGCCCAGCGCGCCTACCCGGTCCGCCCCCGGTCCACCGACGACACCTGGTGGATGCCCGCCCACCTCGGCGGCACGGCCCCGACCCCGGACCAGCTCCGCACGGCCGGGGCGCACTGACCGTTCCTAGAAGCTGAGCGGGAGTGAGTCCTGGTGCCAGGGCGGCCGCTCCTGGTCCCGTCCACATGCTCGGCTTCAACCTGCTCCCCAGGCTGAAGAACGCCAGCTCAGCCCGTCTGTACCGGCTGGCGGCCGGGGAGGACGAGAAGTGGCCGAACCTGGCGCCGGGGCTGTCGACCAAGACGATCGACTGGGACCTGATCCGCCAGCAGTACGACCGGATCGTGAAGTACACCACCGCCCTGCGCCTGGGCACCGCCGAGGCCGAGCAGGTCCTGCGCCGCTTCACCCGCGGCGGGCCCAAGCACCCGACGTACCGGGCGATCGAGGAGCTGGGCCGGGCGGTGCGTACAGCGTTCATCTGTGACTACCTCGCCGACGCGGACCTGCGCCGCGAGATCAACGACGGGCTACAAGTCGTGGAGAACTGGAACTCCGCCAACCACGATCTGTTCTACGGCAAGGACGGCGACCTGACCGGCTCCCACAAAGAGTCCCAGGAGGTGTCCATGCTCGCCCTGCACCTGCTCCAGTCCGCGCTGGTGCACGTCAACACCCTGCTCCTTCAGGACATCCTGAGCAAGGAGTAGTGGCAAAAGCGGCTCACCGACGCCGACCGGCGGGCCCTGTCCCCGCTGTTCTGGACCCACGTGAACCCCTACGGCCGGTTCGAGCTGGACATAGACTCCCACCTCGACCTCGCCGCCGCGGCGTCCATGGTGCCCGGCCTCCGCACCGCGCCCGATACGCAGACTCCCGAACCGGCGGCGGAGGGTGCGGCAGGGTCGGCATCCTGAAGATCCGTACGCCGCCGCTGCCCTGGCCCCCTTCGGGAAGGGGCGGGGAAGTCGGCCAGTGCGCCCCCGGCGCCGTGCGGCGCCGGGGGCTGTATGCGGGCACTCGGCTATGGGGAGGGAGTGGGGCGCGGGGCCGGGGTCGGCTCGGTGAGCCGACCGGTATGGCGGGCCCACATCTCGAATGCCACGGTCATGAACGGCGGTATGGCGGCCAGCAGGGCGAAGAGCGCCGTCCGGCCCAGCCGCCACTTCAGCCGGATCGCCACCAGGACGGTCAGGAGTACATAGGCGATGAAGGCGGCTCCGTGGAGTGTTCCGAAGATCCGTACGCCGAGTTCGGTGGTCTTCGGGATGTACTTGAAGTACATCCCGATCAGCAGGCCGGCCCAGGTGCATGCCTCGATGACGGCGATCCAGGTGAAGGCGCGCAGCAGGCGCCCTGTCGGGATTGCGGTTCCGCCGGCGGGCGGGGCGACGGCGCGTGCGGGAGGTGTCTTGTGGCGGGGGCGTGCGGGCCACAGGGCGTGGTCACCGAGAAGGCGGACGATGGCGGGGACCAGGAGCGGCCGGATAAGGAAGGTGTCCAGCAGGATGCCGAAGGCCATGGCGAAGCCGAACTGGAACAGTTCGCGGATCGGTTGGGTCATCAGGACCGCGAAGGTCGCCGCAAGGATGAGGCCCGCGGAGGAGACGACGCCGCCGGTACGCGTGAGGGCGGCGCTGATGGCCTTGGCCGGAGGCAGGGTGCGCAGCTCCTGCTTGAACCGGCTCATGATGAAGATGTTGTAGTCGACGCCGAGTGCGACGAGGAAGACGAAGATGTATGCGGTGACGCGGTTGCCGATGCCTTCGTCACCGAGGACGGTGACGGTGAAGAAGGTGGTGGCGCCCAAGGTGGCCAGGAAGGACAGGAGGAGCGTTGCCACCAGGTAGAGCGGCGCGAGGAGCGAGCGCAGCAGGAGGATCAGGACCGCTGTGACGATGGCCAGGACCAGGAGCACGAGGAAGGTCGTGTCGCGGTCGAGCGCGGAGCGGATTTCGGCGTTCTGCGCCGTCTCTCCCGCGACGAGCACCGTGGCGTCCTTCACGCCGGCGGCGTCGGCCGCGGCCTGCGCGGTCTCCTTGAGCGGACTGATGGCATCGAGCGCCTTGGAACTGTACGGGTCGAGGTCGAGGACGACGTCGTAGAAGACCGTCCTGCCGTCGTCTCCGAAGCGGGGGTGCTGTCCGACCCGACTGACGTCGTCGACGCCGGCGAGCGCGGCGGCGATGTCGGCGGGCGCGGTACTGGAGCGCAGGTCGACCCGGGACTGGACGACGACGGTGCTGGGCGCGATCTCACCCGGGCCGAACTCCTCCTGGATGAGGTGCTGCCCGCGCTCCGACTCGGTGGCGGCACGGAAGCCGCTGAGCGTGTTGAAGCTCTCGTGGTAGCCGAGCAACCCGGCACTCATCACCACGAGCAGCGCGACCACGGCCGTGACCACCCGGACCGGGGCCCGGGCGACGAGAGCGGCAATGCGGTGCCAGATGCCCGTGCCGCGGCTTCGTTCGGCGGCTTTGGCCACGCCCCCCGGCCAGAAGACGCTCCCGCCCAGCAGCAGGACCAGGGCGGGGATGAAGGTGAACGCCACCAGCGCCATGACGGCCACGCCGAGAGCGAGGTAGGGCCCGAAGCCGTGCA
Organism: Streptomyces sp. NPDC093064; assembly: GCF_044754605.1. Classification (NCBI taxonomy): domain Bacteria; kingdom Bacillati; phylum Actinomycetota; class Actinomycetes; order Kitasatosporales; family Streptomycetaceae; genus Streptomyces; species Streptomyces sp. NPDC093064. The sequence continues at coordinate 63,427 of NZ_JBIVPK010000025.1, forward strand.
GTGCCGGGGAGACGGCCACGAGCAGGGCGAACATAGCGAGCACGATGGTGGAGGCGCTGGCGAGGACGGATTCGGCCGTCCGGCTCACCGCGGTCTGCATCGCGCGCGGACGGTCCGCCTCGTCGAGGAGCGCCTCGCGGTAGCGGGCGGTGATGATCAGCGCGTAGTCCGTGCCCACTCCGAACAGCAGCACGGTCATGATCGAGGCGGTCTGGGAACTGACCGTGATGATTCCGGCGTCCGCGAGGAGCGCGCCGGTCGTCTCCGCCACGCGCATGGCCACGCCGACGGCGAGGAGAGGTACCAGGGCCATCAGGGGTGAGCGGTGGATGGCCAGGAGGATGACGAGGACGAGCAGAATGGTGGCCAGGAGCATGACCTTGTCGCCGCCGCTGAAGACCTTCACGGTGTCGGTGGCGATCCCGGCGGGGCCGGTCACGGCGACTTCGGTGGGACCTGCACGGTCGGCTGCGAGGGCACGGACCTTGTCGACAGCGTTCTGGAAGGACTTGTCCGAGGGGCTTCCGGTCATGGGCACGATGACCAGCTGGGCGCCGCGGTCCTGCGAGACCAATTCGGCCGCGGCGTCGGGAGCGGTCACCGTGGAGATCACGCTCGCCACATGGTGGGGCCGGGCGGTTTCCGAGAGGACCGAGGTGATGCGGGTGACGGCTTCCCCGGCGTTCGCCGCGGCATCGGCGCCCTTACCGTGCACCACGATGATCGCCGGCGTCGCTTCCTGGCCCGGAAACTGCGCGCGGACGAGGTCGCGGGCCTTCATGGAATCCGAAGCGGCGGGCGGAAGGTTGGCGGAGGCGTTGTCCTCGACGGATTCCAGAGCGGGAGCGGCCCCGGCGAGGAGGCCCGCGATCAATACCCAGAACACCACCACCACGGCGGCACGTTTTCTTGATCCCAGGAGACATCGGAGCATGCGGGAGTACATCGGTTGCATCAGGGAGCCTTCGACCGGAAGCACGGACAGACCTTAGCGACAGGGGTGTCGCTAAGTCGGGTGTCAAGCTAACACGGCCCCCTCGGCGCCCCGGGCACGGGGTAGATTGGCGCGAGATGGCGCAGTGCCCGAGGCGGAGCGGAGAGAATGCCCAAGATCGAAGCCGGTAGTGTCCGTGAGCACCGGGCCCAGCGGCTCGCTCGGCTGATCGACGCGGCCGAGGCACTCCTGAGCGAGGGCGGCGTGGAGAGCCTCACCGCCGGCGCGGTCGCCGCGCGGGCCGGCATCGCCCGCAACAGCATCTACCGTTACTTCGACTCCATCGAAGACCTGCTCGAACTCGTCGTGACCCGCGAGTTCCCCGCCTGGATCGGCGCCGTGGAGCGGGCCATCGCGGCCGAGGCCACCCCCGAGGAGCAGGCAGTCGCCTACGTCAGGGCCAATCTCGAACAGGCCGCGCGCGGCACCCACGGTTGGCGGGCCTCGCTCTCGCGCGCCTCGCTCTCCCCGTCGACGCGGGAGCGTGTGAGGAATCTGCACACCTCACTGCACGAGGCACTCGCCCAGGTTGTCCGCGAACTGGGCCATCCGCAGCCGGAGCTGACCGTCGCCGTGCTCCAGGCCGTTGTCGATGGATGCATCCGCAGAATCGACCAGGGCGACGAACTGACGACCGTGTCCGACTTCGCGGCGGGAGCCACACGTCGGCTGCTCGCGCACGACCACCACTGACTCCTCGGTCATGTCCCACACCGGGCAGGCATGATGCTCGACCGTCGTGACGAACGGGCGCCCCGTCGGCAGAAGGGAGTACCTCGGCCTGGCCGTGGACCACGGCGCGACCTGCGCGGGGCGGAAACCGCCCGATCGACGGCGGGCGGTGCGGTCGGGTCGTGGGCCAGGTGTGGTCATCCGATCGCCGATGGCAAGATCAGGTCATGGGATTGAACATAGTTGTCGGTGCCCTCGTCGATACCGAGGACGACGACTACACCGAGATGGTCCGCGCCGACTTCGTCGCGATCGGCGAGCTACTGGAGCGTGCGGGAGCGCGACAGTGGACTGAGCCCGACCTGGATGAGGAGGAAGGCGCGAAGTTCGAGGCATGGGGCCACTCGGGCTTGCACACCGTTCGCCGTCTCGCCGTCTCGCCGTCCACCTTGCAGCCAGCGGGCGCCTGCCCGAGCCGTTCGACAGGACCCAGCGGGCGACTGACGCCCCGCTCCTGAGCAAGGTGTACGAGGCTCTCCCGAGTGATCCTCCTGGACCGTTCGCCCATTTGGTCCATCATTCGGACTGCGAGGGCTACTACGTCCCCGTCGACTTCGCCCACGTCATCGTCGACAAAAAGGCACCGGGCGGCTACCTGGCCTCCTCGGTGCCACTGCTGGCGGAAACCCGTCGACTCGCTGAAGCCCTCGGCCTTCCAGAAGACCTCGACCCGGACTCGGAAGAGGTCTCCGACGCCGCCGAAGCCGAGAATCCGGCCGCCGAGGGGTGGCAGCGCTACCGCGTCGAGTCCTACGTCTGTCTTCAACTCCTCCACGCTGCAAAACTCTCGGTCTCGACCGGAGCGGCCATCGCCTTCACCTGAGAAGGCTGTCGGCAAACGATCGTTTGCCGACAGGCGGCCGACGCGTCCAATGAACCCGCGCAATCCGGGGGTCGCGGCGGCTCGAATCCAATCAGATCCGATGGCGATTGCTGACAGGGTTTGACGACAGATAGGGTCCGATCCTCCGTCCGGAAGGGGCCCCTCGGTGGCGAAGCTGGTCGACAAGCGGGTCTCGACCGACCAGCAGTCGACCGACCAGCAGAACCTCGTCCTTCACGAGCCGGAATCGAGGACCGGGTCCTCTTCGAGGAGGACCCGGGCACCTCCAGCCGCCTCCACCCCCTCCAGCGCCCGAAGTTCCGCGCGCACCGCATCCAACGACCACCCCCGACCGAAGGTCACGTATTCGAAACCAGAACTCCCGTCGCCCTGCCGCCCACCGCCTCCCCACGCCGCGCACCACAACTGCGAAGTTCACTCACGCACGCCAGAACACACCCAACCGCCGTCAAACGGCAGCAGCTCAAACCCCGGCCGGAGCCGCACGACAGGCCGGGAAGGCGGCGGACAGGCCTGCGCCTAGGACGCGGGCGGTCGTACGGTGACCTCGGCGCCCGGGTTGAACTTCTCCAGCAGTTCGGCGAGTTCGGCCGCCGCTGCCTGAACCTCGGCCACCGGCATCGGGAGCAGGCTCTCCAGCAGGAAGATGCCCGACGCGGTCTGCTCGGTGAGGCGGGTGCGCGGGCCCTGGCGCCAGTTCCAGCGGCGGCAGGTCACGCCGGCCTCGTCGCACCACACCACCTCGCCCGCGTCCGGGTGTTCGACGATCTCCTCGCCGCCCGCGACGGTCGCAAAGTCCTCCTCACCACTGGCACGCACCACGCGCATACCGCCCTCGATCCGGTCGAGGTCCTCGCCTCCGACGGGGATGAGACGGGCGACGCTGATGGCGTTGTAGAGGTCGACGAGCAGGTTGATGCGAGGCAGTCCGGCTCCGGTCAGCGCCCGCCGGGCCAGCGCCTCCGCCGAGTTGCGGGTACGGGACGGCTTGGAGCCGAACGCCGTGTACGTCTCGCGCCAGGCGGCCATGTGCGGGTCCTCGTGCGGGGCGCGCCCGTCCAGACGTGCCGCCAGGCGGCGTGCGGCGTCGTCGAGGAGCGCCGAGGAGGCCTCGGTGCTCGGTCCGCCCGCCAGCCCGTGGGCCTCGACGGCCACGTGGGTGAAGCCGGGCGCGAGTGCGCGCACCTCGTCGGACACGGTGAGCGTCAGTGCCATGTTCTCCCGCCTCGCGGTCAGAGTGCGGCAGGGAGCGTCTTCCACAGCCGCGGCCGGTCCGGAGCGGCCGTGAGGGCGGCCAGCACGGCCGGGTGCGGTTCAGCGTACAGTACCGGATAGTCCAGCTCGTTGGACTTCGGGTCCGGCACGAAGGCCAGGCGCTCACCGGCGAGGGAGAACCGGGCGTCGACGCCCGGCTTGTTGCCGCGCGGGTCCTGCCGGTGCCAGGCTCCGTTGAACCGGACGGCGACCAGTCCGTGCACCACGTGCCCGCCGCCCTCGTCGTGCGTCAGCCGCTGATAGCACAGCGCCGTCGGGATGTCCTCGGCCCGCAGCAGCGCCGCCAGGGCATGGGCCTTGGCGTAGCAGATGCCGGTGCGCAGCCGGAGGACGTCGGAGGCGCGCCAGGTGACGCGCGGGTCACCCGCGTCCTGCGAGTGCGGGATGCCGTCGCGCACGAACTCGTACGTGGACCGCGCATAGGCATACGAGTCCGCCACCCCTTCGGCGAGGCGGGCAGCCGTCTCGCGGACCATCGGGTGCTCATGGTCGATCACCTCGTCGGCGGCCAAATACGCAGACAGGTCGGGGGTGTTCTGGATCAGCTCCATGCCCGAAGAGCATAGGAACGCGACCACTCGAGCGTCAATGACTTTTCGAGTGATCGCATAACTATGCAGACCCGGCCGGCGTGCCGGGGCGAGGGTCTTTCGTTTGGATCAGGCCGGATCAGGGCCCGCGAGCCCGGCATGATCCAAACGAGAGGCCCTAGCGGGCCATCTCCTCCTTCAGCGCGGCCACGAACGTGTCCACGTCGTCCTCGGTGGTGTCGAAGGCGCACATCCAGCGCACGACGCCCTCCGCCTCGTCCCAGAAGTAGAAGCGGAACCGCCTCTGCAGGCGCTCGCTCACGTCGTGCGGGAGCTTGGCGAAGACGCCGTTGGCCTGCACCGGGTAGAGGATCTCCACGCCGTGCACGGCGCGCACGCCCTCCGCGAGCCGCTGGGCCATCTCGTTGGCGTGCCGGGCGTTGCGCAGCCACAGGTCCTTGGCGAGCAGCGCCTCCAACTGCACCGACACGAAACGCATCTTGGAGGCGAGCTGCATGCTCATCTTGCGGATGTGCTTCATCCGGCGGACGGCGTCCTGGTTGAGGACCACGACCGCCTCGCCGAACATCGCGCCGTTCTTCGTCCCGCCCAGGGAGAGGATGTCGACGCCGACGGCGTTGGTGAACGTCCGCATCGGCACGTTCAGGGAGGCGGCCGCGTTGGCGATGCGGGAGCCGTCCAGGTGCACCTTCATGCCCCGCGCGTGCGCGTGCTCGCAGATGGCGCGGATCTCCTCGGGCGTGTAGAGGGTGCCGAGTTCGGTGCTCTGGGTGATCGAGACGACCTGCGGCATCGCCCGGTGCTCATCCTCCCAGCCGTATGCCTGCCGGTCGATCAGCTCGGGGGTGAGCTTGCCGTCGGGCGTGGGCACAGTGAGCAGCTTCAGGCCGCCCATGCGCTCGGGGGCGCCACCCTCGTCGACGTTGATGTGCGCGCTCTCCGCGCAGATCACCGCGCCCCAGCGGTCGGTGACCGCCTGGAGCGCCACGACGTTCGCGCCGGTTCCGTTGAACACCGGGAACGCCTCCGCAGTGGCACCGAAGTGGCTGCGGACGATCCGCTGGAGGTTCTCGGTGTAGTCGTCCTCGCCGTACGCGACCTGGTGCCCGCCGTTGGCCATGGCCAGGGCGGCGAGCACCTCCGGGTGGACGCCGGCGTAGTTGTCGCTGGCGAACCCGCGGACCTCGGGGTCGTGATGGCGACGCGCGTCGGTCCTGGGAGGGTTCACGGCTTGTCGGTCAGCCACAGACGGTTTCCGTTCACTTCCGCGGCGGGCTTGCTCCACACGTCGACGATGGCCTCGGCCAGGTCCTTGACGTCCGTGAAGCCCGCGAACTTCGCGTTGGGGCGTTCGGCGCGCATCGCGTCGTGCACCAACGCCTTCACCACCAGGATCCCAGCCGCGGACGTCGGCCCTTCGGCGCCCTCGGCCTTTCCTGCCTTGCGGAAGTAGTCGGCCATGGCCAGCGTCCACGCCTCGGCGGCCGCCTTGGCGGCGGAGTACGCCGCGTTGCCCGCGGTGGGCTTGCTGGCGCCGGCCGCGCTGATCAGGAGGTACCGGCCGCGCTCGCTGCGCTGCAGCGCCTCGTGGAAGGCCAGGGAGGTGTGCTGCACGGTGCGGATGAGCAGCAGCTCCAGGAAGTCCCAGTCGTCCAGGCTGGTCTTGGTGAAGGTCTCGCTGCCGCGCCAGCCGCCCACGAGATGGACCAGGCCGTCGATCCGGCCGAAGTCCTTCTCGATGTGCGCGGCCCAGTCGCGGGTGGACTGGAGGTCGAGCAGGTCGACGGTGTCCCCGGTGACGCGGGCGCCGCCGGAGGCGTACCGGGCGGCGTCCACGGCCTGCGACAGCCGCTCCGGGTCGTTGTCCGCGCCGACGACGGTCGCCCCCGCCTCGGCGAGCCTGAGCAGCGCCGCCCGGCCGGCCGGTCCGCCCGCGCCGGCCACCGCGATCACCGCACCGCTGAGAGCCCCGTTGCCCACCATGTTCCTCGCCTCCTGCGCAGTGTTCTCGGATTCGCGGCCGCTCACGCGGCGACCCGCTCGGCGCTGTCCCCCGTGATGCCCCTGGTCGAGGCGATCACATTCTTCAGCTTCTTGGACAGTGCCTCGTAGAACATGCTGAGCGGAAACTCGTCCGGAAGCACGTCATCCACGAGCTTGCGCGGGGGCTGGGCCAGGTCCAGGGCCTCGGGACCCTTGGCCCACTTGGAGCCCGGGTGCGGAGCGAGGTAGGTGGAGACCAGTTCGTAGCCGGCGAACCAGTGGACCAGCTTGGGGCGGTCGATGCCGTCGCGGTAGAGCTTCTCGATCTCGGCGCACAGCTGGTTGGTGACCTGCGGGGCGCGCTCCCAGTCGATGGTCAGCTTGTTGTCGGTCCAGCGCACCACGTCGTGCTTGTGCAGGTAGGCGAAGAGCAGCTGCCCGCCGAGGCCGTCGTAGTTGCGCACGCGCTCGCCGGTGACCGGGAAGCGGAACATGCGGTCGAACAGCACCGCGTACTGCACGTCACGGGCCTGCGCGACACCGTCGGCCTGGAGCTTCACGGCCTCCTTGAAGGCGGTGAGGTCGCAGCGCAGCTCCTCCAGGCCGTACATCCAGAACGGCTGGCGCTGCTTGATCATGAACGGGTCGAACGGCAGGTCGCCGTGGCTGTGGGTGCGGTCGTGGACCATGTCCCACAGCACGAAGGCCTCCTCGCTGCGCTTCTGGTCGTGGACCATGGCGGCGATGTCCTCGGGCAGTTCGAGGCCCAGGAGGTCGACGGCGGCGGCGGTGACGCGGCGGAAGCGGGCGGCCTCGCGGTCGCAGAAGATGCCGCCCCAGGAGAACCGTTCCGGCGCCTCGCGCACGGCGATGGTCTCCGGGAAGAGGACGGCGGAGTTGGTGTCGTAGCCGCCCGTGAAGTCCTCGAAGGTGATGCCGCAGAACAGCGGGTTGTCGTAGCGGTTGCGCTCCAGTTCGGCCAGCCACTCCGGCCAGACCATGCGCAGCACGACCGCCTCGAGGTTGCGGTCCGGGTTGCCGTTCTGCGTGTACATGGGGAAGACGACCAGGTACTGGAGGCCGTCCGCGCGGTTCGCGGCGGGCTGGAAGGCCAGCAGGGAGTCCAGGAAGTCCGGCACCTCGAAGCCGCCTTCGGCCCAGCGGCGCAGATCCCGCACGAGCGCCTCGTGGTAGGCGGCGTCGTGCGGCAGCAGCGGGGACAGCTCCTCGACGGCGTCGATCACACGGCGTACGGCGGCGTCGGCGTCCGCGCGGCCGGGGGCGCCGTCGGCCGTGAAGTCGATCGAGCCGTCCTTCGACTGCCATGGCCGGATTCGCTCCACGGCATCCTTGAGCACGGGCCACGCCGGGTGCTCAACCACCCTGACCACCGGAGGAACCTTCTCCTCCGCACCCACCTGCACAAGAATTTCCGTCATGTCTCATCCTCCACGGGACAACCTCGCGTAAGGAGACCGTATACATACAGGGTTTCTCCCAGCAAGGGGACCCTCGGGAAATTATTCTGCGCGCGGCCATGGTCACCGGCTATTTTCCTGCCGTACACCCGGACGGGGCCAGACTCGATGGGCCGGTCGGGTGACGGACGCCACGTCTCTCCAGGGGCGGTTTCCGGCCATGGGCGACCGTGTGAAGGCCTCACGGTCCGGCGGTCAATGCACGGAGGACTCGCCCAAGCCGGAGTGACCGCCGCGACGGATCCGGCCCCATCCTGCGGGCCGTCACCCCACTGCGGCGTGTACGCGGGGGTTCAACCAGCGTGTGGGCCATTAGGCTGCGTCACTACCGCGCGGACGACGAGGTCCGTTCGCTCCGCGCCGCGCAGAGCCGCCGTCGACGGAAGCGAGTTGAACTTTGAACTTCCTTACCATCGGTCACCGCGGAGTCATGGGAGTCGAGCCCGAGAACACCCTCCGTTCCTTCGTCGCCGCCCAGCAGGCCGGCCTGGACGTCATCGAACTCGATCTGCACCTGAGCAAGGACGGCGCCCTCGTCGTCATGCACGACGACAAGGTGGACCGCACCACCGACGGCAGCGGCGCGATCGCCGACAAGACACTCGCCGAGCTGCGCTCCCTGGACGTCGGCCGCGGCGAGCGGATCCCGGTCTTCGAAGAGGTCCTCGACGCGGTGCGGGCGCCGCTCCAGGCCGAGATCAAGGACGTGGCCGCGGCCCGCGCGCTGGCCGAGATCCTGCACGAGCGGGACCTGGTCTCCCGCGTGGAGGTGTCCTCGTTCCACGACGAGGCGATCGCCGAGGTCGCCCGACTCGTGCCGGGGGTGCGCACCGCGCTCGTGGCCAGCCGCTACGGCGCCGAGGTCGTCGAACGCGCCACCGCCGCCGGCGCCGCGACCGTCTGCCTCAACATCCGCCGGCTCACCCTCGAGATCGTCGAGCACGCGCGCAAGGCGGACCTGAGGATCATCGGCTGGGTCGTCAACACCCTGGACCATCTGCGCCTGGTCCGCGCCCTGGAGCTGGACGGGGCGACCACCGACTACCCGGAGATCAAGCTCACGGGCCGCTTCACCGCCTGACCCCCTGGCCGAGGACGCCTAGACGAGTTCCTTGACCAGCAGCTCGAACTCCAGGTCGTCGCGCTGCGGAATGCCGAACCGCTCGTCGCCGTACGGGAAGGGGGTCGTCCTTCCCGTACGGCGGTAGCCGCGGCGCTCGTACCAGGCGATCAGGTCCTCGCGCACGGAGATCACGGTCATGTGCATCTCCCTGGCGCCCCAGTCCTCCCGGGCCTGGCGCTCGGCCTCCGCGATGACCACCTTGCCCAGGCCCGCGCCCTGAAGTGCGGGGCTGACCGCGAACATGCCGAAGTAGGCGTGGTCCCCCTGGTGCTCCAGTTGGCAGCAGGCGACCACGCGGCCGTCCCGCTCGACCGTCAGCAGCCTGCTACCGGGCGACTTGATCACCTCCAGCACGCCCTCGGGGTCCGTCCGCTGCCCCTGGAGGATGTCCGCCTCGGTGGTCCAGCCGGCCCGGCTGGAGTCCCCGCGGTACGCCGACTCGATCAGGCGCACCAGCGTGTCGGCATCGGCGTCGCGGGCGTCACGGAAGGTCAGTCCGCTGGCGGCGGTCTTCATGGGGGCGAGCCTTTCGATTCGGGCGCTGTCGGGCAGGAATGAGCGCCATCCTGCCACTAGGGTCCGGGTGCATGGTGCACGTACTCAGCAGCCGGACACTGGTCCGGCCCAGGGACCCCGAGCGCTCCCGTGTCTTCTACGGCGAGCGGCTCGGCCTCGCCGTCTACCGCGAGTTCGGCGCGGGGCCGGAGCGGGGCACCGTCTACTTCCTCGGTGGCGGCTTCCTGGAGCTCTCCGGGCGCTCCGACGGCCCGCCGTCCCCCTCCGTGCGGCTGTGGCTCCAGGTCGAGGACGTGGCGGCGGCCCACGAGGAGCTGCGGGCGAAGGGCGTCGAGATCACGCGTGAACCGGTGCGCGAGCCGTGGGGTCTGATCGAGATGTGGATCGCCGATCCGGACGGCACGCCCATCGTCCTCGTCGAGGTGCCGGCGGAGCACCCGCTGCGCTACCGGGCGGGGATCTGAGCCGAATCCGGGCGCGGGCGGGCGCGGCGGCTCCCGCTGGCCCGCGTCGGCGGCCGGGGCTAGCGTGCTGGTGAGTGGGGGTGAGCCTTCCCGGAGGAGTGCCATGGAGTTCGACAAGCCTGTGGTCGGCGGACCCTGCTGGGCGGAGCTGGGCACCAGCGATCTGGAGGCCGCCACACGGTTCTACACGGAGGTGTTCGGCTGGCGCATGCGGAGCGACCCCCGGCTGGTCTCGGGTGACTACACCCTCGCTCACCTCGGGGACGCGCCGGTCGCCGCGATCACGCCCCTGTACCAGAGGTCGCAGCCGGTCGCGTGGAACGTCTCGTTCGCCGTCGCCGACGCTGACGCCGCGGCGAACAAGGTGGTGGAGGCCGGCGGGACGGTGATCCACGGCCCGCGGGACATCTACGACGAGGGCCGCTTCACCGTCGCACTCGACCCGTCGGGCGCGGCCTTCCAGATGTGGCAGGCGCGGGAGTTCTCCGGTGCCGGGGTGTTCAACCGGCCCGGCTCGCTCGGCTGGGTGGAACTCGTCACCCGCAACCCCAAGCGGGCCAGGGACTTCTACACGAGCGTGTTCGGCTGGAGCGTCAACGCCTCGGAGTGGTACACGCAGTGGGGTCTGCACGGCGAGGACTTCGGCGGCGTGACGGCGATGCACGACCGCTTCCCGGCCGACGTGCCGCCGCACTGGCTGCCGTACTTCGCGGTCGAGGACGTCGACGCGACCACGGACATCGCCGTACGGGCCGGCGCCAAGGCCCTGCTGGAGCCCACCTCGCTCCCGGAGGACGGCCCCCGCATCGCGGTCCTGCGGGACCCCCAGGGCGCGACCTTCGGCATCTACCGGTCCGCCCAGGAGAGCTGAGATCCGTCCAGGAAGGCCGAGGGTCCGCCCAGGAGAGACGAGACCCCGGGGCGGACCTCCGGCTCAGAGGCGCAGGGCGCCCGGGCGGCCCTCCAGCCGGCCGAGCAGCTCGCCCAGGAGCGCGGCCAGGCCGTCCCGTTCCCGGCTGGCCAGGCCGGACAGGACAGCCCGTTCGTAGGCGAGTTGTTCCGGCAGGATGCCGTCGACGAGGTCCCGTCCGGCGTCCGTGAGGCGCACGTGGGCGACCCGGCGGTCGCGGGTGTCGCCGCGGCGCTCCACCAGTCCGCGTTCGGTCAGCTGCTTCAGGCGTTTGGTGACGGCGGCTCCCGAGGAGAACGTCTCGCGGGTCAGTTCGCTCGGGGTGAGCTCGTCCCCGGTCCGCCGCAGCGCCCCGAGCAGGTCGAACTCGGGCCGGCTCAGACCCGCCCGGCGCAGCGGCGCGTCCTCGGCCTGCTGGAGGAGGGCGGCGCAGCGGTTGATCCGGCCGATGATCTCCATCGGCGCGGTGTCCAGGTCGGGGTGGACGGCCCGCCACTGGCGGACCACGCCGGCGACGGTGTCGTCGCCCGGCTCGGTCCCCGTGGGCCGGGTCCGCTCGTGCGCCGCGTCCCCGGTCGCCGCCTCCTCGTGGGGCGGCCGTCCGTTCCTCGCCGTCATGGCCGTACGTCCTCCGTCGTCTCGCCCGTGCTCGCCGGGGCGTGCAGGCCCTGGCGTCGTACCGTCGCGGCGAGCGTACGGTGTGCGGACTGCTCGGTGAGCACGACCCGCTCCTGGGGCAGGGCGCGTTGCCACCACTCGCCGGACGCGGCGTCGACGGTGGCGCGCAGGTCGGCCACCGCGGCGGCCAGGCTCCGGCGGGCGGACTCCAGGGCGGCGGGCGCGGGCCGCTCCTCGGCGAGCAGGCGGGCGGCCCCTTCGCGGGCCCGGTCGACGGCGGCCAGGGCGTGCTCGATGCGGTCGCCGGCCCGGCGGTTGGTGACGGCGACGGCGGCCACGAAGCCGACCAGTGCGCCGACCAGGGTGTCCACGGCCCGCTCGGTGATCAGCTCGCTCGGCTCGTGGTACCCGGCGAACTCGATGATGAGCAGCGCCAGCGGGGTCACGCAGATGCTGCCGAGCCAGTAGTTGCGGCCCATCAGCGCCTCGGCGCCGGAGTTGAAGGCCATGCAGAGCAGGACGAGGGCCAGGTCACTGGCGTGCGCGAGCGGGGCGACGGCGGCGAAGACGAGGACGCCGACGAGGTTGCCGACGACGCGCTGAATGCCCCGCTTCCAGGTCAGGGTCACGTTGGCCTGGTACAGGGAGGCGGCGGTGACCAGGGCCCAGTAGGGGCGGCCGACGCCGAGTGCGAGGGAGGCGTAGCCGGCGAGGGCGCAGCCCAGCGCGGTGCGCACCACGATCGGGGTGAGCGGGCCGAGCCGGGTCCACCAGGGCCGGTGGGGGGCGGTGGTCTCGGCGTCCACGCCGAGCAGTTCCTCGGTGTCCGCCGCCGTCTCGCCGACCTCGGGGATCGGCCCGGTCCCGCGCAGTCGGCGGGCCCAGGTGCGCAGCCTCTCGGGGTCCGTGTCCGCCGGGGCGGCGAGCGCGACCTCGGCGCGCACGACGAGGCGTTCCAAGGCGCGCCGGGGAGCGGTGCGGGCGCCGGTGGACAGCAGCGTCTGCCAGGCGGCCTGGACGGCGGCGGCCGCGGCGGCGCGGGTCCGGGCGTGGCCTTCGCCGGTGCCGCCGGTGGCCGCGTGGGCGGCGGCCGCGTTCAGTGCCTGTGCGGTGGCGCGGCGCTCCGGGCCGTGCGGGCGCAGCAGCCCGGGAGCCATGCCGACCAGCCAGGCCCAGGCCGCCGCGGCGAGGGCCAGCGCCAGGTGGGCCGGGATCTGGCCGAGGGTCTGCGGGGCGAACAGGGAGGCGGAGCTGATGAAGGTGAGGACGACGTTGCCGGGCGGTCCGATGCGGGTGGCGTCGCAGAGCGCCTTCTGCACGGCGGCCATCAGGGCGCCGATGGTGACCAGGACGACCGGGTCGGTGGTGAGCGAGGCGGTGACCAGGGCGATGGCGAGGCCGCCGATCATGCCGAGGACCACCCAGGCCAGTGCGCGGGCCCTGGCTGCGTAGGGGCGGTTGTGCGCGTACAGGGCGCACAGCGAGCCCGCCATCGTGTACATGGCCAGGTCGAGCCGGCCGAGGACGAGCAGGATGAGGTTGGGCACGGCGACCGAGACGAGGACGCTCAGGGCGGGCTTGAACCAGATGTCCGAGGGGCGGCCGAGCCGCAGCACGCCGGCGAGCGGAAGATGCCGGGCGATCCGGCTGGGGGCGGGGGGCACACTGCTCATGCCGACAAGCTTAACAGGTGTTTTACTCGTGAAACATATTGCTCGGTCGCACCGCCCCTGGCTCGTGACGTGCCGTGACGTACCGTGCTTCCCCGAACGCGCCCCGTTTACCCCCTTGCGCTCGTGTGCGCACCGCGTGCCCCGGGCATCGCTTGACCGACCGGCCGTCCGGCGGCGGCCGTGATCCGTCGAACGGGGAGGTGGGGGGTGCACGGATCGACTTCGCCCGGCTGGCTGCTGGTCGCGCTGTGCGCGGCGACCGGGGTGTACTGCCTGCTGCGGATGCGCAGCACCGTCGAGGACCAGCGCCGTGCCGCGGGCGGCGAGGCGGTCATGGGCTTCGGCATGGCCGCCATGGCCGTCCCGGCGGCGGTGTTCACACCACCGGTGTGGGCCTGGTCTGCCTATGGGGCGGTCTTCGGCGCGACCGCGCTGCACTCGCTGTGGTCGGAGCGGACGAGCCCGCACCATCTGCACCACCTGGTGGGTGCGGCGGCCATGGTCTACATGTGCGTGGTGATGGCCGTCTCGCCCGGCTCCCATCACCACGGCGGGACGGGAGTGCCGCCGCTCACCGGCGCGCTGCTGCTGTACTTCGCCGGATACGTCCTGCTGTCCGGCGTCCGGCTGGTCCCCGCCGGGGCGGTGGCGGGGAGCGGCGCGCGCGGCGCCACGGGGTGGGGCGACCGGCCGGAGCTGGCGCAGGCGTGCCGGCTGTCGATGGGGATCGCGATGGTGGCGATGCTGCTGACCATTTGACTGCCCCCTCCCTGAGGGAGGGGATTCCTGGCTCAGGCCGCCTCCTGGAGCAGCGCTCCAGGAGGTCTTGTGCCCTCGACACCAGCCGGGTCCAGACCTGCCCGGACGAGCATCACGCGGGCAGAGTTCTTGTCCCTGGGACAGACGGCTCCGCACCCGGTGCAGGTATAGGTGCGTTCCGACAGCGGCAGTGCGTGCTTGGTTCTCGCTCCGCACGATCCGCAGTCCATGGTGGTGTGCACGGGATGCACCAGGCGTACGTCCCGCGCGTGTTTGCGGCCCATCTCGATCAGGGCCTGCTTGGTGGCGCCGATCGCGGCGTCGGCCGCCTTGCGGGCCATCGACGTCCGGGCGAGGAACTTGGGCCGGAAGTCCTCCACCGCGATCACGTCATGGTCGCGCACGACCTTCTTCGCCCACTTGCGGGCGGTGTCCTGGCGCTGGCGGGCGATCTTCGCGTAGGCCTTCGCCCGCCACCTCTTCGCCTCCCGATATCCCTTCGACGCGGCCTGCCCCTTCTTCGGCCTGCGGCGGGCCATCATCCGGTCGTAACGGGACAGCTCGGCCTGGGACCTCTGGCCGTGCTGGGCGTGGGGGAGGTCGTGGGCGTAGGAGGTGGTGGTGGCTTTCTCCTTGACGCCCCAGTCGATTCCGATCACCGCACCGGTCGAAGGCAGCGGCTCCAGCAGGGCGGGGACGACGAACGAGGCGTACCAGTGGCCGACGTGGTCGCGGTGGACGCGCACCGAGGAGGGTTCGGCCGGGAGAGGACGGGACCACACCACCGTCAGGACGATCCCGCCCGCCAAGTGCAGCCGCCCGTCCTTGAGCCGGAAGCCGTGCCGCGTGTAGTTCAGCGTCGGATCGGCCTCGTGCTTCTTCTTGTGCCGCGGCATTCCGGCCCGCCGCGTCAGCCGGTCCTTGAGGTCCTCCAGGGCTTTCGCGCCGGATGCGGCGAAGTCGCGGATGATCTGCTGCTGCGGCACCGAGGCACCCGCGGCCGGCCACGGCGTCACCGCGCGGGCCTGGGTCAGCATCCGGTCCAGCCGGGCCGGACCGCACGGCTCGCCTTCGGCGTGTGCCTTCCGACCGCCCCCACTCCCCCTCCAGCGCAGTACGGGCCGTGGCCGACACCCGCAGCCGGTACGTGTACCGGGCATGTCCGCCCCCGTCGGCCTCCCGCACCCCCGCCACACCCACCCCCCGGCACTTGTCCCGATCACCCGGCACCCACCATGCGACCGTACGCACGACACCCGAACGCCCGCACCCCTCTTCCGTGCGATCACCCCGATCAGCGAACACCAGTGCACGTGTTCGCGTTCATCCTGCTCCGCCGGGCAGGCTGCCAGGGCGCTCCGCGCCCCGGAACCCGGATGCGGCGGCGCTCCGCGACGCCGACAGGATGCGGTACCTACCCGGCGTGAACGCCGGGCCCTCCTAGCAAGAGAGCAGGTGACCGGTGACCATGTGACCGGCAGGACGGCGAGATCGGACCAGAGATCCGCCGGGACGGCGAGAGCGGCGCTGTGATCCGCCGGGACGGCGAGGTCGGCTCCAGGGCGCCGTGGCCTGCGTCACTTTGCCGCGGAGCCGTACCCGTGGGACTGTCGCCCGCTCATAGGGTGGCTCGCATGATGGTCCCCGCGGTCCTGCTGCTGCTCGGCGCCCTGACCGCCGTCGCCGCCCCTCGGCTGCTCGCCCGGGCCGACTGGCCGGACCGCGAACCGGTGCTCGCGCTGTGGGTGTGGCAGTGCGTGGTCGCCGCGGTCCTGTTGTGCTGCGCGCTGTCGATGACGCTCAGCGCCGCGGCCGCCTGGCAGGCGGTGCGCGGCCATGTGTTCGCCCCGGCTCCGCGTTCGGTGGTGGAGGCGTACGCGCTCGGCACGGCCGACGCCTGGGCGCCGACGACCGCGGTGGCGCTCGCGTGCGGCGGAGCGTGGAGCGCGGCCATGCTGCTCCGCGAGGTGGTACGGGCCCGGGCGCGACGCAGGCTGCGCCGCGCCGAACTCCTCGTCCGCGCCCCGCTGCTGCCCGGCGAGGAGTCCGGCACCGACCGGCTCGTGGTGCTGGAGGGCGAGCAGCCGGACGCCTGGTGGCTGCCCGGCCCGTCGCCCCGACTGGTCATCACCACGGCCGCGTTGCGCAAGCTGAAGGGGCGGCAGCTGGACGCCGTCCTCGCGCACGAGCAGGGCCACGCGCGAGCCCGGCACGACTGGCTGCTGCACTGCTCCGCGGCGCTCGCCGGCGGCTTTCCGCAGGTGCCGGTGTTCGCCGCGTTCCGCGACGAGATGCACCGCCTGGTCGAACTCGCCGCCGACGACATGGCCTCACGCCGCTTCGGCCGCCTGACGACCGCCCTCGCCCTGGTCGGACTCAACGAGCACCGCGGCGTGTTCGGCCCCTGCCCCGCCGCCCAAGCGCACGTCCCTCAGCGCGTGCACCGCCTCCTCACTCCCCCGAACCGCCTCCCTGCTGCCCGCAGACTGCGCCTGACGGCGGTCGCCTCCCTCGTCCCGGTGATACCGGTCCTGGTGGCGGTGATACCCGGATTGAGGGCGCTGGGCTAGGAACGGCGGCAACGGTCCGTGACCGGTGTCCGGTGATCGGTGGCCGGGATGTACGCGGTTGGGCCATCATCGGCCCATGACTGCCGTGCTCTTCGACTTCTCCGGGACCCTCTTCCGCATCGAGTCCTGCGAGTCCTGGCTGAGAGCCGTCCTGGACGAGGCTGAACTCAACCTTGATAAAGCGAGTTGGTCCGGACGGCACAGGCACTGGAGGAGGCCGGGGCGCTGCCGGGCGGGGCGCCACCGACGCGGCTGCCCGACGAGGCGGCCGGGCTGTGGGAGATCCGGGACCGCAGCGCCGAACTGCACCGGTCCGCCTACACCACCCTGTCCCGCCAAGTGCCGCTGCCGGACCCGGCGTTGCACGATGCGCTGTACGAGCGGCACATGACACCCGCGGCCTGGGCCCCCTACCCGGACGCGGCCGAGGTGCTGCGGACGCTGCACGAGCGCGGGGTCGGCGTGGGCGTGGTGAGCAACATCGGCTGGGACCTGCGCCCGGTGTTCCGTGCCCACGGCCTCGACGCGTACGTGGACGCCTACGTGCTGTCGTACGAGCACGGCGTCCAGAAGCCGGACCCGCGCCTGTTCGCTCTCGCCTGCGCGGCGCTCGGCGCCGACCCGAAGGACGTACTGATGGTCGGCGACAGCCGCCACGCGGGCGGCGGCGCGGCCGCCCTGGGCTGCGGCGTGCACTTCGTGGACCACCTGCCGGTCACTCGGCGGCCGGACGCGCTGCTGCCGGTCCTCGGCCTGCTCGATCCGACGGACTGAGCCGCCACCGCACGGCCGCGCCGCCGGCACGCCCACCCGGCCCCGGCGGCAGCCCCTTGACGGCACCGAGTACGCAAAAGTCCGCCCGCCTCGGACGATCCCCCGTTTCGCCCGAGACGGACGGCAGCACGACGGGCCCCTGCCGGGGCCGGTCCGCTCG
The DNA here is from genome assembly GCF_044754605.1 of Streptomyces sp. NPDC093064. NCBI lineage: Bacteria > Bacillati > Actinomycetota > Actinomycetes > Kitasatosporales > Streptomycetaceae > Streptomyces > Streptomyces sp. NPDC093064. The sequence goes on from NZ_JBIVPK010000025.1 coordinate 80,851, forward strand.
CGCTGAGTATAGTTGGCTGACAGCCAGTCAACGCAGGAGTCACAGCATGTCCCCGCGAAGCGCCTCGGTCAATGAAGAGTTGCGACGGCGTTCCCGGGAGCGGCTCCTCCAGGCGGCGGTCGAGCTGGTCGGCGAGCACGGGTACGACGCGACGACGCTCGGCGCCATCGCCGACCGCGCGGGGTCGGCACGCGGACTGGTCTCCTACTACTTCCCCGGCAAGCGCCAGCTGGTGCAGTCCGCCGTGCACCGGCTGATGCACCGCACACTCCAGGAGGCACTGGAACGCGAGCCGCACACCGAGGACGGTCGGGAGCGGCTGGCGCGGGCCGTCGACGCGATCCTGGGTCTTGCCCGGGACCGGCCGGTGCTGATGCGCCAGCACATGGCGGGGATCCTGCACGAGGAGGGCTTCGTGCAGTGCCCGGAGCAGCAGCGCCTCTCCGAGCTGCTGCGGGACACGGTGGCCCGGCGCGGTTCGCAGGACGTCGACGCCGACTACCCGATGCTGCGCGCCCTGCTCATGGGCGCCGTCTACGCCGCGCTGGTGCCCGGGGCGCCGATGCCGGTGCCGGTGCTGCGGGCCGAGCTGTTCGAGCGCTACCGGCTCGACTGGGACATGGGAGCGCCGCCGGAGGCGCAGCCGCCCGGCAGCTCCTGCGACACGGACCTGTCCCGCTTCTTCGCGACCGGCGGGATCCCGGCGCCCCCGCCGGAGCGGTAGACCGGCGGCCGGCGTAAGGATCCGGGCCGCGACACGCGGGCGGTCCCGCGCGGCCTCCCCCGGCGGTCCGCTTGGTGCCATGCTGGAGCCATCAGCGATCTCCTGCGGTCCATGTGCGATCCATCGGGGTAAGGAGTTCCGCCGTGCTGCGTGTCGCCGTCATCGGCTCGGGGCCGAGCGGGTGCTACACCGCTCAGGGCCTGGTCCAGCAGGACCCCTCGGTGCGCGTCGACGTCCTCGACCGTCTGCCGTGCCCGTACGGGCTCGTGCGCTACGGCGTGGCGCCGGACCACGAGAAGATCAAGTCCCTGCAGAACAACCTGCGGACGGTCCTGGAGCACGAGCGGGTCCGGTTCCTGGGCGGCGTCCAGGTCGGCGGCCCCGGCGGACTGCCCGCCGCGCGGCTGCGCGAGCTGTACCACGCGGTGGTGTACTGCGTGGGCGCCGCCACCGACCGCCGTCTGCACATCCCGGGCGAGGACCTGCCGGGCAGCTGGTCGGCGACCGAGTTCGTCTCCTGGTACAGCGCCCACCCCGACTCCGTGGACAGCGGTTTCGTGCGGGGCGCGCGGTCGGCCGTCGTCGTCGGCGTGGGCAACGTCGCCGTGGACGTCACGCGCATCCTGGCACGCGGCGCGACCGAGCTGAGCCCCACCGACATGCCCGAGGCCGCGCTCGCCGCGCTCACCGCGAGCCGGGTGACCGAGATCCACATGGTGGGCCGGCGCGGCCCGTCGCAGGCCCGCTTCACGACCAAGGAGCTGCGCGAGCTGGGCGCCCTGCCGGACACCGACGTCGTCGTCGACCCGGAGGAGCTGGCGCTGGACCCGGCCTGGGCCGACCCCTCGGCGCTGCCGGCCGCCCAGCGCCGCAACATCGAGGTCCTGCGCGGCTGGGCCGCGACGCCGCCGAAGGGCGGCAGCCGCCGGATCCGGCTGCGCTTCTTCCTGCGCCCCGTCGAACTGCTCGCCGACGACGGCCGCGTGGGCACGGTGCGGCTGGAGCGCACGGCGCCCGACGGGCACGGCGGCGTCGTCGGGACGGGTCGGTACGAGGACATCGCGGCCCAGCTGGTGCTGCGGTCGGTGGGCTACCGCGGAGTGCCGCTGGACGGGCTGCCGTTCGACGCGGGCACCGGCACGGTGCCGCACCGGGACGGGCGCGTGCTGCGCGACGGTGCCGTCGCGCCGGGCGAGTACGTGGCCGGCTGGATCAAGCGGGGTCCCACGGGCGTCATCGGCACCAACCGGCCGTGCGCGAAGGAGACGGTGGCCTCGCTGCTCCAGGACGCGCCCGGGCTCGTGGGCAGGCAGGTGCCGGACGACAGCCTCCCGGTGCTGCGGGCCGAGGGTGTCGAGCCCGTGCGGTGGGCGGGCTGGCAGGCCATCGAGCGGGCCGAGGCGGAACTCGGCGTCTCCCTGGGGCGCAGCGTGGTCAAGCTGCCGGACTGGGAGTCCCTGCGGTCGGCGGCCGGCACCGCGGTCTCCCAGGCCTAGGGCCCTTCGTTTGGATCATGCCCGGGCCCGCGAGCCCGGAATGATCCAAAAGAGAGGTCCCAAGACAGCGGGATCGCCCTGGCACATGCCCGCGGGAATCCATGAACCGGTCCGGTCCCGCCAGACTCTGGCGGGACCGGACCTCTGGTCATCCTCCGGCCGTCAGCTCTCGGACGACCGCGGGACCGCTCTCCGGCAGCAGCCGTACGACGGTCTCCTCCAGTTGGGGCAGGACCCGCTGACCGGCCAGGGCCAGGGTGATCGCCGCGCCGACGCCGGCCCAGGCCACCGGACCGAGCGGGGTGCAGCCCAGGGCCCGGCTGACGCCGGGGGTCTGGATCAGTGCGGCCAGGGTGAGGGCGGAGCCCAGGGACGTCACCCGGACCAGCGTGCTGCCCCGGCGGTCGAGCAGGGTCTGGACCAGCTGGGTTCCGACCACACCGCACAGGGCCATCGTGCTGGAGCGGCGGGCGGTGCCCGGTGTCCAGCGGCCGATCATCCAGGCCGTGACCGCGCCCAGACAGGTGGTCAGGGCACGGTGGCGGATCTGCCGGATCAGTCCCTCGCCCAGGACGGAGCCCGCCGCGTCCTCCGGAGTCGCCGACCGCGCCTGCTCGGGGTCCTCCTTCGGGGTCACCGCGACGGCCATCGCCGGGAAGAGGTCCGTGAACAGGTTCACCATGAGCATCTGCCGGGTGGACAGCGGCGCGGTGCCCGACAGCAGCGTGCCGAACAGACCGAAGCCGATCTCGCCCGCGTTGCCGCCGATCAGGATGGCGATGGCGTCGGCGACGCTGTGCCACAGGGCGCGGCCCTCGCCGATCGCGTCGATCAGGACCGTCAGGTCGTCGTCGGTCAGGACGATGTCGGCGGCGTTGCGCGCGGCCGCGGAACCGCGGGCGTTGATGCCCACGCCGATGTCGGCGGCGCGGATCGCCGCGGCGTCGTTGGCGCCGTCCCCGACCATGCCGACCACCCGGCCGGCATCCCGCAGGGCCTCGACGACCTGGAGCTTCTGCTCGGGCGCCACCCGGGCGACCACGCCGGCGTCGCGCAGCATCCGGGCGCGGGCCGTCCTGTCCGCGGCGGCGAGTTCGTCCCCGGTGACCACGGTGGTGTCCTTGGGCCAGCCCAGCTCGGTGGCGATGGCCCGGGCGGTCTGCGGGTGGTCGCCGGTGAGCATGACCGGCCGTACGCCCTCTTCGTACAGCCCGCTCACGAGCGCCATGGACGTGTCGCGCGGCACGTCCGACAGCGCCAGCAGCCCGATGAACTCCAGGCCCTCAAGCGTCCGCTCGAGTGCGTCCTCCTCGCTCTCGTGCTCGTCGAGCCGCCGCTGCGCCACCGCCAGCACCCGCAGTCCGTCGCCGGCCAGGGCGTGCGAGGTGTCGATCGCGTGGGCCGGGAGGGCGGGGCAGGCGGGCAGCACCGTCTCGGGGGCGCCCTTGACGACCAGCAGGCGGGGGCCGTTCGCGACCCGGCCGACGGCGGCCGCGTATCCGCGTGCCGCCTCGAAGCCGAGGTCCTCCAGCTCGGCCCAGTCCGGGTCGGGACCGGCCGCGTCGAGGACGGCCTCGTCGGTGGCGTGCACCGGCCGGTCCGAGTCGCCGTTGAGACGCGGGCAGGCCCGCGCCGCGGACCGCAGTGTCCGTGCGGAGGCCTCGTCGCCCACCACGTGGACCTCACCGTCGGCGTCGGACGCCCGCACCACGCGCAGCCGGTTCTCGGTGAGAGTGCCGGTCTTGTCGAAGCAGATGGTGTCCATCCGGCCCAGCGCCTCCAGCGCGCGCGGGGTGCGGACCAGGACGCCGTCGCGGCTGAGCCGCCGGGCCGCCGCCAGCTGCGCCACAGTGGCGACCAGGGGCAGGCCCTCCGGGACGGCGGCCACGGCGACGGCCACACCGCCGCTGACCGCCTCTCGGACGGAGGTGCCGCGCAGCAGCGCGATACCGGTCAGCGCGGCTCCGCCCGCCAGCGTCAACGGGAGTGCCTTGCGGGTGAGTTCCTGGAGCCTGGCCTGCACGCCCGCGGACGGGGGCGTGCGGGCGGCGAGGTGCACGGCGCGGGCGGCCTCGGTGCTCTCGCCGGTGTCGACCACGACGGCCCGGGCCTGCCCGGCCACCACGGTGGTGCCCTCGAAGACCATGCAGCTGCGGTCCGCGACCGCGGCGTGCGGGGTCGGGTCGGTCTGCTTCTCCACCGGAAGGGACTCCCCGGTCAGCGCGGACTCGTCGACCTCCAGGCCGTCCTCCCACAGCAGCCGGGCGTCGGCAGGCACCACCTCGTCGCCCTTCAGCTCGATCACGTCGCCCGGCTTGAGCTTCCCGGCGTCGACCGTGACGGTGGCGCCGGCCGGGGCCTGCGCGTCCGGGGGCGCGATGCGTGCCTTGCGCTTCTGCTCGGCGATCAGGCCGGACAGGGCACGCTCTGCGCGCAGCCGCTGGAAGCCGCCGACCAGGGCGTTCAGGTCGAGGGCGCCGATCACGAGGAGGGCGTCCACCACGGAGCCGAGGATCGCCGAGGCCGCCGAGCCGACGGCCAGGACCGGGGTGAGGGGGTCCCGCAGTTCGCCGCGCACGGCCTGCCCCAGCTCGTACGTCCAGCGGACCGGGGCGAGGACGGGGTTCCGGACGATGGCGGCGACCGCCTTACGGGCCTGGACGGCGAGCCACTCGAACGGGGTGAGCCGGCCCTCCGCTTCCTGCTCCAGCCGTTCCTGGGCCTCCTTCGCGTCGAGTTCGTGCCAGTGCACGCGCGGTCGCGGGTGCGGGGCGTGCGCCGCCGCCACGGCGAAGGCGGCGCGCGTCCCGGACAGCAGGGCGGCGGCCGCGGCGGCGTCGACCGGTGCGTGCCGCAACCCGGGCAGGATGGCACGGCGGCCGCGGCCGCGCTTGGACTCGCCGATGGCCACGAGCAGCCCGGACAGCGCGGCACCGGACCGGGCCAGGGTCTGCGCCCGGTGGCCGGTCGTCCTGGCCATCGGGACGGCCGTCAGCACCCGCCACACGTCGGACAGTCCGTGCAGGGCGAGGAGGTCCGCGCCCCAGACGACGGCGGCGTCGCCGTCCACGAGGGCGACGGCGAGGTCGCTGCCGCGCAGTCCGGCCAGGACGTCGTGGTCGTCGGCGGAGCGCATCCGGGCGACGGTGAGCACCGTGCCCTCCTCGCCGCGCAGCCCGTACACCACGTCGTCCAGGGGCCGCCGGGCGTCCACGACCTGGTCGGCGAGGCCGGTCAGGTCCTCCAGGGCCGGATCGTCCACCAGGACCACCCGCAGTCCGGCCCGGCGTGCCGCGTCCAGGACCGGTTCGGCCCACGGGTCCGCCTCCCCCTCCTCGGTGCGCAGGGCGCTCGAGTGCAGGACGACGGTGCCCGCCATCTCCAGTTGCCGCAGCCGTTCCGGGGCCCGGACCAGCACGCCGGTCCGGGCGAGCAGGGTGCCGAGCACGGCGTGGAAGACGGCGGGTCCGTAACGCGCGGCCTTGGGAGAACCGGCGAGCACCGCCTCGGCCGCCTCGGCCCCGTTGCGCTTGACCAGCATGGTCAGCGCCGCGCCCACCAGACTGCCGGCGGAGGCGTGGTTGGCGTACTCCTGGGCCGGTGTGATGCGCAGCGGCGGGCGCGGGGTGTCGTCCGCGGCGACGCTGACGCGGCCGGGTGCGCACAGCTGGTCGTGGAACGCGTCGAAGGCGGCCGTGCGGGCCACCGTGTCGGCCAGTTGGGAGGCGCGCAGCGCTCCGTCCAGGACCAGCGCGGTGGGGGTCTGGCCGCTGCCGTGGGCGGCCGCGTTCGCGCAGGCGAGCAGGAGGTCCATACGGGACCTGCCCATCCGGGAGCCCAGGGCGGCACGAAAGCGTGGATTCTCCCGCAGCAGCGTCACCACGGCGGTCACCATGCGCGGCGAGGGCGGCAGGCGCAACGCGTAGGAGGTCAGTGCGACGCCAACGCCCACCACGTCGGCGGCGAACGTGGCCGCGGCCGCCCGCACCCCGGCCGGGTCCCCCGGATGTGTGATCTCGTCCGGATCGTCGCCGTCCAGAACGAGCCCGTGCCGGGTCGCGAGGTCGGCCGCCTGGTCCACGACCTCGTCGGCGACCTCCTCCTCCGTCACGGCGACGACCAGCCGTCCGAGACCCTCGTCCCAGCACGCGAAGAGCACGTCGGGCCGCTCGGCGAGTGTCGCGGCGATGTGCCGGGCCAGATGTTCCTTCCCGCCCGCGCGCAGCACCCTCTCCGGGTCCAGGGAGCGCAGTGACAGATGCGCCCGGGTGCCGGACCGCCAGTGGTGGTCCGTGCCGGGCAGGGCGTTGCGGGCGACACGCACGACCCGCGTGGCGGCGTCGACGCCGCGTACGCCGGCCCGTGCCGTTCCGGCCACCGCTCCCGCGGCGGCCCCGACCGCAGGGGCGGCCGTCCGGGTGACCAGCCGGGCAGCGGCCGACGGCGCAGTCAGCAGTCCTAGCACCATGGCGCGTCCTCAGAGGGAGGTGCGGTCGGGCCGCGCCGTCGGGCCGAGGGGTCCGGCGGCCGATGCCTGCCCCTTCGAGGACTTGCCTCGGCCGGCCCCTGACGCCTTGGTCTTCGCCGGTTCGTCGGGCCCGGTGTCCGCGTCCGGCGCGGACGCCTGCTTCTTGATGCCGGTACCGGCGCCCTGCTCGGTCTCCCGGGCAGCCGTGCCGCGCTTCTTCCCGGGCTTGCGGGCCGCAGTGGTGGCCGGTGGCAGCTCCGGTGCCTGTGTCTGCTCCTCCTCGGCGGCGGGCCGCTCGGGGCGGGGCTGGGTGAGCCAGACCACGGCCGCGCCGGTGAGCGCCACCGGCCACTCCACCACTCCGGCGACACCGAGCACTCCGGCTCCCGTGTACACCGCGAGCCGCCGCCCGCGCGGCGAGACCGCGCCGACCTTGTCCAGCGTCCCCTGCGCGGCCCGGCCCACCGCCTCGGCGCCGGGCACCTTTCGCAGCACCGAGGCCGCACCGTGCAGCGGCGCCGCAAGGGCAGACGACGACTTCCGCTCAGCCATGACTCTCCTCGCATGGGGGTGAGATCGACTCCTTGTGGCCACCGGGTGCCCACAACCGTGCTGGTCACCCCGTCTCTCCCAGACAACGCCACCGCTCTCGTCCGCGCCACCGGGCTCCGCCATCCACCACGTTCCGCATTGCGGCCGAAACGCCGACCCGAACCCTGCCCGCAGCACCGGCGGGATGCCGATCGGAGACGGCCCGCCCCCGCGCCGGAACCAGCGGAACCGCTCGGGAAAAGGGCACCCGCCACGCTCCCACACCCCTGCGGCTACGAGTGCACGCGGCGCCGAACACCCACCCAAAGGCCGACAGACACCCCGCCCGAAAGGCCGACACCCAGCAGCCCAACGGCCGAGCCGTCCCTCCCCCCACACCAGAGACAACGGACCCAAGGAAGCGGCAAGAACTCCACCCGCACAGGTGCACCCGCCGCACCGAGCCCCCACCCGAAGGGCCGACAGGCGCCCGCCCCGAAGGCCGGCGCCCGGCAGCCCGACGGCGAAGCCGTCCGTCCCCCGCGTCAGGAGTGGCGGAACAGTCCCGCGGGAACCGCGCCCGCGAGGAGCCCGTAACCCTGCGGGTTGAGGTGCAGCCAGTCCCCGGCGTGGAGGTCGGGCCGCAGCCGGCTCGGCTGCCCGGGCTCGCGGACCGCGCGGTCGAAGTCGATGAGCGCGTCGAAGTGCCCGCGCGCCCGGATCCAGGCGTTGACCGCCTGGCGGGACTTCTCCCGCAGGCCCGCCGGGTCGTCGTAGGAGTCGTTGCCACCGAACGGCAACAGGGTGGCGCCGTAGACGCGGATGCCCTGGGCATGGGCGCGCACCACGATCTGCTGGTAGGCGGCGATCAGGTCCTCGGTGACCCGGCGCTGGGCGGCCGGGGTGGCGTCGGCGGTGCCGATGTCGTTGACGCCCTCGAAGACGATCAGCCAGGCGACGCCGCTGCGCGAGAGGATGTCGCGGTCGAGGCGGGCGAGGACGTTGGGGCCGAGACCGTCGTTCAGGACGCGGTTGCCCCCGGCGGCCTGGTTCAGGACGGCGAGGTCCGCGGTGGCGGGGCGGGAGCGGAGCCGGTCGTGGAGCTGGTCGGGCCAGCGGTCGTTGGCGTTGGTGGTGGAGCCGCGCCCGTCGGTGAGCGAGTCGCCGAGTATCGCCACGGCCTCGGTCGAGGCCTTGGCCTCCACCTCGACGTCGCTGATCAGGTACCAGTGGTCTACCGGGGTCGCCCCGGCCAGATCGGCGTCCCGGGTGTGGTCACCGTGGACGAGGTACGACGTCGTGCGCGAGCCCGGGTGGGAGGTGAGCGCGAGGGAGGGCTGGCCCTCGGCCAGGTACGCCGTCACGGTGAGGGTGGACGCGGCGCGCAGGTCGAGGTCCAGCGGGTCGGAGACGACCTGCGCCCCGGTGGGCACGGTCGTCGACGCCCGCCCGGAGAACGTCACCTTCCGGGTCGTACGCGGCTCGACGGCGCTGACTCCGGCCGCGCCGTCGCGCGGCAGCGCCACCGTCACGGCGGTCAGGGGCAGCGGGGTGTCACCGAAGGCGTTGGAGAAGCGCAGCCGGATGCGGTGGCCGCCGGTGGAGACGCGCAGCGTCTGCCGCACGGTGGTGTCGACGAGGACGGCGCGGTCGCCGGTGAAGGGCGCCGGCGGCAGGTTGCCGGGTTCGGTGAGCTGCGGCATCGCCGTCCAGGTGTTCACCCAGTGCCGTGCGGCCGCGGCCGGCGGCCGGTCGGCGGCGGTCACGCGGTCCGGCCCGCGCACCAGGGCGGTGACGGCCGAGACGGTGACGACGAGGGCCAGCACCAGGACGCACACGCCGATCAGGTCGGCACGGCGGGTTCTGGCGGGGCGCGTTCTTCCGGTCGGTGTCACTTGCGTCCTCCGTTGGATGTGCGGGGGTGCGATCGGACGGGTCCGGGCGGCGGCCCGAGGCGCGCGGAACTGCCCCCGGCGGGCTGCCGCTGCTGCATGGTGGCATGAACATGGCCACCATGGAAGCGCTCCCACGCCAGCGTCGGCACCCTTTCGCCATCCACCCGCGAGTGGCCGGATGTGACCTGCGCGAGGCGTTGACTAGAAAGCGCTTGCACTCTACGGTCCGTTCAACAGTGTGACCAGCAGGCGCTACTTCAGGCCCTCTGAGGCCCACTGCTCACGCGAGTCGTTCCACATGATGTTCGCCATTCACGTATACGACCTCACACGGTCTCGTATACGACCCCCCACCCAGTCCTTCCGAAGGGACAGCATCCGCATGCGAACTCGCCTCTCACGTCCACACGCGCCCAGGTCGGCGCTGGCGGCGGCCGTCGCCGCGGCCGCGACCCTCGCGGTGCTCGCCCTGCCGCAGCAGGCCGGGGCCGCCGAGAGCTCACCGGTCGGTTTCGGCGCCGGCACGACCGGCGGCGGCAGCGCCTCGGCGGTGACCGTCTCGACGCTCAGCGCCTTCAAGTCGGCCGTGACCGGCAACACCGCCAAGGTGATCAAGGTGAGCGGCCTGATCCCACTGAGCGGTCAGGTCGACGTCGGCTCCAACACCACGGTGCTGGGCGTCGGTTCGTCGTCCGGGTTCACCGGCGGCGGACTGCGGCTGAAGAACGTCAGCAACGTCGCCGTGCGCAACCTCCAGATCAGCAAGGCCGTCGGCACGGACGCGATCACCGTCCAAGGCTCGACCAAGGTCTGGATCGACCACAACTCCCTGTCCTCCGACCGCGACCACGGCAAGGACTACTACGACGGCCTGCTCGACGTCTCGCACGCCTCCGACTACGTCACGGTGTCCTGGAACACCTTCAAGGACCACTACAAGGGCTCGCTGGTCGGCCACAGCGACAGCAACGCGAGCGAGGACACCGGGCATCTGCGGGTGACGTACCACCACAACTGGTTCAACAACGTCAACTCCCGCATCCCGAGCCTGCGTTTCGGCACGGGGCACTTCTACGACAACTACGTCGTGGGCGCCGAGACCGCCGTGCACTCGCGCATGGGCGCCCAGATGCTGGTCGAGAACAACGTCTTCCGCAGCACGTCGGTCGCCGTCACCACCAACCGGGACAGCAAGCAGGACGGTTACGCCAACCTGCGGGGCAACGACCTCGGCGGCGCCGCGACCGAGGTGTCGCAGACCGGCTCCTTCACCAGCCCTCCGTACAGCTATACGGCAGAGGCCGCCTCCGGCGTGACCTCCTCGGTGACCGCGGGCGCGGGCACCGGGAAGATCTGACCGCCGCCCGGCCATCACCCGACCGCACGGAAGGAACAAGGACATGACGTCCGCAGCACGACCAAGCCTGCGACGGCGCGCACTGACCGGGGGCCTGGCCGCACTCGGGCTCTCGGTTGCCATGCTCATGACCGAAGGGGCGCCTTCGGCGAGCGCCGCCACCTGGCCCTCCGCCAACGGCAGTCAGGCAGTTTCCGCCACCATCTCGGTGTCCGGCACCAAGGACTACGGGATGACGCGCCTGTACGGCAGCGGAGCCCTGGGCACCGGCGGCCAGGAGGAGAACCAGAAGCCGATCCTGGAACTGGCCGCCGGCGCCGTCCTGAAGAACGTCATCATCGGCTCCCCCGCCGCCGACGGCATCCACTGCCTGGGCAGCTGCACGCTCCAGAACGTCTGGTGGGAGGACGTCGGCGAGGACGCCGCGACGTTCCTCGGCTCCTCGTCCTCCAACGTCTACACCGTCTCCGGCGGCGGCGCGAAGGAGGCCAGCGACAAGGTCTTCCAGTTCAACGGCGCCGGCACGCTGAACGTGTCGAACTTCGCGGTACAGAACTTCGGCACCTTCGTCCGCTCGTGCGGCAACTGCAAGACGCAGTACAAGCGGACCATCAACCTCAACACGATCGAGGCCACCTACAAGGGCGGCCGGATCGCCGGCATCAACACCAACTACGGGGACAGCGCCTCGCTGAAGAAGATCACCATCATCGGGGACTCCGGCAAGAAGATCGTCCCCTGCCAGAAGTACACCGGGAACAACACGGGCGCCGAGCCGACCAAGGGCGGCACCGACGCCGACGGCACGTACTGCAAGTACACGGCGTCCGACATCACTTACAAGTGATGCCGACGCGGTGAGAGCGCGGTCGCGCGCGGTGTGCCCGAGGGCGCCGCGCGCGACCGCCGTACGCTCACCGCCTCGCGCGACCGAGCATCTCCTCGGTCAACTCCCGCCGGCAGTCGGTGTACACGGTGCGCAGCGCCGGGCCCGGCCAGTGCGCGGGCAGCAGGGGCGCGGGCAGCACGGGGTCGGCCAGCAGGTGCCGTACGACGGCCGCGAGGGCGGTGAAGCGGTCGGCGGGCCGGTCCGTGCGCGCGACAAGATCGAGCAGCGTGCGAGCGGTCGCCGCCCAGTCGTCGACCGGCCACAGGCGCGCGGCCAGGTCGGCGGCCGGCTCTTCGGGCCGGGCGGTGAAACGCCGAACCACCGGGGACAGTCCGCCCGACCAGGGGCGGCGCAGATTGGCGGGGCGCAGCCAGACGCCCTCGCGGAGTTCGGCGAGCCGGAGAGCCGTCAACCGGGCGCGCAGCTCGGCGCGTTCGGCGGGCTCGCGGCCGGTCGCCGTCACGACGACCATCTCCCACTTCCCGTCCCAGGGGCACGTCTCGGGGTGCACGGCCGCGTCCTGGCGCCGCTGGCGCTCCAGCAGCCGGTCGCTAAGGCCGTGGACGGTGTCGGAGCGTCGCAGGTCTCCGGCGGCCACCATCCGGCTCAGGGCCGCGCGCAGGGTGGATCCGCCGATCCCGAAGGGTTCGACCGCCCGTACGAGGTCCTTCACCGGCAGTTCAGGCGGGTGCGTGCCCAGCAGCAGGCTCAGGACGACCGACCGCGCGGACAGCGGGCGCAGCCCGGCCCCGGCGGGCTCCTGGGAGGCGTTCATGGTCACGTACTGTACGGACACCCGACATGTTGCACTATTGCTGCGACCGCAGCCACAGTGCAACATGGATGCCATGGCCTCGACACTCGCGCACGAGCAGCAGGAACGACAGGCACGGCAAGTGCGGCAGGGACCGGCGGTGCGCCCGGACGGAGAGGCGCCGCTCGAACCGCGGCCCGGGCCGCACGGGCAGGACGCCGCGCACGCCGTCACCAACCAGGCCCCTCCCCTGGCGCCCTACGACGCGTCCGACGACGCGGCGCTGCTGGAGGGGCTGCGCCGGGAGGGCGCGGGCTGGGCCGAGGAGGACGTACGGCGGCTCGGGACGCTGGCCGGGAGCGTTCAGGCGCAGGAGTGGGCCGACCAGGCCAACCGGCACGAGCCGGAACTGCGCACCCACGACCGCTACGGCAACCGGATCGACGAGGTCGAGTTCCACCCCGCCTGGCACCACCTGATGGGGACAGCGGTCGCCGAGGGCCTGGCCGGCGCACCCTGGGCGGACGAGCGGCCCGGCGCGCACGTGGCCCGCAGCGCCGGCGGCCTGGTGTGGGGGCACACGGACGCCGGGCACGGCTGCCCGACGTCGATGACGTACGCCGCCGTACCCGCCCTGCGCGCCCAGCCGGAGCTGGCCGCCGTGTACGAACCCCTGCTGGCCGCCCGGGTGTACGAGCCCGGGCTGCGGGTGCCGGCCGAGAAGCAGGGCCTGCTGGCGGGTATGGGGATGACCGAGAAGCAGGGCGGCTCGGACGTACGGACGAACACCACGACGGCCACGCCGACCGCGGAGCCCGGGGTGTACACCCTGCGCGGGCACAAGTGGTTCACCTCGGCGCCCATGTGCGACGTCTTCCTGGTGCTCGCCCAGGCTCCGGGCGGGCTGTCCTGCTTCCTGGTGCCGCGCGTCCTGCCCGACGGCAGCCGCAACACCTTCCGCATCCAGCGGCTCAAGGACAAGCTGGGCAACCGGTCCAACGCCTCCTCCGAGCCGGAGTTCGACGGGACGGTGGCCTGGCTGGTCGGGCCCGAGGGGCGGGGCGTCAAGACGATCATCGAGATGGTCAACTGCACGCGCCTGGACTGCGTGATGATGTCGGCGGCGCTCATGCGCAAGACACTCGTCGAGGCGGGCCACCACGTGCGGCACCGCGGCGCCTTCGGCGCGCTGCTCATCGACCAGCCGCTGATGCGGAACGTGCTGGCCGACCTGGCGCTGGAGTCCGAGGCCGCGACGACGCTCACGCTGCGGCTGGCCGGTGCGGCCGACCGGACGGTGCGCGCGGGCGGCGGGGATGACGAGGCCGCGTTCCGGAGGGTCGCGACCGCGGTCGGCAAGTTCTGGGTCACCAAGCGGGGGCCCGCCTTCACGGCGGAGGCCCTGGAGTGCCTGGGCGGCAACGGCTACGTCGAGGAGTCCGGGATGCCCCGGCACTACCGGGAAGCGCCGCTGCTGTCGATCTGGGAGGGCTCGGGGAACGTCAACGCCCTGGACGTCCTGCGGGCGCTCGGCCGGGAGCCCGGCACCGCGGAGGCGCTGTTCGCCGAACTCGACCTGGCCCGTGGTGCCGACGCCCGCCTCGACGCTGCCGTGACCCGGCTCCGGGCAGGTCTGGGCGAGGCGTCTCCGGCCGGCGCCCGCCGCCTGGTCGAGCTCATGGCCCTGACCCTGCAGGCCTCCCTGCTCGTGCGGCACGCCCCGTCCCCCGTCGCCGACGTCTTCTGCGCGACCCGGCTGGGCGGCGACTGGGGCCACTCCTTCGGCACGCTGCCGGACAGCGCGGACGTCGACGCCATTCTGGAACGGTCACTTCCGGGTTAGGGGCCGTGCCGGGCGTCTCCAGGCACCAGCACGCCACCCCCGGGATCGGTCACCAGGCCTTGCGGCTCCACAGCGGGCCGAAGCGGGCCCACTCGGTGTCCCACTGGTCCAGGCGACGGCGTTCCAGGCAGGCGCGCAGGGCGCGGCCGGTGACGAAGGGGACGGCGGCGGCGCCCACTCCCACCAGGCCGCCGGACATCACGGCCCGCGTGCGGGCCTGAGCGGGCGTGGCCGGTCCGGTCACCAGCCGGCCCCGGGAGTCGGTCCACACGGTGACCGGGGTGCCGGCGGCGCTGCCGGGCCATACCCGGGCCCAGCCGGTGCGCGCGATGCCGTCCGGCGTGGTCCAGCGCACCTTTCCCCACACCCGGAGGGTGGTGCCGGGAGCCCCGCCGGTCCCGGCGGACGAGCCGGGCACCCGCTCGGTCACCCGCGCGACCGTGGGCGTCCGCGCGAGGGGTTCCAGGGCCATGGCCTGTTCCGCGCCCCGGGCCGCCGTCCATCCGGCGAGCACCCCGGCGAGAACACCGAGCACCCAGGTGCCGAGCACGACCCAGGCTTCCACCATGTCGGCGCGGCGTTTGAGCGGATTGCGGCGCCACCGCCACAGCCACACCTTCGGACCACGGAACGCCATCGACGGCATCCTCCTCACGAGCGCACAGACCTGCCGGACCGCCCTCCCATACGGCGGAGGGCTCCCCGATGCTCACGCCGGGTTCCCCGCCCCGGCCCTCCCATGGGTGCCGCGGCCCGGCCGTCCCCGGCTCCCACGGCGGGCGCGACCGGGCGCCGTCTCCCAGCCATGCCGCTGTGACCTGCGACGACGCTGATGCGGAGAGGACTGTCAGTGGTGGGGTGCACACTGGCCGGTGTCCGGGACAAAGAGGTTCGGACGAAGACCTCGCGGAGGTGATCGGCATGACCGAAGTACTGCTCGCCGTGGGCACGCGCAAGGGCTTGTTCATCGGGCGGCGGCGGGACGGCGTCTGGGAGTTCGACGACAGTCCCCATTTCAACGCCCAGGCCGTGTACTCGGTCGCCATCGACGTCCGCGGCTCCGTCCCGCGGCTGCTGGCTGGCGGGGACAGCGCGCACTGGGGCCCCTCGGTGTTCCACTCCGACGACCTGGGCCGCACCTGGACCGAGCCGGCCCGCCCCGCCGTGAAGTTCCCCAAGGACACCGGCGCCTCGCTGGAGCGGGTGTGGCAACTGCACCCGGCCGCCGCCGAGCCCGACGTGGTCTACGCGGGCACGGAACCGGCGGCGCTGTACCGCTCGGAGGACCGCGGCGAGAGCTTCGAGCTGGTCCGCCCGCTGTGGGAGCACCCCACCCGGTCGAAGTGGGTGCCGGGCGGCGGCGGTGAGGGCCTGCACACCGTGGTGACGGACCGGCGCGATCCGCAGGCGGTCACGGTCGCCGTGTCCACCGCCGGGGTGTTCCGCACGGCCGACGGCGGAGTGAGCTGGACGCCTGCCAACTCCGGGGTGTCCGCCGTGTTCCTGCCCGATCCGAACCCGGAGTTCGGCCAGTGCGTGCACAAGGTCGCGCAGGACGCGGAGAACCTCGACCGGCTGTACCTGCAGAACCACTGGGGCGTGTACCGCAGCGACGACGGGGGCGCGCGCTGGACGGACATCGGCGAGGGCCTGCCGTCGACGTTCGGCTTCGCCGCGGCCGCCCACCCGCACCGCGGCGACACCGCGTACGTCTTCCCGATCAACGCGGACGCGGACCGGGTGCCCGCCGACCGCCGCTGCCGTGTGTTCCGCACCGAGGACGCGGGCAGGAGCTGGGAGCCGCTCTCGGCGGGCCTGCCCTCGGAGGACCATTACGGCACGGTGCTGCGGGACGCGCTGTGCACCGACGACGCGGACCCGGCCGGCATCTACTTCGGCAATCGCAACGGGGAGGTGTACGCCTCGGCGGACGACGGCGACAGCTGGCGGCAACTGACCTCGCACCTGCCCGACGTGCTCTGCGTGCGCGCGGCGGTCATCGGTTGAGAGGGGCTCCTACTCCTTCAGGCCCACCGCCGCGACGGCGTGGCCCTGATCGCGTCTGATGTCCTCCGTATCGGGGTCCGGGCGCCAGTCGGCGGACCTGACCAGGCCCGGCTCGACCTGAATCAGCCCCCGCAGCAAGCGCCCGACGTGCTCGGGCGAGCGCAGGTGGTACGAGTTGGCGGACTGCGCGTTGTAGGCCGTGATGGCCGCGTTGAGCTTGTCGCTGGTGTCCGTGCCGTCGCTGAGGGCCACGTAGCTGCCGCGGGGCAGGGCGTCGATCAGCTCGGCCACGATCCGCTCGGGCTCCTCCTCGTCCGGGACCTGCCCGATGATGCCGAGCAGGATCAGGCCGATGGGCTGGTCGAAGTCCAGCGTCTGGGCCGCCTGGGCGAGGATCTTCCGCGGATCGCGCACATCGGCGTCGAGGTAGGCGCACTCGCCCTCGGTCGTGCCGCGCAGCAACGCGTCGGCGTGGACGAGGACGATGGGGTCGTTGTCGACGTAGACGATCTTGCTGTCGGGCGCGATGCTCTGGGCGACCTCGTGCGTGTTGTTCGCGGTGGGCAGCCCGGTGCCGATGTCGAGGAACTGGCGGATCCCGGCCTCGCCTGCCAGGTACCGCACCGCCCGTACCAGGAAGCTCCGTTGCTGACGTGCGATGGCCGCGATCTCGGGGAACATCCGCAGGATCACGGCGCCGGTCTCGCTGTCCACCGGGTAGTGGTCCTTGCCACCGAGCAGGTAGTTCCACACGCGGGCAGAGTGGGGGGCGATCGGTCTGCAGTCTGCTTTCCCAGTCGCTTCGATCAGTCATCTGATCTCCTGCGAGGAAACCTCGTCCTTCAGGGCGGGGAGGAATCGGACCCCTGCGGAGCAGGGCAGGGAAAGACGAATCGCCGTCAGGGCGATTCGTCTTCGACCATCCGCGGCCTTCCGGTGGGGTGATAGGTTTCGGGTGTCCGGTCGGCGATAACCAAGCTGACCGGACCTACCGCCGGGCTGGCGGGATGTCAGGTCTGTGGAGCTGGCGTAAGACCGATGACTGGTACACCAGTCCTCGCCGTTGATTCGGGTCGGCTGCTGTCGATGAAACAGAAAGATCAACCCGTGAGGGTTGAATCCCCTGCTTCAGCTGGGGGAGATGTCAAGGGGAGAGCATCGCACACGGGATCGCCGGCAAGATCAACTTCCTTGCCGGCGGGCCTCCTTGTCAGCCGGCCCGACCTCCGGCCGCGAACTGGCCTTTCCCGTCCGGTCCGTTGACCACGGCCGGGCTACTCACCCGTCGGCGGCGGCCAAGACCTAGGGCAGTCGCCAGTCCACCGGCTCGGCCCCCTGCCGCTGGAGGAGATCGTTGGCCCGGCTGAACGGGCGGGAGCCGAAGAAGCCCCGGTCGGCGGACATTGGCGAAGGGTGCGCCGACTCGATCGCCGGATACTCGCCGAGCAGGGGGCGCAGGTTGCGCGCGTCCCGCCCCCACAGGATCGACACCAGCGGCCGTTCCCGCGCGACGAGGGCGCGGATGGCCTGCTCGGTGACCTCCTCCCAGCCCTTGCCGCGGTGGGCGCCCGGCTTGCGCGGGGCCGTGGTGAGCGCCCTGTTGAGCAGCAGTACGCCCTGCTGGGTCCACGGGGTCAGATCACCGTTGGAGGGCCTGGGCAGACCCAGATCCGAGTTCATCTCCCGGTAGATGTTCTCCAGGCTGCCCGGCAGCGACCGCACCTGCGGCGAGACCGCGAAACTCAGGCCGATCGCCATTCCCGGTGTCGGATAGGGGTCCTGACCCAGGATCAGGACCCTTACATCGTCGAAGGGTTGCTGGAACGCCCGCAGGACGTTCGCTCCCGCCGGGAGATACGTCCGGCCGGCCGCGACTTCGGCGCGCAGGAAGTCACCCATGCCCGCGATACGCCCGGCCACCGGTTCCAGAGCCTTCGCCCAGCCGGCCTCTACTAGTTCATGCAACGGTCGTGGTGCCACGCCGCGTCACTCTAGCGGCCCACACCGACAACCCGTGCCCGCGGACCGGCCGCTGCGGGGGAGCGTCCGCGACGCTAGTCTTCCTCCTCACCAAAGTCATCGAGCCGGTCGGGCGGATCACGCAGCCGGCCGTCAGAGGGAGGGAAGCCCGGTGCGTCCAGTGACCGAGCCACTCCCTCGCGGGCGCCGCGCCCCCTCGTTCCCCTCCCCCACGTCGGCGGACCCCGTCGGGGGCGGGGTGCTGCCGTGACCGGGGACGTACAGGCCGGTACGGCCGGATTCCTCGCCGTGGACTCGGGCGG
This sequence comes from Streptomyces sp. NPDC093064, assembly GCF_044754605.1. NCBI lineage: Bacteria > Bacillati > Actinomycetota > Actinomycetes > Kitasatosporales > Streptomycetaceae > Streptomyces > Streptomyces sp. NPDC093064. Next base: position 99,097 of record NZ_JBIVPK010000025.1, read on the forward strand.
CTCCGGGCTCCGGGCCGTCGTCGGTGTGCCCGGGCGCGGGCCGCTGGCGCGAGGGGAGTCCGGTGAGCCGGTGCGCACCGGCGCGCGGGGCATCGACCCCGTACATCTCATGGACCAACTCGTTCCCATGGCCCGGGCGTTGGCCGCCGAGGCCGGAGTGGGGCGGCTGGAGACCGCCGTACTGGGGGCAGCCGGGCTCGCCACCCTGGGCGACGCGCTGCGCGCCGAACTGCCCGGCGCGCTGGCACGGCACCTCGGCGTGCGCCGGGTCGCGCTGGCCGCCGACGCGGTCACCGCCTACACCGGCGCCCTGGGCCCCCGCCCCGGCGCCGTCGTCGCCGCCGGGACCGGCCTGATCGCGATCGGCACCGACCTCACGGGCTGGCGGCGCGCGGACGGCTGGGGGCATCTGCTCGGCGACTGCGGCAGCGGAGCCTGGATCGGACGGGCGGGCCTGGAGGCCGCGCTGCGCGCCCACGACGGTCGGGACGGCGGCTCGGCGCGGCTGCTGGCCCGCGCCCAGGAGGCGTTCGGGCCGATGACGGAACTGCCCGGCAAGCTCTACCCGCGCTCCGACCGCGCCGCCGTCCTGGCCTCCTTCGCGCCCGAGGTGGCCGCCTGCGCGGCCGACGACCCGGTCGCGGCCGGTGTGCTGCGCGCGGCGGCCCGGCACATGGCCGAGTCCGCCGTGGCCGTCTGCCCGCCCACGGGAGAGCCGCTGCTCGCGCTCACCGGCGGCCTGTTCAAGTTGGGCGACCCCCTCCTCGTACCGCTGGAGAAGGAACTCTGCGAGCGGCTCCCGCACGCACGGCGGGTGCGCGCCGAAGGCGATCCGCTGCACGGCTGCGTGCGCATCGCGACCGACCTGGCCAGAGACGTCCTCGCCCTGCCGGGTGATGAGAAGTTGCTGTACGTACCACCCCCACAAAAGGATTGATCCGCCCACATCCGCACCTGCCGGACAAGTACGCCGATGGGCCGACCGAGTTGTCCCCATCCGGTCCGATGGGGCCACATCGGCGCTTGGTATACGTACGTAACTCATCAGACAAAACCGGACGGATACCGCTCACCTGCACCCTCCCCGAACAGGGGAGCCCCGGAAGCCAGTAACATGCGGCGCCATGAGCTCCCCCACTGGGCCCGCGCCCGGCCTACCAGTACGAATGCCGCGCCCCCGCCAGCCCGGACGGCACCGCCGGCCCGAACCGCTGGCGGCGCCCGAGGGCGCGCCCGCTCTCGTCCTCGCGGTTCCGGGCACCCCTGGCGACGCCACGCGGGGCCTCGCCGAGGAGGTCGTGAGCATCGCCCGCTCCGAGCTGCCCGGACTCGACGCCCGGATCGGCTACCTCGACGGGGACGACGCGGACCACCCGACCGTGCAGTCCGTCCTCACCCGTGCGGCCGAGGAGCGGACCGCCCGCTACGAGCAGGCTGTCGCCGCGGGCGCGGACGTCAAGGAGCCCGACGGCCCGGTCGCGGTCGTGGTGCCGCTGCTGGCCGGTCCGGACAACGCGCTGCTGCGCCGGATCCGCCAGGCCGTCATGGACAGCCGGGTCGCCGCCGAGCTGACCGATGTGCTCGGCCCGCACCCGCTGCTCGCCGAGGCACTGCACGTCCGGCTGTCGGAGGCGGGCCTGGCCCGTGCCGACCGCGCCCGCCTGTTCACCGTGGCCACCGCGGCGGACGGGATCATCCTGGCCTCGGTGGGTGGCGAGGAGGCCGTGCAGGCGGCCGGGATCACCGGCATGCTGCTCGCCGCCCGCCTCGCCGTGCCGGTGATGGCGGCCGCTCTCGACCAGGACGGCTCGATCGCCTCCGTCGCCGAGCAGCTGCGGTCCGCCGGCTCACAGCAGCTCGCCCTGGCGCCGTACCTGATCGGCCCGGAGATCGAAGCGGAACTGATCCAGGCCGCCGCCGAGGAGGCCGGCTGCGCCGCCGCCGAGGCGCTCGGCCCGTACCCGGCGATCGGCAAGCTCGCCCTGGCCAGCTACACGACGGCCCTGGGCATCGCCCCGCAGCCGCAGAGCGCGCCGGCCCGCTGACGCCCGCAGCCCCACCCCGTACGACCAGGGCCCGCTCCTCACGCCGAGGAGCGGGCCCTTCGCCATACCGACCACGCTGCCGGCCGGACCATCGGGGTCGTTCGTGTCGTTCGTTTCGTTCGTGCCGTCGGGGGCGCCCGGCGCCCGTGCGCGCGTTCAGCCGAAGACCACGCAGGACGCCGCCGCCACCTCGACCGCGCCGGCCCGCGCGGTCAGCCCCGTCGCCTCGTCCACGGCGAACCAGGTGACGTCCCCGGAGCGCTCGTTGGCGACGTACAGGAAGCCGTCGGACAGGGTCAGCGCCCGGGGCCAGTGGCCGCCGCACGGCACGCTCCCGACCAGCCGCAGCCGCTCCCCGTCCCCCTCGACCGCGAACACGGACAGGACGTCCTCGCCGCGCGTCGCGGTCCACAGGAATCGGCCGTCCGGCGCGACCGCGATCCCCGAGGGGTAGGCGTCGCCGGCCGGGGCGTCGGGCAGGACCGGGTTCTCTGTCAGAGGCTTGAGCGAGCCCTCGGCGGCGTCCCAGCGGCAGACCGTGACGGTGGGCGTGAGTTCGTTGACCACGTAGGCGTACGCGCCGTCCGGGTGGAACGCCAGGTGGCGGGGCCCGGAGCCGGGCCGCAGCGCGATCTCCCGGTGCACGGCGAGCCGCCCGTCCGTCAGCGTGCACACCCGGACCGAGTCGGTGCCGAGGTCCACGCTGACGGCCCAGCGGCCGCTCGGGTCCGGCTGGACCTGGTGGGCGTGCGGACCGCGCTGGCGGCGCTCGTGCGGGCCCGAGCCGGTGTGCCGCAGCACGTCCGAGGCGGCCGGGGCGAGGCGCCCGTCGGCGTGGACGGGAACGGCGCTGACGCTGCCGGAACCGTAGTTGGCCGTCAGGACATGCCCGTCGAGCAGGCTCAGGTGGGTGGGGCCGCTACCGCCGACACCCACCGGCGGGCCGGTCAGCTCGACCGTCTCGCCCTTCACGCGGTAGGCCGCCACGGCGCCCTCGGCCGTCTCGCTCACCGCGTAGAGCGTGCCGCCGTCGCGGGACAGGGCCAGGTACGAGGGGTCGAGGACGCCGTCGACGCCGCTGAGCACGGTCAGCGCCCCGCCCTCCTCGGACACCGCCGCGGTGACGACCCCGGGCCCTCCCGCCGCCGTGAACGACCCGATGAACGCCCGCCGCCTGCCGCCGTGTGCCACCACTGGTCCCCTCTCGGTCGTCCCGTCCGAGCGACGGTAGCAGTCACCCCCTCTAGGTCTAGACCAAGTTGGGGACGTGGCTCGCGACGTGCCGTCGGCGTCACGCACCGACCAGCGGCGAACCCGACGGCGCCCGCAGGGGCGCGGCCAGTTCCGCCAAGGCGTGTTCCAGGTCGTGGAGATGGGTGAGGGCGGCTTCCGCGGCTGTCGGCCGGGGGTGGGCGGGGGCGACCCGCGGGGCGGTGTCCGAGCCGTCGTCGATGAGGGCTTCCACCGCGAGTTCCACGCGGTGGCACGCGGCGGCCAGCCGCTCGTCGTGGGAGGCCTCCGGGTCGGCGGCGACGGCGACGAGGCCGCGGATCTCGCGGGCGCAGTCGTCGAGCAGGGCGAGCACCTGGCGGGCGCGCCGCTTGCGGCCGCGCATCGGGTTCAGCGGATGCACGAGGGGGGCCACGGAGAGCCGTACCCGGCCGAGGAGCTGTTCGAGTTCGGCCACGCGGGGCGCCGGGTCGGCGCCGGGGGTGCCGGCCAACCGGGCCGCGGCCTCGGCCGTGCACGCGTGGACACAGCGCAGGGCCCGTTGGATCCAGGCGTCCGTGACGGCGTGGGTGGTGACGGGCAGGACGAACAGCACGGCCAGCCAGGCGCCGAGCGCGCCGACCGCCGTCTCCCCGAACCGCAGGGCAAGCAGCCCGGGCACCCCGGGAAACCCGGAAGCCCCGGGAACCCCAGGCACAAGGACGCCGAGAAGGCCGTAGAGCGCCGTGGCGAGCAGCGTGACCCAGAGCATCATCCAGGTGTAGGACACCGCGGCCGTGTAGAAGATGCCGAAGACGCAGACGGCGACCAGGACTGCGGTGGAGAGCGCGGCCCCGTGCAGCGGGACGACGACCAGGGCGGCCAGACCGATGCCGAGCACCGTGCCGAGGACCCGGCGGAAGCCGCGGACCAGGGTCTCGCCGCGCGAGGCCGTGTTCACGAACACCCACCAGGTGGCGCCGACGGCCCAGTACCAGCGCTCGCCGGACACCATCTGCCCCATGACGAGGGCGAAGCCGGCGCCCGCCGTCGCCTGCACGGCCTGCCGGGTGGTCACCCGGTCCAGTCCGCCGCCGCCCAGGACCGCGGGAGCGGCTGCGGCAGGCAGCCGGCGTTCGTAGCACCACACCCCGAAGCGCACCACCGCCGCGGTGAGCACGGACAGCAGGACGGCGGCGGACACCTCGGCCAGCTGGCCTGTCGTGGTGTGCAGGAACTGCGCCACGAAGAAGGTCATGAACGCGAACACGCCGAGACTGTGGCCGCGCGGCCCCCAGCGGCGCGCGTACACGCCCGCGCCGACCACGGCGAGGAAGGCGAGGTCGCGTGCCACGGGGTGGTCGTGCAGCCCGGCCGCGACGGCGAGCACGGGCAGTCCGGCGACCGGCAGCAGCACAGTGGTGACGAGCTGTCCGCGCACCGTGGGGTCCATGACGGTGAACAGGGCGAGCAGCGCGGCGAGCCCGCCGGTGACGGCGCCCGGAAGGGAGTGTCCCGCCGCCCCGCAGACGGCGACCGCCAGGCCGATGCCGAGCACGGCCCTGGCGGCGAAACGCAGCCGCGTCCGGCCCGGGTCCGGAGCCACGAACACCCTCTTCAGCACTGCTTACCGCCCCCTGTGGAAGACACCTGGAACGCCGGCGCGACACCGGCATGAGAAAGGCGCCGCGGGGATCCGCAGCGCCATCGACATGTCCATGAGAGCATCACCGGCGCCCCTGGCTCAAGCCAACACGGCAACACTGAGCCATTGGCACATTCGGACATCTCGTCGGCATGCTGGCAGAGAGCCAATGGACTACAGCACCTGGCCCATCTGTGCGGCGTTCTGGTGAGCCATTGGTACAGTCAGTGCCGATCACCGATTTGGGAGGAGGCCCGCGTCGCCATGGCCGTGGACGAACTCGACACCCGCATTCTGCGGCTGCTTCTGGAGCAGCCGCGCACCAGCGTGCGCGAGTGCGCCCGCATTCTCGGTGTCGCGCGGGGCACTCTCCAGGCCCGCCTCGACCGTCTCGAACGGGACGGGGTGATCACCGGCACGGGCCCCACCCTCTCCCCCGTCGCGCTCGGCCACCCGGTCCTGGCGTTCGTGCACATCGAGGTCACCCAGGGGCACCTGGACGACGTCGGGGACGCGCTGGCCGCCGTACCGGAGATCGTCGAGGCGTTCTCGATCACCGGCGGAGGCGACCTGCTCACCCGTGTCGTGGCGCGCGACAACGCCCATCTGGAGGACGTGATCCAGAAGCTCATCAGCCTGCCGGGCGTGGTCCGCACCCGCACGGAGGTGGCGTTGCGCGAGCGTGTCCCGTACCGGCTGCTGCCGCTGGTGGAGTCGATCGGCCGCGGCGCACGGAAGTGACGCGGGGCGACTACGCCCCGCGGCCCGGCCTGCCCCGTCCGCCGCTCCTGCCACCGGCCGAGCCGCCGGAGCCGCCCGAGCCACCGCGCCGGTTGCGGGCCGCGGGCCCGCCCGCACGGCCGGTCACCCGGCCGGAGCGGCCCGACGCCTGGCCCGTACGGCCATCCGCCTTGCCGCCCGTCTTTCCACCGGTCTTTCCACCGGCAGCGGGCTTGCGGCGGGTGTCCGCCGCCTCGGCACGCCGGTCCTTGCCCCGGGACTGCTCCTCGGGCCGGGCCTGCGCGCGGCCCCGGGTGCTGTTGACGGTCCGGCCGCGGACGATCCCGATGAAGTGCTCCACCAGGTCGGTGTGCGCCTCCTCCGGCCAGCACAGCGCGATGCTCGACTGCGGGGCGTCGGCGACCGGCCGGTACGTGAGGTCCCTGCGGTGGTGGAGGCGGGCCAGCGACTGGGGAACGACGAGCAGCCCCACTCCGGCCGCCACCAGCTCCACGGCGTCCGCCGTGGTGGCGGGCCGCTCGAAGGCCTCCTCACCGGGCGGCCGGTCCCAGCCGAGGACGTCGTCGAGCGGGTGGAGGACGACCTCGTCGGCCAGGTCCGCCACGGACACCTCGTCCACGGCGGTCACCAGATGGTCCTTGGGGACGATCACCACCGTGGTCTCGGTGTAAAGGGGGATCGCGCTGAAGTACGTACGGTCCACCGGCAGGCGTACGATCCCCGCGTCCGCAGCGCCACCGCGCAGCGCCTCGGCCACCTCGGCGGCCGGGACCTGGACGAGGGCGAGGGAGACGTCCGGCAGGCGCTCGTTCCAGATGCGCACCCACTTGGCGGGCGTCGCCCCGGGGACGTACGCGAGCCGGAACGAGGCAGATGCATCCGAGCCGGTCACGCCGCCAGGTTACCCGGCGTGGTCGGCCCCCTCGTCCGCGGTCGATAGTCTGGACACCATGAAGTCGCACCAGACCGCCCAGACGATGAAGCCCGCCACCGCGGCGAAGAAGCTGGGTGTGTACCTCCCCGCCACGCCCGCCGAGTTCCAGGAGGGCGTCGTCTCGCGTGCCGAGCTCAACGAGCTCCAGGCCGATCCGCCCGAGTGGCTGCGGGACCTGCGACGCGACGGCCCCCACCCGCGTCCGGTGGTCGCGGCCAAGCTGGGTGTCTCCGTCTCCGGTCTCGCGCGCGGCGGCGTCACCGAGGCCCTGACCACCGAGCAGATCGAGGCGCTGAAGCACGAGCAGCCCGAGTGGCTGGAGAAGGAGCGCGCCACGCAGGCCGAGGTGCGCAAGGAGACAGCACGCCTGAAGCAGCGCGCCGCCGAACGCGCCGAGCAGGACTCGGAGTAACCGCCGGGCCACTGACCTGCCGACGGGGCGGTGGCGGGAAAATGCGTGGACAGCGTCCCGACCCGCCCGGCAGAGTGGCCGCCCGTGACGAGCAGCGAACTGTGGAGCCGCGAAACCGCCGAACGCTACGACGCCGGGGAGGCCGAGAGGTCCTCGGCCGCCTTCCTCGGCCCGACTCTCGACTTCCTCGCCGAACTCGCCGGTGACGGCCGGGCGTTGGAGTTCGCCATCGGGACCGGACGCGTCGGCGTCCCGCTGCGGGAACGCGGCGTGCCCGTGGTGGGCATCGAACTGTCCGAGCACATGGCGGCGGTGCTGCGACGCAAGATCGACGAGGACGGGCTCCCGGTCGCTCTCGGGGACATGGCCACGACCACCGTCCCCGGCGAGTTCACCCTGGTCTACCTCGTCTACAACACGATCACGAACCTGCTCACCCAGGACGAGCAGGTCGAATGCTTCCGCAACGCCGCGCGCCATCTGTCGCCCGGCGGCCGGTTCGTCATCGAACTGGGCGTGCCGCCGCTGCGGTTCCTGCCGCCCGGGCAGATCGCGGTGCCGTTCGACGTCTCCGACCGGCACCTCGGCTTCGACACCTTCGACCTCGTCGAGCAGATCCTCGTCTCGCACCACTTCAGCCGTGACGGTGAGGACGGCCGCTACCGCCGCGCGGACTCCCGGCACCGGTACGCGTGGCCGGCGGAACTCGACCTGATGGCGCGGATCGCGGGGCTCGAGCTGGAACGGCGCGTCGCCGACTGGGACGGGGCGCCGTTCGCCCAGGACTCCCCGAAGCACATCTCCGTGTGGCGCAAGCCGGCTTGAGACACCCCTGCCTCGCCTTCCTGGCCCTGCCTCCCGTAACCGCTCAGAGGCTGCCGGCGACGTGGAGCGCGTCGCCGGTGTCCAGGCCGACACGGGAGGCCAGGGCGAGGGCGTCGTCGAAAGTGACGTCGTCGCCGGCGAGGCGGACGGCGGCTGGCGCGGGTGGGACCTTGCCGTGGTCGAGCAGCGTGGTCCACTGCTGCCGGCCCAGGGCGAGGTAACGCAGGTTCGCGAGGTGGGCGAGGACGGTCAGGTCGGCTGTCTCGGCGCCGGAGAGGTCGAGTCCGTGCAGGTTGGGGGCGCCGCGCACCGGCGTGAGGTCGGCCGGTGCGGTGGTGTTCAGGTCGAGCGACGCGAGGTGGGGGTGACCTGCCAGCGCGGTGAGGTCGCCGCCGGTGAGTGCGACGCGGACGGACTCGACCGGCAGGTCGCGCAGGGGCGCGGCCAGTCCCGGATCGCCTGCGGGGGCGGCCCTGCCCCTCTGCTGACGCGTGCCCAGCTGACGGGATCCCAGCCGCGGTCGCCGCGTACCGCCTCCGCGAGTTCCGTCAACCGGGAATGCAGCTCGGGCAGCCCTATGGGAGTACGCGGCCCCCGGGGAGGATGTAGCCGCCCTTGACTGCTCCCCTCCCTGAAGGAGAGGGGATTCCTGGCTCAGGCCGCCTCCTGGAGCAGCGCTCCAGGAGGTCTTGTGCCCTCGACACCAGCCGGGTCCAGACCTGCCCGGACGAGCATCACGCGGGCAGAGTTCTTGTCCCTGGGACAGACGGCTCCGCACCCGGTGCAGGTATAGGTGCGTTCCGACAGCGGCAGTGCGTGCTTGGTTCTCGCCCCGCACCGCGCGCAGTCCATAGTGGTGTGCGCAGGATGCACCAGACGCACGTCCCGCGCGTGCTTGCGGCCCATCTCGATCAACGCCTGCTTGGTGGCACCGATCGCGGCGTCGGCCGCCTTGCGGGCCATCGACGTCCGGGCAAGGAATCTGGGCCGGAAGTCCTCCACCGCGATCGCATCGTGGTCGCGCACGACTTTCTTCGCCCACTTGCGGGCGGTGTCCTGCCGCTGCCGGGCGATCTTCGCGTAGGTCTTCGCCCGCCACCTCTTCGCCTCCCGATATCCCTTCGACGCGGGCTGCCCCTTCTTGGGCCTGCGCCGGGCCATCATCCGGTCGTAGCGGGACAGCCTCTCCTTCGCCTTCTGACCGTGCTGGGCGTGGGGGAGATCATGGGCGTCGGAGGTGGTGGTCGCGGTCTCCCTCACTCCCCAGTCGATGCCGATCACCGCACCGGTCGGCGGGAGTGGCTCGATCGTGACGGGGACGACGAACGAGCAGTACCAGGCGCCCAGACGGTCGCGGTAGACGCGCACCGAGGAGGGCTCGGCCGGCAGGGGACGGGACCACACCACCGTCAGGACGATCCCGCCCGCCACGTGCAGCCGCCCGTCCTTGAGCCGGAACCCGCGCCGCGTGTAGTTCAGCGTCGGATCCGTTTCGCGTTTCCTCTTGTGCCGGGGCATTCCGGCCCGCCGCCTCACAGGCAGCCGGTCCTTGATGCCCTTGAGTGCCTTCGTGCGGGATGCGGCGAAGTCGCGGATGATCTGCTGCTGTGGCACACAGGAGCCCGCGGCCAGCCACGGCGTCACCGCGCGGGCCTGGGTCAGCATCCGGTCCAGCCGGGCCGGACCGCACGGCTCGCCTTCGGCGTGTGCCTTCCTGGAACGGGCCACGCACTCGTTCCACACCCACCGGCACCGCCCCCACTCCCCCTCCAGCCCCGCCCCGGCCGTGGCCGACACCCGCAACCGGTACGTATACCGGGCATGTCCGCCCCCGTCGCCCTCCCGCACCGCCATCCCCCCAGGCCTTGTCCCGATCACCCGGCACCCACCATGCGACCGTACGCACGACACCCGAACAGCCGCACCCCCCTTCCGATGCGATCACCCCAATCAGCGAACACTGGTACACGTGTTCGCGCTCGTCCGGCTCCGCCGGGCAGGCTGCCAGGACGCTCCGCGCCCCGGAACCCGGATGCGGTGGCGCTCCGCGCCGCTGTCACAGGATGCGATTCCCACCCGGCCTGAACGCCGGGCCCTCCTCGCAAGAGAGCAGGTGAACCCGGTACCACCGCGGCCCGCGTGACCGGAGAGCACGGCCCGTGTCCATCCCTCCGGCGCGCTCCTGACGATCTGCTCGGCCATGCGGCGGGCTACCTGCTCGACCATGCGCTGCTGCTCCCGTTCTGTGGAATACGCCGCCATCCTGGCAGGGGCCACTGACAACGGGCGGCTGGCCGGCCCCCTGCGGCCCGGTGCCGACTGCGGCAACGCACCGGGCAGGGACGGCGGCGATGCGGGGCGCCGGAACCATCCGAGGACCGCAGGGGGCGAGTCACCCACGGTGTGGGACCAGCTCAACGCACCGCCGGAGACGCATACGCTCTGAGTGGGCTCCACAGAAGCCATTCCAGGAACGGGAACAGGGGGAGCTTCTATGGTGACAGCGCGCCGGTTTCCGCTCGGTTCCGCGACCACGCTCACGGAGCTGGAGGACGACCCTCACCCCCGGCTGGCCCTGCTGCGCGCCCGCGAACCGGTTTCGTGGCTCCCCGTGCTGGGCGGCTGGCTGGTGACCCGGCGTGATCTCGCGCTGGGCGTGATGCGCGACGCGGCGACCTTCACGGTGGACGACCCCCGCTTCTCCACCGCCCAGGTGGTCGGTCCGAGCATGCTCTCCGTGGAGGGCGCCGAGCACAAGCGGCACCGCGCCCCCTTCACCGACCCGTTCCGCACGCAAGATGTACACGCCCGGTTCACCGGGTTCGTGGAACAGGAAGCCGCCCGGCTCGTGGAAGGCGTCCGGCCGCGTGGCAGCGCCGAACTGCGCCGGGAGGTGGCCGGGCCTCTGGCCGTCTCCGTTGTTGCCGAGTCGCTGGGCCTGGTCGGCGCGGACGCCGAGGCGGTGCTGTCCTGGTATGACGCCATCGTGAGCGCGGTCTCCGACATCACCGCCGGGCTGTCGGCGAACCCCGCCGGGGCGGCGGCGTTCGACCAGCTGCGAGGAAGCGTCGAGGCGACGGTCGCGGCAGGAGGCGACGCGTCGCTGCTGGTCGCGGCGGCCGAGAGCAAGCGCCTGAAGCTGCCGGAGGTGGTCGCCAACGCCGCCGTGCTGATGTTCGGCGGTATCGAGACCACCGAGGGCATGATCGCCAACGCCGTACTGCACTTGCTGGCACACCCTGGTCAACTCGCCCTCGTGCGTGCCGATCCGGACCTGGTCGACGCGGCGATCGAGGAATCGCTTCGCCTGGAACCCGCTGCGGCGGTCGTGGACCGCTACGCAACCGCCGACGTGACGATCGGCGGTGCCGACGTGCGGCGCGGTGATCTGGTGGTCGTCTCGCTCGCCGGCGCGAACCGCGACCCCGAGGTCTTCCAGGACCCCGACGGTTTCGACCTGCGACGGGGCAACTCCCGCCTCCAGCTGGCCTTCGCGCACGGCCCGCACTTCTGCCTGGGCGCCCACCTTGCCCGCCTGGAAACCCGTGCCTGCCTCCTCGCACTCCTCGACCGTCTCCCCGACCTGCGGCTCGACCCGGCCTCGCCCACCGCGCCCAGAGGCCTGGTCTTCCGGAAGCCCCCGGCTCTGCGCGTCCGCTGGGACGTGCCGGCGCAGCGCTGACGCGACGCCTGGTCACCTCCGCTTTGCGCGGTACCGGCACCGCCGAAGAAGGTCAGGTGGCGAACGGTTCCGGCGACCAGCACGCCGAGGACGGCTGGGCCCTCAAGGCGATCACGTCCGCCGACGGCAAAGGCCGTACAGGGCGCGTGCGGTCGAACCGTCCGACCACATGGCGGCGGTCCTGCGGCGCAAGACCGACGAGGGCACGCTCCCGGCCACCATCGGGGACATGGCCACGACCACCGTCTCCGGCGAGTTCACCCTCGTCTGCCTCGTGTGCAACACGATCACGAACCTGCTCACCCGGGACGAGCAGGTCGAATGCTTCCGCAACGCCGCACGTCACCTGACGCCCGGCGGCCGGTTCTGGCGCGAGCCGGCCTGAGTCACGGACACAGCGTACGAGGGCACGCATGCCGGTCTATGCGCCACGACGGACCCGTGCGGCCTTGCGGGCCTCGGCAATCTGGCGGGCCTCAGCAGACCGGCGAGACTCGCCACCGCCGCCGGCCCGCCCCGGGCGGGTGCCCAGACCGCGGAAAGGGGCACCGCCGCGCTTCGGGCGCTCCGCGACCGGCCCGCTGCCGGCAACGGGGACACCGGAGGGAGCCTGGGCGCCGGTGATGCGGCTCAGCTCGGCCTCGCCAGAGCGGACCTGCGTGATCTGCGGCCTGATGCCTGCGTCGGACATGAGACGGGCCATGTCCCGGCGCTGGCCGGGGAGGACCAGTGTGACGACACTGCCGGACTCGCCGGCGCGGGCAGTTCGGCCACCGCGGTGCAGGTAATCCTTGTGGTCGTTGGGCGGGTCGACGTTGACGACGAGATCGAGGTTGTCGACGTGAATGCCCCGAGCCGCGACGTTGGTGGCCACCAGCGCCGTGACGTCGCCGGCCTTGAACTGTGCCAGGGTGCGGGTGCGCTGGGGCTGCGACTTGCCACCGTGCAGCGCCGCGGCCTTGACGCCGCTGCTCAGCAGGTGCTTGGTGAACTGGTCGACGGCGTGCTTGGTGTCCAGGAACATGATTACGCGCCCCTCGCGGGCAGCGATTTCGGTGGCGGTGGCGAACTTGTCGGCGCCGTGCACCTGCAACACGTGATGCTCCATCGTGGTGACCGCGCCCGCCGACGGGTCGACCGAATGGACGACCGGGTCATGGAGGTAACGACGGACCAGGAGGTCGATGTTGCGGTCCAGCGTGGCCGAGAACAGCATGCGCTGGCCGTCGGGACGTACCTGGTCCAGCAGTTCGGTGACCTGCGGCATGAAACCCATGTCCGCCATCTGGTCGGCCTCGTCCAGGACGGTGATCTTCACCCGGTCCAGGCGGCAGTCCTTGCGCTCGACGAGATCCGCGAGGCGGCCAGGAGTCGCGACGACCACCTCGGCCCCGGCACGCAGTGCGCCGGCCTGCCTGCCGATCGACATGCCGCCGACCACAGTGGCCAGTCGCAGCTTCAGCAGCCGGGCGTACGGGGCGAGCACATCGGTGACCTGCTGGGCCAGCTCGCGCGTGGGGACGAGGATCAGGGCCAGCGGCTTCCGCGCCTCGGCACGCTGCCCGCTCGTACGCACGAGGAGCGCCAGGCCGAAGGCGAGCGTCTTGCCCGATCCGGTGCGCCCGCGGCCCAGGACGTCGCGCCCTGCGAGGGAGTTCGGCAACGTGGCGGCCTGGATCGGGAACGGCTCGTTCAGGCCGAGACTGGTGAGCATCTTCAGCAACTCGACGGGCATGTCCAGTTCACCGAAGGTCGCGACCGCGGGCAAGGCCGGGGTGACGGTGACCGGCAGCGCGAACTCCCCCTGTGGTGCGGAGGGGCGGCGCCCGGTATCACCTGGGCCGGCGCCGGGGCGCCTCTGATCCTGTGAGCGGAAACGGTCATTCGTGCGAGCTGAACGGCTCATGGAGAACCTCTCCTCGACAGGGCGCGCATCGAGGAATTCCCGACAGGAATGAGCCGGATGAATTGCAAGAACGAGCCGAATGTGAGACTAAAAGAATTCCACCGGAATTCAAAAAACAGTAAGCTGGGACCCCGCCGCAAGACGGGGTCCCAGCTTACTCATACGCTTCGACGTCAGGCGGGAGTGATGTTCTCCGCCTGCGGACCCTTCTGGCCCTGCGTGATGTCGAAGTTCACCTTCTGGCCTTCCTGGAGCTCACGGTAGCCCTGGGTGGCGATGTTCGAGTAGTGGGCGAAGACGTCCGGGCCGCCGCCGTCCTGCTCGATGAAGCCGAAGCCCTTTTCCGCGTTGAACCACTTGACGGTGCCAGTAGCCATGTCATATCTCCTCGGGGGCAGTGCCCGCGGGCCCACACCGTGTGAACCCCTGCGTTGCCACAATGAACCCCGTCCGGATAAGCACCGGAGATACAAAAATGCTCGACGGCATACGACCGCCGAGGCACTTGAAGTTTCGGGAACCACAACTGCAACTACCGCAAGTTTAGCACGGTGCGCACATTCGCACTACTTTCGCCCATGCCGTAAGGCCTCGACCTCGCGGGAGCACCGGATCAGTACACCATCCGGCGTCACCTCGAATACATACGGCAGATGAACGTCCAGCTCACACGTGCAACCAAGGAGAACTCACCCTCTCCAGCGACGAGCACCCGGCCTCCACGACCCGTTCGCTACCCGAGGAAAGTCAATCGCACCCCTCGGCTCGGATTATCCCGATTTGTTTCCGCGAAAGACAGGCCCGGAATCCCTCGGTGTCGAGTTGTTCGCTCGCTTGGAGCGGCCGGGCATGCGGGCTGCAGTCGCCGCGATGCGCCGCCTCAGCCCAGGAACGACAGACGGATCTTCCTGTTCGGGTTATCCCGGTTCGTGTCCACCAAACTCCGTTAATTAAGGCAACCCCGAGGATAGCTGGCCTCCCTGAAGAGAGGCTGGTCGCGATCCTTGGTCCTCCCGGGGCCCGCCGCTCTTGAGCACTCGCACACCCTTTGTCAGGACCTCTTGGTCCCGGCCGTCGGCTCCGTCTCCGGCCAGGACGGCCTCCGCGTCGGCGCCACCAGCCGCCCGCCCCGCGACCGCCCCACGTGGACCCGGCCTGTCCCACCGAACCGAGAGCTGATCGAGGATGACGTGCACAAGATGCTGGGGCTCAACGTAAACGCACCGGACCATCATTTCCAGTCACGGCAATGTATACGGGCCGGTCCGGTGGAGTTCCAGGGTTGTGGCGAGGCGGATGACGGCGGTGTGCCAGTGAGAAGTGGCGGGGGCCGGGCCGTGGGTGCGGAGGGTAGTTGTCACAGCGGAGACCTTGTCCGCGGTGGTGTGGAAGCCGGTTCGGTGCAGGAGGGCGGCTGCTGATTCGAGGATGTCGTGGTCGGTGGCAGTCAGGTTCTTCAGGCCGTGGTGGGCGGCCTCGGCGAGGGCGGCGAGGGCCTGTTCCAGGGCGGTGGTGAGGGGGTCGTCCGGGGGGTGCGGGGCGACGGGGAGGGCGGTGTCGCCGTCGCCGGGGGCGAGGTCGGGGACGAGGACGCCGCGGGAGGTGCGGACGGCGAGAGGGGCGAGGAGGACCCTGCCCCGGTCATGGCGGAGGGAACCGCTGATCCGGTCGGCGGTGCCGGAGGCGAGGGCGGCGGCCAGGGCGTCCAGGGTGCCGGGGCAGTGGGGGTTGTGCGCGGTGCTCAGCAGGGCCTCGTTGCCGGCCGGGTCGTGAAGGACGGCTTCGAGGCGCTGTGCGGCCGGGTCGTACCGCACGGGTCCGGCCTCCGCGACGGCGAGGACGCGCATGGACTCGGCCTCCACCCGAGGGCGGACGAGGCGGGGAGGGAGGGTACCGGGGGCGGGGAACTGTGCGGCGAGGTCGGTGACCAGCAGCCCGGGCGGCAGGTCGTCCCAGGCGGTGCCGACGGGGGTGACGGACGTGGTGGCGATCCGGCCGCGGGAGATCTCCACGGCGCGGCTGGCTGTGCGGGAGGTGGCCTCGCTGACCACGTTGGCGGCGGCAAGGGTGCGCAGGTTTGTACCGAGGATCCTGCGGGAGCCGAGGTCGTGGCTGGTGGGCGCCTGACCGTCGGGCAGCTCCCAGCGTTTGTGCAGAACGAGGACGATACCGGCATCGGGGTGGGCGAAGAAGACGTCGGCGGTGCGGTCGCGGGCGGAGCCGTCGACGTGGCAGCCGAGGGCGACGAGGCGGACTCGGCGCAAGGCTGTGCGGGCCGTCTCGGCAGTGCCGAGGACGGCTGCGGGGTCGGTGGGGGCGGCGCGGTGGCGGGCGTGGAGTTCGGCGAGGAGCAGGGCGTGGGTCTCGCGGTCGTGGCGGGCGCCGCGGACGGCGTGCTCGGCAAGCTGGTGGCGTATCCCCTCGAGGGCCGCGGCGGGCCAGTGGCGGCCGGCGGCCGTGAGGGCGGCGCCGGCACGGCGGAGGGTTCCGTCCAGGACGGGGCCGGCCTGGGGGACGCCTTCGACGAGGAGTTCGTCGACGAGGTCCATGGCTGCGCGGTGGGCGCTGTCGCCGTTGTCCGGGGTTGTTTCCTTTCCTCCGACGGTGACTCGGTCGCTGCCCTCGGTATCGGCGGCTCGGAAGGCCCAGACGGCAAGTACGACCGTCGCGCCGCGCAGCGGCTCGGCGGCGTCGGTGACGGCGAAGCCGGGGCGGTGGGGCACGGGGAAGCGGACGGTGCAGGCGGGGAGTTCGACGGCGGGAACGGGGTCGGCGGGGGTGGGGCGGTGGAGGACGGCCTGGTAGCCGCGGTCGCGGGTGCGACGGGCTGCGGTGAGGGCGGGACGGCCGAACGCCTCGGCGAGGGCGGTGTCGTCGATGCTTCCGGGGGACCAGTCGGTGAAAGGCGGCGGGGTGTCCGATGCGGTCGCGGTGCGCTGGTAGGCGAGGACGAGGCCGATGCGGTGGCGGCAGACTCCGTGGGCCTCGCAGCTGCAGCGGGCGTCCTGCAGGGTGGCGCCGGGCGGCAGTCGGGTCTCGGTGCCGTCAGGAAAGCAGCCGTGCACGGTGTGGTCGCCGGTGACGTCCAGGTCGGGGCCTGCTCCGGCGTCGAGGTCCTTGGCGGCGCGTTTGACCAGGCCGCGGTTGGCGAGGGCGGCGAGGGTGTCGGGGGTGAGGGCGAGCAGGTCGGTGCGGGTCATGCCGTTCGTCCTCCGTGGGCCATTCTCTCGGCGACGAATTCGGCGAGGTGGCCGGGGGTCATGGCGCCGACATGTGCGCCGGCCTCGGCGAGGCGGCCGGCCAGGTTGCGGTCGTAGGAGGGGGCGGCCTCCTCGTCGAGGGCGGCGAGGCCGAGGACGGTGACGCCCTGTCCGGTCAGGTCGCGGACGGTGCGGGTCAGGCGGTGGGCGTCGCCGCCCTCGTAGAAGTCGGTGATCAGGGCGACGATCGTGCGGCGCGGGTTGTCGACGAGGCCGGCGGAGTAGTCGACGGCGCGGGCGATGTCAGTGCCACCGCCGAGCTGGACCTTCATCAGGAGTTCGACGGGGTCGGTGACGTCGGAGGTGAGGTCGACGACCTGCGTGTCGAAAGCAACCAAATGGGTGCGCAGTCCGGGCAGGCCCCATAGGCAGGCAGCGGTGACGGCGGAGTGGATCACGGATCCGGCCATGGAGCCGGACTGGTCGACGAGGAGGATCAGTTGCCACTGCTCGATGTGGCGGCGGGTGCGCGAGTGGAAGTGCGGCTGCTCGATGAGGATGCGGCGGTCCTCGGGCCGGTAGTGGGCGAGGTTGGCGCGGATCGTGGCCCTGAAGTCGAAGTTCCGGGCGCGGGGGGTTCGGCTGGGGCGGCGGGAGCGGGCTCCGGTGAGGGCGCGCCAGATCTCCGGCCTCAGCCGCTCGGTCAGGTCGCGCACGACGGCTTCGACGATGCGCCGGGCGGCGGCCAGAATCTGCGGGTTCATCAGGTGTTTGGTGCGCAGCACGGCCCGCAGCAGGCTGGTGCTGGGTTCTACGCGGAGAAGAACGTCGGGATCGGTGACGATCTCGTCGATGCCGTAGGTCTCCACGGCGTCGCGTTCGAGGCGTTCGACCGTCTCCCGGGGGAAGAGACGGTGGATGTCGTCGAGCCAGTCGACGACGGCGAGCGTGGAGGGGCCGTCGCCGCCCTCCCGGCCGTCGGCGGTGCCGCGGCGTTCACCACGGCGGGCGAGGTCGTCGTCGCGGCCGTAGAGCCACTGGAGGGCGGTGTCGCGGGCGGCGTCCGGGCCGTCGAGGCCGCCGGTGCGGCGTTCGGCGGGGGCGCCGAGGATCAGCCGCCAGCGTTCCAGTCCTGCGCGGGGGTCGTCGGGGGTCATCGGGGTGCTCCGAGGGCGTGCCGGTCGAGCAGGAGGTCGGTGTGTTCCTCGAGGGCCGCGGCACGGGCGAGGAGCAGCGGGTCGGCGGTGGTGCGCAGCAGGGTGCGGGCGGAACCGTGCAGGTTCCGGCGGTCGAGGAGGAGTTGTGCGACGCGTTCGCGTTCACGGGGCGGGAAGAAGGCGAAGGCCTGACGCAGGGCGGGCAGGGCGTTGAGGAAGACGTCGTCGGTCATGGTGGTGACGACGCCGTCCAGGGTGTCGAGTAGGGACTGTTCGCCCTTCGGGGCGGGACGCAGGATTTCTTCGCGGGCGAGGGCGAGCAGGCCGGCCAGCCAGTCGCCGAGGACGGCGGGGTCGGCCGCGACGGCGAACGCTTCGGCCTCGCCGGCGGGTTCGGCCAGGGCTCCGAGGGCGCGGCGCAGGCCGAGGGCGGCGCCGCGCAGGTCGGCGGGGGGCGTGCCGGTCGCGGGCGATGCGGGCGGCGGTTGCGGCGGCGGTTTCCGGGGTGAGAGTAAGGGCGGGTGCGGCGTGGAGGAGGGCGTCGCGGGCGGCGGTCAGGGCGCGCAGGCGGGGGACGTCGACGCCGGGCGGGCCGCCGTGGAGGCCCTCTACTAGGTGGAAGAGCCGGTCGACGGCGTGGTCGAGGACGGTGCCGAGCAGCGGGTCACGGGCGGTACCGAAGACGCGGTCATGGCGCCAGAGGCCCAGGACCACGGCGAGGGCCCGCCCGAGGGGGCCGGGGTCGGCGGTGGTACGGATCCGGTGGGCGAGGCCGTCCAGGAGGTCGCGGGAGAGGGTTCCGGCTCCGCAGAGGACGGCGTCAAAAAGGAGGGCGGCGGTGGTCCCGGCGTCGGCGGCTGTACCGGTGTCGCGGAGGCGGCGGGCGAGGAGGGCTGTGGCGGCCTCGTCGGGGCGGGCTCCGTAGGCGCCGGCCTCGGTCAGTGCGGCGTCGCGGCCGGTGCGGGGGCAAGGTTCCCAGGTTTCGTGGTCGCGGGGTTCGGCTCCGTGGTCGGGGCCGGTGAGGCGGGTGTGGCCGGGGATGCCGAGGATGCGCAGCTGGTGGAGGAAGCGGCTGCGTTCGAGCCCTCGGGGGTTGGTGAGGTCGAGGTCGAGGGTGCGGTCGCCGTCAAGGCCGAGGCGGATCTCCTCGGCAGTCACGTGGTGGACCAGGGGTGGCAGCGGGGTGTCGGGGTGGAGGCGGCCGGTGCGGTCGCCGGTGCAGGCGACGACCGTTTCGACGACGGCGGGGTGGGCGCCGGGCCTCAGGGGGCCGTCGGTGTTCCAGGGGAGCGGCTGGTCGAGGTCGTCAGTGATCAGTGCAGCGGCGAGGCCGTCCAGGACGTCGACGCGGGCGGGGCGGGGGTGTCCGCGGAGGGCGGCGAGGCCTTCGGTGAGGGTGTGGGCGGAGATCAGGGCGGCGGTGGAGGCGGGGAGGCGGCGGGCGCGGAGCCGTTCCACGACGGTGCGATGGAGGGTTTTCGCGGCCGCGTCGGGGCCTTCGTCCCACAGGTGCTGGTAGTAGCCGGGGGACGGCATGCCGGACTGGTAGCCGGCGAAGGCGTCCATCTGGCGGAAGGAGTAGGGCACCAGGAAGCTGCCGCCCGCAGCCCCGTCGGGCGGGACGGGCACCGGGGGCCATGCGGCGGGTTCCGCGCCCGGAGACGTGCCGGGGGCGGCGGTGAGGGCGCGCAGGGCGGGCTGGTGGAAGCCGCCGGTCACCACCAGGACCGGCCGGCTGCCGGCGTGTGCAACTGCGGCACGGACCCAGGAGGCCATGTACTGCTCGCGGGCGCGGTCCCCGTCGTCGGCCTCGGTGTCGCCGCGCACCAGGGCGAAGTAGGCGTCCAGGCGGTCCTGCAGGCCGTCCGGATCGGCGATCTCGAAGACGCGGTCCCACAGGGCGTCCACGGTGTCGACCCGGTAACGGGCGCGGAGCCGTTCGGTGGCGCGGCTGTAGCGGGCCTCGGCGTCGGCGTAGCGGTTGGCTGCGCCGTCGGGGCGGTCGGTGAAGGCGCGGTGCCAGGCGGGCAGGTCGATGAACCGGACCTCGGCGCCCGCGGTACGGCCCTCGGTGAGTGCCACCCATTCCGGGGAGTACGCGCACAGCGGGGCCCAGGAGGTGGCGACCCGTTCGGTGCCGCGGTAGTGGCTGAAGACGGCGATGGGCAGTTCGTGTCCGAGGAGCAGTTCGCCGATCCGGTCGTTCATGTCGGCGGGGCCCTCGACCAGGACGTATGCCGGGCGCAGTTCGCGGATCGTGCGGCGAACAAGGCCGGCGCAGGCCGGTGAGTGGTGGCGCACCCCCAGGAAGGTGACGCGGGCGGTGCTCACCGTTGGTCCAGCAGGTGCCGGGCCTCGTAGAGGGCCTGCCACTGGAGGCCTCGGCGCAGGCGGGCCTGCTGTTCGAGGAAGCGGCGCAGGCGGGCGAGGTCCTCGGGGCTGTCCTTGGCGGCGGTGCCGGCGAGACAGGAGACGATGTCGGCGGCGTTGCCGGCCTCGCCGCGCAGGAACCAGCCGCGCAGGCCGACGGCGTGGGCCGTGGAGACAGCTTCGGCGGTGCTCATCACTGCGGAGGGCCGGTCGCCCTGGCCGGGTGCGCCGCGCAGTTCGCGGAAGGTACCGACCAGTACCTCGAGGACGTCCCGGTCGGGTGCCCGCTCGACTCCGGACTCGCGGAGCAGGGCGGTGGACTCGGCTTCGACGAGGGCGAGTTCGGTGTCGAGGTCGAGTATCGGGAAGACGGTCTCGAAGTTGAAACGGCGTTTGAGTGCGGCGCTCATCTCATTGACGCCGCGGTCGCGGGTGTTGGCGGTGGCGATGACGTTGAAGCCCTGGCGGGCGAAGACCATGCCGTCGTCGCCGTCGAGTTCGGGGACGGCGACGACGCGTTCGGAGAGCAGGGAGAGCAGGCAGTCCTGGACCTCGAGGGGGCAGCGGGTGATCTCCTCGAAGCGGACGATGCGTCCCTCGGCCATGCCGCGGAGCATGGGGGCGGGCACCAGGGAGCGGCGGGAGGGGCCTTCGGAGACCAGCAGGGCATAGTTCCAGGAGTACTTGATCTGGTCCTCGGTGGTGGCCGCGCCGCCCTGCACAGTGAGCGTGGAGGTGCCGCTGACGGCTGCCGCGATGAGCTCGGAGAGCAGCGACTTGGCAGTGCCGGGTTCGCCGACGAGCATCAGACCCCGGTTGGTGGCCAGGGTCACCAGGGCCCGTTCGACGAGCGAGGGGCTGCCGACGAACTTGCGGCTGATGCCGGCGTCGGGGTCTCCGACCACGAAGCGGAGGGCGGCACGGAGGCTGAGCTGCCAGCCGGGCGGCCGCGGGTCGGTGTCCCCAGCACGCAGCTCGGCGAGTTCGTCGGCGTGGCGCACCTCTGCGGGCGGGCGCTGCAGGCGGGGCGGGTGCGGGTCGCTCACTGTGGTCATGGCGGGGCTCACTTGGCGGTGATGTCGGTCAGGTCGGCGAGAATCTCGGAGGCGATGACGGGGTCGATCTCGCCGAGGCGGTGCGGGTAGGTGTGGTTGCGCCAGTAGTCGCCGGGGGCGGTGTCGATCCATATGGTCTCGAGGGTCTGGTCGGGGAACGCGTCGACCATGCCGACGGCGATGCCGTCGTCGAGGGCGATGACGAGGTGGCGGTCGCGGGCGATCGGGCGGGAGAACCAGCGTTCCACACCGTTGTCCTCGGGCGTGCCGCGTTCCCAGCCGCGCTTGGTGAGGCCGAGGAGTTTGCCGACGGGGACGGTGACGCCCTCGAAGCGGGTCAGCCGGTGGCCGGTGGCCTCCGCGTCGGTGAAGGCGTGCACGGGGCGCCCGAGCTGCGGGAAGGGCTGGAGGATCTCGTAGTCGGCGAAGAGGTCGGCCCAGGCCTCGAGTTCGTCTCCCAGATGGAGGGGGTGGGCGAGGCGCACGGTGGCGTCGGCGGGGAGGGTCCATGCGTCGTCGTGGACGTCGGCGAGGGTGAGGTCCTCGGCGACACGGAACGCGGTCACCATGCCGTCGCCGTCGCCGAGCCAGACCAGGCGGCGCACCAAGTGGCGCAGAAGGGGGTGTTCGACGAGCAGTTCGCGGAACTCGGCGGCGGTCCAGGAGCGGCCGGTGACCATGGCGGCCTCCAGGCGGCGCAGCTGGTCGGAGGCAATGGTTCGGACCTCCTTCTTAAGGGCGGCGAACCGCTTGCGCTCGGCGGGGGCGAGTTCCGGGTCGTCCTTGACGCCCGGGGCCGGCAGGGCCTTGCGGAGCTTGCCGGTCTCGTCGCGGACACAAGGGCGGAGCTGTTCGTCGAAGGTGACGGTGAAGCGGCGCGGGCCGTAGTCGATGACGGTGCTGCCGTCGTCGGCGAGGCCGAGGTCGGGGACCAGCCGGTCGGCGAGCTGGTCGGTGGTGAGGCCGAGTCCTTCGGCGACCTCGTCGATCTTCTCCCGGGCTCGCTTCTTGAGGGCCTTGAACGGCACACGCTGGGAGATGCCGTGCAGATGGCGCAGGGCGGTGTCGGTGCCGATCGCAGCGAGGACGGTGAGGCCCTCGACGGCCCGGTGGTGGGCGTTCTCACCGGGCCAGGCACGCACGAGGGGGGTGAGACGGCGGACGGTCTCGTCGTCGCCGAGGAGGCCGAGGGCGTGGAGGGCCCAGCTGTCCTTGGCCGGCATGCCGTGGAACCGCCACGTCATGAAGAGGGCCCAGGCGAACTCGGCGAGGGAGCCGGCGTCGCAGTGCTCGGTGACGGTGGCGAGGCCGGGGTAGACGTCACCGGGCTTGGAGATCTGCAGCATGGTCGTCACGTGGCGGACGGCGTCGGCGGGCAGGGCGCCGCGGCCGCCGGTGAGCCGGATCTGCGGGAACAGGGCGGGGTCGGCCCAGGTGCAGGGGGACGGCATCCTCGCCGGGAGGGCGGCCTCCAGCGGATCGCCGGCGAGGAGGTCGGCGACGATCTCCTCGGCCTCGGCGCCGCAGCCGGCGGCGATCTCCCGCACGGCCTCGGCGCCCACCTCTGCGGCGAGTTGCCGCAGGGCGTGTTCGGCGTGGGTGCGGGGCATGCCCGCCGGGCCGACGGCGTCGGGAACGAGGAGGGCGGCCGCGGCCCGGCCGTGGCGGCGGAGCCAGGCGAGAACCGTGGGCCTCAGCGACTGGCGGCGCACCAGCCACTCGGCCATCTGCCGGGCCACCTCGACGCTGCGGTAGGGCAGCAGCAGGCCGCAGGCGGTGGCTGGGTAGCGGGCGGCGAGCCGGCTCAGCATCGGCAGGGCGTGCAGGCCGTGGCGGGCGGCGACGGGCCTGAGGTGGCTCTCGGTGTCCCAGACGTGCTCGGGGGCGAAGGCGTCGAGCAGTGGGCGTACGACGTCCTCGGGGCCGGTGACGAAGAGGCGGGCGGCGTGGATGTTGCCCCGCCACGTCCCCTGCTGCATCTGCTGGATCTCGCGGGACCAGTCGTGCTCGCGCCACCAGGGGGTTTCGGCGACGACGGTGGACGCCCAGGCCTCCTGCTCCCCGGGCTTCCAGGCCACCTCGGCCTGCGGCGCCCCGGGGACGTCGCGGGCCACGCGGGCCTTGCGGCTGGTGCGCTTCCGGGTCCACGGCGGGGCGACCAGCAGGGCGGGGAGCGCCTCCGCAGGCTCTTCTGCGTCCCGTTCGCCTCGCTTCAGCAGCGGGGCGACGACGGCTGCGGACGCCTCGGGCAGGGCGGGCAACGTCTCCTTCGTGAGCTCCGGGTGGGTCACCACGTGCAGGGGCAGCAGCATCCGGGAGAGGGACGCCTGTTCGCTGTCGCCCGCCGCGGCGGCGGAGAGCAGCCGCAGGGCCCGCCGAGGGTAGCGGTTCATGGCGTCGAGCAGGGCGGGGCGGACATTGCGGTCGCCGCCCTTCTTCAGCAGCAGGCGGAAGGCGTCGTCGGTGGGCAGTTCGGCGGCCCAGCCCGCGACGTCCCGGTGTCCGTCGGATCCGTAGGCTCCGGCGAACGCGTCCTCCAGCAGGGACCCGACGCCGGGACCGAGCCGGTTCGCGAGGGTGGCGAGCAGTTGGAGGTTCCAGCCGTTCCAGCCGAGTCGTGCTCCTTCGCCGATGCGGGCGATCTGCTCCGGCCGGTACAGGGAGAGAAGGAGCATGCGCCGCAGGACGGAGTCGTTCGGTATCGGGCCGTCGCAGCACTCGTCGACCCAGGCATGCTCCTCGGGTACCAGGTAGGAGACCACGATGCGGCGCTCGGCGCTGTCCCGGAGGCCGGCGAGGGCCTCGACGGTCCGCCGTCGGGTCTCCTCGTCGACCGCCGCGAGCAGGTCCCGGATACGGGCGGCGGTCTCCCCCACGTAGTAGGTCTGGTAATCGGTCGCTCTCCGCAGCACCGCGTCGTACCGTCGGGAACCTGCCTGCATGTAATGGGGGTTGACGCATCCCAGCTCCACGACGGCACGGGCTGCGAACGGCAGGCCGTGTTCGGTCACGCAGGCGTCGACGAGCACGTCCACCATCGTGTAGTGCCAGCCAACGGCGATCTCCACGGCGGCTCCGAGCGGAGAGGGACTGCCCTCCCGGTGGGCCCGGCCCTCCTTCACCAGCTCCGGGTCGCTGCCGGAGGAGGAGAACATCTCCTCGAACCAGGCCGCCTCCTGCGCGTAGCGGCGAGCGGCCTTCTCCACCGCGTCCTCGGCCGGCTTCGCGGCGGCCCGGAGCACGGGCAGGGCCCGCAGCCAGGCGGCGGGCATCTCGAACCGGTCCTCGTCGGCAATTTCCTGGTGCATGGCGCTGTTCCTCCCCGTCACCCGTTGCACGGGGACCTCATGAGCAGTTACCGATCACGTTAGACCTCGGCACTGACAACGGTCGGGCCCGTGCAGGCGGCACATCCGCATCGCAGGATCCCCTGCCCCTCACGATCAACTTTCTTGTGCTGCTCGCGCTTTCGACCTGCATCAGGTGTGCGGGGCACTGCCTTCCCGCAGATCGCCTCCTGCACCGATCGCGGCACCGGCGAGGTGCTGTGCGACTGGAAGGCCAACGGGGGCTCCGGCATGGCTGTACGAGGCAGGTCCACGGGCCGACGAGCGACTGCCACTGCCCCACTCAGACCTCGGCGCGACGACGCTCCGGCCGCCGACGTGGAGGAAGCCGGCCCATACGAACGGAGACGGGAGAGCTCGACGCCTCCCAACGGACAGGCGCGCACCACGCCTACGGGAGACAGGGACGCAGGTGGGCCGCCGATGCGTCTTCATCGGCAAGGATGAAGCCTGCTGGCCAGGGGACGGGGCAGGGGCCGGAGTGATCCTTTGGTCGGGAAGTTCACGTAAGGGCGTGCGGCACCTCGGTGGAGGTCACGGAGATCACCCGGCTTCTCATGATCACCCTCGGCCGCCGGTCCAGCCCCCGCCCGGCCTCCCTCAGTCTCAGGGCGCGGAGGCCGGGCCTGGTTCGCTCGTGGGGTGTCACGGAACTACCCCAGGAACGACAACCGGACCTGACGGTTTTGCATTGTCGCGATTTGTGTCCACCAACCTCCGTTGAGGCAAGCCGCAGCGTAGTCGCCCCATACAGAGTCATGTTGTAAGGCTCCACCGACCTCACCATCCGCTGCTGCGTCATGCCCCAGGCAAGGTCCGATCACGGCGCAGCGGTCGGAAGTCCCATTGCAGCCTCTGTTCCACGTCCACAACAGGCGCGTAGCCGTCCAGGGGCTGGTCGGTCTCTAGGGAGGTGGCGATTGCATCCATGAGCACCGGCAGGGACGTCCACATCTCGTGTGATCCAAACGTAACGCCTTCGGTGGCCTCGACTTCGTGGATACGCCCGCGGTTGATCCCGGGGCGGTTGTCCAGTACGAGGCCCCCTCCTCCGAGATCCCGCCCGACGGGGATCAACTGCGGATGTCCGTACAGGACGGAGCTGCCAATCTTCATGAAGTCGTACTCCGCCTCCTCTCCTTCCTCATCCGCCGTACGTTTGTCGTAGTAGGGGGCACGGAATTGCCAGTCGGCCGCTATCCCGCGTGCACTCAGCAGGCTGTAGAACCCTGGCAGCAGCACGTGCCAGCGGTCGAGGAGACCATCGTGTCGCGACAGCGACATCACCAAGGGCTTCGGGAGTGGCTGGCCGATGACCCGTTCGGTTGCGGCGATCGACGCTCCGGGCCTGATGCCCAAGTACACGAAGGAGGAGAAGGCCCAGCAGGCGCGGAACGACGCCCTCAAGGCCATGGACGACACCATCGAAAGGGCCCAGAACGGCGTTACGAAGAGGGCTGGCAACTTCCACGCGCACGACCACGCCTTCAGTGAGTTCCGCTGGAGGCCACGCTCTCGGCCAGCGAGTCTGTCCCGATCACACCCTACGGTGAGCTCATGACACACACCCCATGGTCCTCACCTCATGCAACCACTCCCTCCTCCGGGCCACTCCCGCCCGTCGACTGGATCGACCACGTCGACACAGACCCCGTCCGCGCCCTGGAGATGCTCGTTCTGGGCTGGTACCCGGCCGAGGAAGCCGAGCCGGACCCCAAGGCGCTCGCGGACGACGAACTCGCCCGTTTGCCGCCTGCGCTCGCCGCCTTCCACCGCCTCGCCCGGCTGCGCCCCGCTCTCCACCGCTTCAGCAACCCGGTGCTCCTGCACCCCCAGCACGTCAAGAGACCGCACGGCAGCCAACTGGTCTTCGCGGCAGACAACCAGGGGGTCAGGGACTGGTCCATCCCCTGGCCGCCCCGGGGCGGCCCAATGGACTCCGACCCCCCTGTCTGGCTCACAGAGGACCCTCACGTCGACGACGACCCGGAAACGATCCTCGACGCGGAACCCCTCAGCCGCTTGCTGCTCCAGTTCACCCTCAACGAAGCATGCGGCGTTGCGCCCTTCAACGCCTGGACCAGGGTCATGCCCCTGGAGCGCCTCGAACCGCTGTGGAACTTCCTCCGACCGGTCCCCCTCAGCCCCTTCCTCCCCACCTACACAGGCGACCTGTTCTATGCAGCCACTGGACTACTGGCCAGTGTCAGCGCAGACGAGACGGAGGCGACCATCGCGTTCGGCACACGCCACCGAGAAATCCTCGCCCCCTTGCGCGCGTACGACTTCCCTTGGTCACGCTTCGACGCATAGGGCGCCGCCCGCAGAGAGCGATCTCCGCAAGGAGGCACTCACCATTCGTATGGGGGTCCACGCACCCGCCTCACAAGGATCACTTTCTTCAAGACGTCGTGGAGCGCCCCGCCCACAACCTCACCCGGGCAGAGATGCCCCAGCAAGTACCTGCTGACGCCATCTCACCGCTCACCGACACTCCCGTTGCCGCCTCCGGCAGAGCCCGGCCCGCCAACACCGCCAGCCACCGCACCGCCAGCAGCCGGTTCACCTCCGGCAGCCCCGCCCACACCTCCTCGCCCGGGCCCTGACGGGCCAGGCTCTGGGGCAGCCGCCCCCTGCGTCGTCCACGACGACTCGCTCTCCTCTTCACGCTGCCGGGCCCGCAGCCGCTCGACCAACGCGACCAGCCGCAACAGCCCCTCACGCCCGATTACCGGCACTTCACCTACCTGATACCCATTCATAGGTGCAGTGTGCACCGAGCCGTTGAGCAGCCACTGCATCCGGTCCGCGGTGACATGCCCCGCCCGCTCCGACAGCGTCCAGCCGTTCTTCTTCGGCAGCTCCGCCAGCAGTCACGGCAGCTGTAGTTCTGGTCATGGCTGGTCCTGAAGAGCGTGTCGGCGCTGGTGGCAGGCTCGTGCGATGGCTTGATGGCGGCGGCGCCAG